>MEGM01000009.1 GCA_001725505.1 Rubrivivax sp. SCN 70-15 | reverse complement strand
AGGGTCATGGGCAGAACTCCCACGGAACCGTGCATGCGTGTGGAAACACGGATGCACAAGCCATCGCATCCGTAGAAGAACGAAAGCGCAGAAGCGCAATTGCAGGAAGCCGGAAAGACACGGATGCGATTCCCCGGTTCTGTGGAAATCCGTAAATGCGGATTTCCGTAAAAGCACGGAACAGCGATTTTTGGGCACTGAGTTAAAGATAACGTGGTTTTAATTGTCCTGCGATTTGACGCTTCTGTCCATGCAGAAGCGATCCGTCCAACCTGGCCGCCCGGCCGGTGCCACCACCTTCGATGCCGAACTGGCGCAAGCCTTCGGCGCGGCGGTGCGCGCGCTACGGACGGAACGAGGGATCGCGCAGGAATCGCTGGCACACCTGGCCGGCATCGAGCGTTCGCACATGGGCAAGGTCGAGCGCGGCGAACACATGCCCACGCTGGCGATCATCTTCAAGATCGCCGGCGCGCTCGAATGCAGCACGGCGGTATTGATGAGCGAGGCTGAAAGCCAGCTCGCAGCAGCAGCGGCCCAGCCGTAGGCGCAGGCCGGGCAAGGCGGGCCGATCCGGTGCAGCCGGTTCGGCGGTGTTCAAGGGGCGCCAAGCGCAGCGCGGCGGGGATAGCCCGCAGGGCTTTCCCCTGGAGGCAAGCAAAGCGCGCAGCGCCGCAGGCGCGTAGGTGCGTGAGGGACTGGAGCCGAATGGCCGTGACGACAAAGGCGGCACGGGGCGTAGCCCGGAAAGCCCGGCGGCGCATTGCGCCGACACGCCCAGGCCGTTCAATGCGCCATCAAAGACAACCTACAGATGCGACTTGAGCCAGAACCACATTGCCGCTCCCATGGCCAGCCACAGAGGCACGATCAGCACGGCCCCGAATCGGCTTCGCGGTTTGGCACCTTCCGCCCGCATCCATTCATCGGCCAGAAGACGGCATGGCACCAGCACTTCGGACGGTAGCAACTTGACGGGGTCTGCTCACGAAACGGAAAAATCGTACGCTAAGGCATAGCCGGGCTTGCACCCCCCTGTAGCGACGCAATCAACGGGCAGGAAACATTTCCCTGCCGCAGATGGCAGGCGCGCACAAGTTCGGACAGCACCGACTCCATACGTGCCAAGTCGGCCATCTTCTCGCGTACGTCCTTAAGCTTGTGTTCCGCCAGTCTACTGGCTTGCTCACAGTGGGCGCCGTCGTCCAATCTGAGTAATTCGGCGATTTCATCCAGGCTAAAGCCCAACCGCTGGGCCGATTTCACAAACCGCACCCGCATCACATCCGCCTCGCCATAGCGACGAATGCTGCCGTAAGGCTTGTCCGGCTCCGGTAGCAGGCCCTTGCGCTGATAGAACCGGATGGTCTCCACGTTGACCCCGGCTGCCTTGGCGAAAACGCCAATGGTCAGATTCTCAAAAATAGTTTGCATATCGCTTGACTCCGTACATGACTACGGAAGTAAGGTTACGCTATCCATTCCAAACTCAAAAGGACAAACGCATGTCGGAACCACAGTACGGGCGCGGGGCGCTCGTCACCGGCGGGTTAGCCGCCATTCTTGCCTCGGCTTGCTGCCTGGGGCCGCTGGTTCTGATCGCCTTGGGGTTCAGCGGAGCATGGATCGGCAACCTGACGATCCTAGAACCCTATCGCCCCATCTTCATCGGCGTGGCGCTGGTGGCGCTTTTCTTCGCTTGGCGGCGCATCTACCGCCCGGCGCAAGCCTGCAAACCAGGGGATGTGTGCGCGATTCCCCAGGTGCGAGCGACTTACAAGCTCATTTTCTGGGTCGTGGCTGCGCTGGTGCTGGTCGCGCTCGGATTTCCCTACGTCATGCCATTTTTCTATTGATCACAGGAGTTCGCCATGAAAAAACTGTTTGCCTCCCTCGCCCTCGTTGCCGCTGTTGCACCCGTGTGGGCCGCTACCCAGACCGTCGCGCTATCCGTACCGGGCATGACCTGCTCCACCTGCCCGATCACCGTCGAGAGGGCGATTTCCAAGGTCGAAGGCGTCAGTAAAGTTGACGTGACCTTCGAGAAACGCGAAGCGGTCGTCACCTTCGATAATGCCAAGACCAGCGTGCAGAAGCTGACTAAGGCAACCGAGGACGCGGGCTATCCGTCCAGCATCAAGCAGTGAGCGACTGCAAACGGCACCGCAGTACATCTGACGCCATTGTCTGGTGCCACAAACGGTAAAGGATCTATTGCATGACCCATCTAAAAATCACCGGCATGACCTGCGACTCGTGCGCAGTGCACGTCAAGGAAGCCTTGGAGAAGGTGCCTGGCGTGCAGTCTGCCGTTGTGTCCTACGCCAAGGGCGCGGCCCAGCTCGACCTTGACCCCGGTACCGCATCAGACGCACTGACTGCCGTCGTGGCCGGACTCGGCTACAGGGCGACGCTCGCTGATACCTCATCGACGGACAACCGCACCGGACTGCACGACAAGGTACGCGGCTGGATGGGAACCGCCGATAAGGGCAGCGACGGCGAGCGCCAGTTGCATATCGCCGTCATCGGCAGCGGCGGCGCTGCAATGGCGGCGGCGCTGAAGGCCGTCGAGCAAGGCGCAAAGGTCACGCTGATCGAGCGCGGCACCATCGGCGGCACTTGCGTCAATGTCGGCTGCGTACCGTCCAAGATCATGATCCGCGCCGCCCACATCGCCCATTTACGCCGTGAAAGCCCGTTCGACGGCGGGGTCGCAGCAACTGTGCCTGCGATTGATCGCAGGAAGCTAGTGGCCCAACAGCAGGCCCGCGTCGATGAACTGCGCCACGCCAAGTACGAAGGCATCCTGGACGGCAACCCGGCCATCACTGTGCTGCACGGTGAAGCGCGTTTCAAGGACAACCAGAGCCTTGTCGTCCGTTTGAACGATGGCGGCGAACACGTGGTGGCGTTCGACCAGTGCCTGCTCGCCACGGGTGCCAGCCCGGCCGTGCCGCCGATTCCAGGCTTGAAAGAGTCGCCCTACTGGACTTCGACCGAGGCCCTGGTCAGCGACGCTATTCCCGAACGCCTGGCCGTGATCGGATCGTCGGTAGTGGCGCTGGAACTGGCGCAAGCCTTCGCCCGGCTGGGCAGCCAGGTCACGATCCTGGCGCGCAGCACGCTGTTCTTCCGCGAGGACCCTGCCATCGGCGAGGCCATTACGGCCGCCTTCCGTGCCGAAGGAATCAAGGTACTGGAACACACGCAAGCCAGCCAAATCACCCATGTGGACGGCGAATTCGTACTGACCACGGGACACGGTGAACTGCGTGCCGACAAGCTGCTGGTCGCTACCGGCCGGACGCCAAACACGCGCAGCCTGGCATTGGAAGCGGCGGGGGTAGCCGTCAATGCGCAAGGGGCCATCGTCATCGACAAAGGCATGCACACCAGTACGCCACACATTTATGCCGCTGGCGACTGCACTGACCAGCCGCAATTCGTCTATGTGGCAGCGGCCGCCGGTACCCGTGCGGCGATCAATATGACAGGCGGGGATGCTGCCATCAATCTGACCGCGATGCCGACGGTGGTGTTCACCGACCCGCAGGTCGCCACCGTGGGCTACAGCGAGGCAGAAGCGCATCACGACGGGATCGAGACCGACAGCCGCACCTTGACCTTGGACAACGTGCCGCGTGCGCTTGCCAACTTCGACACACGCGGCTTTATCAAGCTGGTCATCGAGGAAGGTAGCGGACGGCTCATCGGCGTACAGGCGGTGGCCCCGGAAGCGGGCGAGCTGATCCAGACGGCGGTGCTCGCCATCCGCAACCGCATGACGGTGCAGGAACTGGCTGACCAGTTATTCCCCTACCTGACGATGGTCGAAGGACTGAAGCTCGCGGCGCAAACCTTCAGCAAGGACGTGAAGCAGCTTTCGTGCTGCGCCGGGTGAAGAAAAGGAGGTGTTCAATGAACACCTCCTCGGCATGTCAATCATCGTGCTAGATTGGCACGACAAGGCTTAGCGTACGATTTTTTCCGTTTCGTGAGCTGCCCCCTTGACGGTCAACCAGATCAGCAAGGGCAAAGAGGAGCTTGTAGGCCAGATTGACGCGCGGGACGGCGCAGACCTGGTCCGGCGCGCACGCGACAGGGCGCCAGATCTGCCGCCAGGCATAGAACAGTGCCGCCACTGAAGCGGCCACGAAGATCGGCTGATAGGGCGCGAGTCCTGCAAGGTTGCTGATCCACGCGCCCGAGATCCCTACTAGCACCAGCACCAGAGGACCCAGACAGCACGCCGAAGCCAACAAAGCGGCGAGCCCGCCGGCAATGAGTGCCCGGCCCCCGGACCGGGGCATGCGAGTGACAAGCTCCTTGTTCATGGACTAAGCTTACCTCCGTACCAAAGTACGGAGTCAAGTCATGTCCAGCCCGGCCGATTTCCTCACCATTGGCGCCTTGGCCAATGCCGCCTCGGTCAACGTTGAAACCATCCGCTTCTACCAGCGCAAGGGTTTGGTGCCCGAGCCCGATCGCCCCGTGGGCGGCATCAGACGGTATGCCGGAAGTGATCTGGCTCGCGTCGCCTTCATCAAGTCCGCGCAACGGCTGGGCTTCAGCCTTGACGAGATCGCCGAGCTCCTCGCACTCGAGGATGGTTCGAGTTGCGCCAAGGCCCGGATGAAAGCGCAGGAGAAGCTGGTAGACGTCCGCGCGAAGCTGATCGATCTGCAACGGATCGAGCGCGTGTTGAACAACTTGATCGGCCAGTGCGAAAAAGCGAAAGGCAAGGTTCGTTGTCCGCTGATCGCAGCGCTCCACGTTCCTGCTGGGGTGCCAGGCTAAAGCGCGCCAACTCGCCACTTACTTTGGGCGACGCCTGCGAGCGCTCTAACGCATCGCTGTAGAGCACAATTGATGCGGGCGGCGCTTGACCCTGAACCGACTTTAATGTGTCAAATGGGCGCTCACAACGAAACAGCCATTTTTATCAGCCTGATCTCCGTTCTGTTGTTGGGCGCTGTGACGCTCGGAGCCATAGCGTATTTGCTGGCAAGGCCTTTCCCTCCACGGCTTGAATCAAGCCTATGCAATCCCCCCATGCCAATTAGTCTTTCAGACCCCCCTCCTCGCCGCACCAACATTCCATCGCCGCAGTGGTCCCTCTTGCTGATGGCTTTCTTGGTTGCGTTCGTCGCGACCCTCGGCAGCCTGTTCTTCAGCGAAATCATGAAGCTGGAGCCGTGCGTGCTGTGCTGGTATCAGCGCATCGCAATGTTCCCTCTGGTGCCAATCCTCGCCATCGGGCTCTACTCGCAAGATTCAGGAGGCATCAAATACGCCATGCCGCTGGCGGGCGCGGGATGGCTTGCGGCGTTCTACCACTGGCTGCTGTACTCGGGCTACATCCCAAAAGGCCTGCAGCCGTGCGGTAAGGGCCCGTCCTGCGCCGAGGTCAGCCTGGAATTGGGCGGCCTGGTCACCATCCCAATGCTCTCGCTGGCTTCCTTCAGCATCATCATTATTTTGTTGCTACTGGCGACCAGGAAAGGTGGGTCCCAATGAACCGGCAGCGAATTCTTCTGATTTCGGCCATGGCCGTGATCCTGCTGTTCGGCTTGGGCGTGTACCTGTACGACCGGATGGAGGACGAACGGCTTGGCGAACTCGCCCGCCAAAGTGACTCGGTGTTCAATCGCCCGCATTCACCGACGTATGGCTCGGCACAGGCCAAGGTCCGGATCGTCGAGTTCTTTGATCCGGCCTGCGAGACTTGCAGGGCTTTCTATCCTCTGGTGAAAGATATCGTGGACAGCAACCCCGGCAAGGTTCAACTGGTCGTGCGGTACACGCCGTTCCATGCCGGCGCCGACACGGCTGTCAAAGTGCTCGAGGCGGCCCGGCTTCAAGGTCTTTTCTGGCCGGTGAACCGCGCCTTGCTGAACGCACAACGGACCTGGGGCGCTGACCACGACCCCCGGCCCGATCTGATTTGGTCCATCGTGGACGGCACCGGACTGAACCTCAGGAAAGCCCGCGAGGACGCCGGCTCGGCTGAGGTCCTTGCCAACATCGAACAGGACATGGCCGATGCCAAGATCCTGAATGTCACCCGCACGCCAGGATTTTTCGTCAACGGAAAGCCGTTGAAGGATTTTGGCGATGAACAGCTCAAAGCCCTGGTCAATCGGGAGCTCAAAGCGGCCTACCCGCAGTGAGTGAGATGGGAAACTTTGACGCTGCCGACCGGCTCCCGAGAGAAATCCATGATCGCAAACATTGAATCCGTTGCCCAAAGTGCGCCCTTGGCCGTCGCGCGACTGGCCTGTGCCGTCCTCCTGATCTTCGGCAGTGCATTCGCTCTGCGGGTTGAAGCGCAACCGCTCAAAAGCGTGGTCACGACCGAGCGCGCGCGGGCCGAGTTGCTGGCCCATGCGCCCGAAGGCGTCGAGCCCGGCAAGGCGTTGTGGGTCGGACTGCAACTGGCCCACCAGCCCGAGTGGCACACATACTGGAAGAACTCCGGCGACTCCGGCCTCCCCACCCAGTTGACGTGGACGCTACCGCCGGGCGTGGAGGCTGGCGAGATTGCCTGGCCGATACCGAAGAAGTACCCGATCGGAAATCTGGCTAACTACGGCTACAGCGGCACGGTACTTTTGCCCGTGCCACTCACCGTCACGCCGCAGTTCAAGCCTTCGCTCCTGGGCGGTGACTTGGAAATCAAGCTGAAGGCGCAGTGGCTGATATGCCGGCAGGAGTGCGTCCCCGAAGAGGGCGAATTCGCACTCAAGATTCCCGCGCGCAGTGCCACAGCCCTGTACGCGAATGTCTTCAATGCCAGCTTCCAGGCACAACCCCGCCCGCTCCCCGGCGCCGGGACGGTTCGGATCGACGGCAAAATGCTCAAGGTCAGCGTGCCCGGTTTGCCGGCTGAGGCGCAGGGCAAGGTGCTTGGATTCTTCCCGGAGACGAAGGAGGTGATCGAGACTGCGGCGCCGGTCACGCAATCCTGGGACGGCAAGGTCTGGAACGCCGTTGTGCCCTTGTCAGCCCAGCGCAGCGAGAGCCCGGCGCTGATGCCTTTGGTGCTGACCCTGGGAGACAAGGGTTGGCGCACGGAGGCCCAAGTCATAGGCCAATGGCCGCAGGTGGCCGCCGCACCCGGCGTGTCCCCCGCGCTGGAGGAGGCGTTGCGGCGCAACAGCCTGAGCCAGCCAGCATCTGCTATGTCTCTTACCTTCGCGGCAGCGCTCCTGGGTGCTCTGCTGGGCGGCCTGATTCTCAACCTCATGCCCTGTGTTTTCCCCGTGCTGGCGATCAAGGTGATGAGCTTCGCGCGCCATGCCGACGATAGGCGCGGCCATCGCGTCAGCGGGCTGGCGTTTTCGGCTGGCGTGGTCGTGTCGTTCGTGTTGCTCGGCGCCCTCCTGGTCGGCCTGCGCGCGGCGGGCCAGCAGCTTGGGTGGGGCTTTCAGCTGCAGACCCCGCTCGTGGTCGCCACGCTGGCGGCGCTATTCACGGTGATCGGACTTAATCTCGCCGGAGTATTCGAGTTCGGCGCCTTCCTGCCGAACAAGCTGGCAACCCTGGAGAGCAGGCATCCAGTGGTCAACTCATTCTTGTCGGGAGTGCTGGCCGTGGCGATCGCATCGCCGTGTACCGCGCCATTCATGGGTGCTTCTCTCGGCCTAGCTGTCACGCTGCCGACGCCGCAGGCCTTGCTCGTGTTCGCCGCCCTCGGCTTCGGCATGGCCTTGCCCTACCTTGCCGCCGGCTGGATTCCCGCCGTGGCCAAGTTACTGCCTAGGCCAGGCCCATGGATGGCGACACTGCGCCAGTTCATGGCCTTTCCGATGTTCGCAACAGTGACCTGGCTGCTGTGGGTACTGGGCCAACAAAGCGGAATCGATGGGGCAGCTTCGCTGTTGGTGCTGCTGGTCGCCATGAGCATGGTGATCTGGTCCCTCACGCTGATCGGGCGTTCGCGGCGCATCGTGGGTGGCATTTCATTCGTCGTGCTCGCGCTGCTGATGTGGCACGCGGGTCAGAACATCACAGCAGTCGATGCCCGGCCGGCCACGGCTGCTGCCAGCGAAGGTTCCTGGCAAGCCTGGGAGCCGGGACGCGTTGAGCAAATCCTGGCAACCGGTCGCCCTGTGTTTGTCGACTTCACCGCGGCCTGGTGCGTCACTTGCCAGTACAACAAGAAGACCACGTTGGCCAACCCAGCGGTGATGGCTGACCTGTCAGCCAAGAACGTCGCGTTGGTGCGGGCCGATTGGACACGGCGCGACCCGGCCATCACCGCCGCCCTTGGCCAGTTGGGCCGGAATGGCGTGCCGCTGTATGTGCTTTATCAAAACGGCAGGCCGCCGGTAGTGCTGTCCGAGATTTTGAGCGTGGATGAGGTGCGCTCAGCCGTCGCGTCGCTCTGACATCCCGCTCGCGAACGCGGCCAATATCGACATGGGCCTTTGGCGGATGCAAGTGGCATGCAGAGTTTTGTGAAGCATGCTTGCCAGCACTCAAAGCAAAGAAGACGAGCCATGGGACTTTTGCGCCGGCGAAAGGTCACCTTCTTCGGGTGTCACGTTCGCAGGTCGCCAACTTCGTCGCCACAGACTATGGCTATTGAGCTCCAAAATGAGCACGTAAGGCGATCTTTAACGAATTGACGTTGATCGAATTCTGATCAACTCCTAAGCAGTGCTGCTCAATTGCGCTGACGCATTCTTCAACAACCATCTGAGCAAACTTGTCCAGATTTAGCTCGCTCCAGGTTTCGCTCTGTCCCGAGCAGTTATCGCTATGTTGCTTGAACTCCGTAGCTTGGGCTGCGAGCGCCTTGACTCGTTGACCCGTAGGCACAGTTGTTTGCATTGATGCCCTTAAGTATTCTTGAATGCCAGAACGAAGACTGGCTCGGAGCAATTCCTCTTTTTGAAGCTCGCCATTGTAGGCATTGCGGTTTGGAGAGGCTGGCAGTGGCGATAAGCGATGTACCGCCGTCGTATGTCAGCAGCACCGTCAGCCGCCGGCAGGCCACTTTCGCTCCAGCATTTCCCTCTTGTTGGCTTTGCCATTCCAAATATCGGCATCCGGCAATGGAAGGACCGTGCGAACGATGGGGCGCCAACCGGGCGCTTGAGCGAGTTCGGCGTTCAGTTTTATGAAATCATGCTGCCCCGGCGGCACATCGTCCTCACCGAAGATCGCATCTGCCGGACACTCCGGAATGCAGACGCCGCAGTCGATACATTCGTCCGGCGCGATGACCAGCATGTTGGGGCCTTCGCGGAAGCAATCTACAGGACACACGTCCACGCAGTCCGTGTATTTGCATCGGATGCAGTTTTCAGTGACCACGTGCGTCATAGGATCAGGATGAACGACTTTGCACCGCCCTCGGTGCGAATCATGGGGTCGGACCGCGCTCAGGTCTCGGCAAGCAATTCTTCGATCAGCTTGTCAAGTTCGTCAAAGTTCGGCTTGCCAACGTACCGCTTGACGATATTGCCGCGCTTGTTCACAACGAAGGTCGTCGGTGTAACCTTCACGTCCCCCCAGGCCTTTGCCGCAGCACCGGTGTTGTCCAGGGCAACAGCGAACGGCAGCTTGCGGGTGCTGGCGAAATTGACGACATAGCTCGGCGGGTCGTAGCTCATGGCGACAGCAAGGGTCTCGTAGCCGCGTGAACGGTACTTCTCATGAGCCCGCACAATCATCGGCATCTCTGCCACGCAGGTGGCGCAGCTCGTGGCCCAGAAGTTGACCAACGTGACCTTCCCGCGAAAGTCATTGGCCGTTCTCAAGGATCCATCGAGAAGAACGAACGTCGCTTCCGGTGCCTTGCTGGAGCTTGTGCTGTAAAGCAGCGCGGTGCCAAGCAGTACCGCAGAGGCGGCCATCGTGGCGATGAATATTTTCATTTTCATTTTTGAACTCAGTCTGCCGGTCTTGGGGGCGACGATGGCACCCCGACCGCTTCGCGGGCTTCTTCAATGAGCCGGCGCAATGGCATAGCCACTGGCATGGGCTCAAAGGCACTGACCGTGGCCCTTCCGACGTTGCCCAATGGGAGCCTGCCCGTCCCATTTCCCAGGGGCACCAGCAGGAGCCGCAACACTTGGCCGGCAGCCTCCGGCCAGTCACGTTCAGCCGCAGCGAGTCGAAGCATCATCAGGTGACTGTGCAGATGCAGGCCCAGGCGCTGCTGTCCCATGATGTGTGCTGCCATCAGCCATGGCCAGCGCTGCTCGGGACTTTGGTCTGTGCTGCGCCCGAACTGGCGGATGAGGTATGCGTACGTTTCGCTGTCGTCAGGAACGATTGCTTGTTGATGCATGCTTCTGCCTCTTTCGTGCGGGGTACGATCACAGATTAGAAACCCTGCAGCGACTCCAATGTCAAGCGCTGCTCAACTCAGGCTCGGCATTTCCATGAAGATGGCGGCTATCGTGGGGGTCACTTTGGGCCCCAATGCCGCGACGACAACAGTCCCAATCAATCCAAAACAGAAAGCTAAGCCGCTTTGGCCCCGGTTGAAGCGCCAGTGCGATTCTTCATCAAATTTCACTCAGGAGTACCCATGCAACTCGACCGGACCGCCATTGCACGCGAACTTGGCGTGAGATCCCATTTCGACGTCAAAGCGGAGGCCGAGCGCCGCATCGACTTTCTTCTCACGTACCTCATCCGGTCCCAGCTGGCTTGCTTCGTCCTCGGCATCAGCGGAGGAGTCGATTCGACGGTGGCGGGCCGCCTATGCCAGCTCGCCGTCGCAAAAGCTCGCTCCCAAGGAGCATCCGCCAGGTTCGTCGCGATGCGCCTGCCCTATGGATTGCAAGCCGACGAGCAGGATGCGCAGCGGGCCTTGGCGTTCATCGAGCCTGACGAGGTCCTTGCCGTGAACATCCAGCCGGCGACCGATGCCATGCTGGCGAGCCTGAAGGCGTCGGGACACGCGTTCGAGCATGCTTCGCAGGAAGATTTCGTCCTCGGCAACATCAAGGCGCGACAACGGATGATCGCGCAGTACGCGGTCGCGGGGGCACGGCGCGGCCTGGTCGTCGGCACCGACCATGCGGCCGAAGCCCTCATGGGTTTCTTCACCAAGTTCGGGGACGGCGCGTGTGACCTGGCGCCACTCTCGGGATTGACGAAAGGGCGCGTTCGCGAGCTCGCGTCGCACCTAGGTGCACCGGCCGAGCTCGTCAGCAAAGTTCCAACCGCCGATCTGGAGACTCTGCGTCCCCAGCTTCCCGACGAGTCGGCGTTCGGCGTCAGCTACGCCGAGATTGACGCATTCCTGGAAGGCCGGCCCGTGTCCGAAAGCACGGTGTCCATCATTGAACGGCTCTACCTCGCCAGCCGCCACAAGCGCGGGCTGCCTGTGCAACCGGAATAGTCGCCTCTGGGATCCAGGACGGCGGTGCCTTTGAGCGCTGCGCATGGCCGAGAACTTCACAGGTTGAGCGCTCCGGTGCCGATGGCCAGCGAAGCTTCGCGCATGGCCTCGTAGAGCGTCGGATGGGCGTGCGATATTCGGCCGATGTCCTCGGCCGAGGCCTTGAACTCGATGGCCATCGTCGCCTCCCCGATCATCTCTGAGGCATGCGTGCTGATGATGTGAACGCCCAGCACGGCATCCGTCTTCTGGTCGGCCAGGACCTTCACGAATCCGGAGGTGTCGCCGTTTCCGAGTGCGCGGCCGTTGGCGGTGAACGGAAATTTGCCCGTCCGGTAAGCAATGCCGGCATCCTTCAATTCCTGCTCGGTGCGACCGACCCAGGCCACCTCGGGACTGGTGTAGATGATCGACGGGATGGCGTCGTAGTTGACGTGCCCCGCCTGCCCCGCGATGCACTCCATCACCATCACACCCTCGTCTTCAGCCTTGTGAGCCAGCATGGGCCCCCGCACGACGTCGCCAATCGCATAAACGCCGTCGACCGACGTGCGGCACTGCGCGTCCACGTCCACGAAGCCGCGTTGGGTTGTCTTCACGCCAAGAGTCTCCAATCCGAGACCTGAGGTCGTTGGGACTCGGCCCACTGCGACCACCAGCTTGTCACAAGCCACGGAATGGGCTGTGCCTTGTGCTTCCACATAGGCGAGGCTCAGCGATCCGTCGCTCGCCCGCTCGAGGCCCGTCACCCGCGCGCCAAAGTGAAAATCCATGCCCTGCGCCATGAGCAACTTGAGCATCTCGCGCGCCACGTCCGCATCGCACATGGGCAACAACTGCGGCAGCGCCTCGACCACAGTGACCTGCGCACCCAGCCTGCGCCAGACCGATCCCAATTCAAGCCCGATCACGCCGGCCCCGATGATCGCCATGCGGCTCGGAACCGAGCGCAGGTCCAGCGCGCCCGCGTTGTCGCAAACGTCCACGTTGTCCACTTCTATGCCGGGCAACTGGCGCGGGAGGGACCCGGTTGCGATCACCAGGTTGCGAGCGGTCACCTCTTCAATCGAGCCGGATCGGGAGATGGACACCCTGAAGCCGCCCTCTGCCCGCCCGAGGATCGTCGCCCGGCCCTTCAGATAGGCAACCTTGTTCTTTCGGAACAGGTATTCGATGCCTTGCGCCATCTTGGTGACGATCGCGTCCTTGCGCGCGATCATTGCCGGCACGTCCATCGTGGCGCCCGCGACGCGCATGCCGTGCGCGTTGGCGTGCTTCTGGATCTTCTCGAATTCTTCGCTCGACGACAGCAGCGCCTTCGAGGGGATGCAGCCGACGTTCAGGCAGGTTCCGCCCGGGCGCGGTTCTCCTTTCGGATCCGCGTAGGGATTGGCCTCCACGCATGCGACCTTCAGGCCGAGCTGGCCGGCCCGGATCGATGCGATGTAGCCGCCGGAGCCGGCGCCGATGACGAGTACGTCGAGAGATTGTTGTTGGGCCATCTGCGGATAACGCCGTTGTGGAAGTTCTTCTGGAGGGGCATTCTAGGCAGCGCCCGCTCCAGCCGACCCAATCTCCCCATTGTCGAGCAGCGAGCGAGTCGCATCGCTTGACCTTGTACCGACTACATGGTTTCTAATCGATGGCCCTATGCCTTCAGCATCCTCCAGATCCTCATGAAACGAAGACTTTTAACCGCATCTCTTTTTGGTCCCTTGGTCGCATGGAAGATGCCTGCGTTTGCGCAGGATCGTCCCGTGGAAGGCCGTAGCTATCTGGTCCTGCAGTCTCGGCAACCCACGCGCGATGCGGGCAAGGTGGAGGTGCTGGAATTCTTCGCCTACAGCTGCGGGCACTGCAACGCCTTCGAACCCATGATCGACGCGTGGCAGAAAAAGCTGCCGCGCGACGTTCTGTTCCGCCGCATCCCGGTGGCCTTTCGGGAGGACCTCGTGATCCACCAGAAGCTGTATTTTGCGATCGAGGCGATGGGCCTCGTAGAGCAGTTGCACCCCAAAGTCTTCGCGGCCATCCATGCGGAACGCAAGAAGCTGGATACGCCCGATCAAATCGGGGCCTTCGTTGCGGCCAATGGCGTGGACCGTGTGCGGTTCCTGCAATTGCTGGACTCCTTCGGCATCGTGGCGAAGGTCAAGCAGGCTACCGCGCTGGCGACCGGCTACGCCATCGAAGGCACGCCGTCGATCGGTGTGAATGGCCGCTGGCTCACATCCGGCTCGCTGGCCGGATCGAATTCCAAGTCTCTCTCCGTGGCTGAGTACCTGCTGGAACTGGCGCGCAAGGGCGGATAGTGAACGACGACGATGACGAATTTGCCGCGATGGACCTCGCGTCCAGCAACGCGCAGGACCGCAGGATCCTGTGGTACGTGCTGCTGATCAACCTGGCACAAAGCGCGCTCGGAATGGGCGTGGGTGTGTGGGCGTCCTCGACCGCGCTGATTGGCGCGGCGCTGGACAACCTGGCGGATGCGTCGGTCTATGCGGTGGGCATCTACGCGGTCGGCCGCAGCGTGCGCGCCAAGGTGGCGGCGGCCCGGTTGTCCGGGTGGCTGCTGATCGGCCTGTCGATCCTGTTGGTCGGCGAGGTGATGCGCAGGTTCATGGGTTCGGAAGCACCGATCGGGCCGGCCATGATGGTGATGGCAGGGGTGAACGCGGCGATCAACGTGTACTGCCTGCGCTTGCTCAAGCGCCACAAGGGCGAAGACGTCAACTTCAAGGCGTCCGCCATCTTCACGAGCAACGACTCGATCGTGAACATGGCGATCCTTGCCAGCGGAATTCTCGTTCTGTGGTTGGGATCGAACGTGCCGGACCTCATCCTGGGCATCGTTTCGGCCCTGTTTGCGGCCAACGGCGGCAGGGAAATCCTCGAGCACGCCCGCAAGGCTTCACGCAAGCCAACTGCTCCCTCCTCTGAACAAAACACGCGCAGCACCGAATGAACAGTACGACCCAGACCTACACCCTCACCCTTAATGAGGGCTTCTTCGCGCGTCGCAACGCCCTCGATTGGCTGTTCGCCGCCTTCGTCGCCGCTGGAGGAGCCTATGCGCTTGCCGTGTATGCGGCCCACATGGACGTTTACGAAAAGGCGATCCTCTTGCTGTCGGCGCCGGCTTTGATCTGGCTGGGCTGGTTCTGGCGGCCGCTGCGCGCACTCATCGCCGGCGTCGCAATCATTTCGGTGCTGGCAGCCGTGGCCTACCAGGGCGACTTGCAGCGCGCCGAGTCGGTCTTCTGGCTCAAGTACTTCTTTTCGAGCCAATCAGCAATCCTGTGGATGAGCCTGCTTTTCTTCATGAGCACGGCTTTCTACTGGGGCGGCATGCTCTCCGCGCGCGCCGTCGGATTCGATCGGCTCGGGACGGGTCTCGCCTGGGCAGCCGTGACCATGGCCCTCATCGGGACGATGGTGCGCTGGTACGAGAGCCACCTGATGGGACCGGACATCGGCCACATCCCGGTGAGCAACCTCTACGAAGTGTTCGTTCTGTTCAGCTGGATGACAGCGGCGTTCTACCTGTATTTTGAGGACCGGTACGAAACCCGCGCGCTCGGCGGTTTTGCGATGCTGATTGTCAGTGCGGCGGTGGGATTCCTGCTGTGGTACACGCTCGTGCGCGAGCAGCACGAGATCCAGCCCTTGGTGCCGGCGCTGCAAAGCTGGTGGATGAAGGTTCATGTGCCGGCCAATTTTGTCGGATACGGCACTTTCGCCCTGGCAGCGATGGTGGCGTTCGCCTACCTGATCAAGCAGCAGGCCGGCGAGACTCGCTGGTACAAGCTCGCCCCTCTCTGGCTGCTGGGCACCGCGCTCTGCCTGGAGCCGCTCGTCTTCCGGCGCGGTGCGGAGACCGGCGGGGCCTTCTGGACGGTCTACTTCGGCGTGTCTTCCCTGATCATCGCCTGCATCCTGCTGGCGCGGCAACGCATCGCCTCGCGGCTTCCCGCCCTCGAGGTGCTCGATGACGTCATGTACAAGGCCATTGCCGTCGGGTTTGCCTTCTTCACGGTGGCCACGGTATTGGGTGCCTTGTGGGCCGCTGAAGCCTGGGGTGGCTACTGGAGCTGGGACCCGAAGGAGACATGGGCGCTGATCGTCTGGCTGAACTATGCGGCGTGGCTGCACATGCGCCTGATCAAGGGGCTGCGCGGCAACGTTTCGGCGTGGTGGGCCCTGGTGGGCCTTGCGGTGACCACCTTCGCATTTCTGGGCGTGAACATGTTCCTGTCCGGGCTCCATAGCTACGGGACGCTGTGATCCTGGGGTGACGCGCCGAGGCCGGAGCTGCGGCGAAACGCGGCTGAACCTGTGCGGTTGCGTCCGAGGCGACTGACCCACGGAGCCCGCTTGACCCTGAAGCGACTATAAGGTGTATCGTGCCCTCATCTAGAAAAGTGGAGAGTCAAGCGATGGATTCCAGCAGCACAAAATCGTGCGGTACCGCCGCATGTGAATCACTGGCCAACGAGCCCCTGGTGGGCGCGGGACGGCCAGCGACCGACACCGTCTTCTACATCGAGAAGATGGATTGCCCGAGCGAAGAGCGCCAGATCCGGCAGCGCGTGGGCCAGATTGCGGGGGTCGAGGCACTCGGGTTCGACCTGCAGCAGCATCGACTGACCGTGACGCACCGGCTCGACGACATGTCACCCGTGACCGCGGCGCTCGTCGAGCTCGGACTGCCCGGGCGGCAAGAAGAAACGCGCACCGAAGCTTTCCACGTTCCGCGCATGGACTGCAAGAACGAAGTCGCGCAGATCCGCGCGCGCCTCGGACAGATCGCCGGCGTCGAGGACTTGCACTTCGACCTCGCGCAGCGTGTCCTAACGGTCGAGCACCGCTTGCCCGATTCGGTTGCGGTCATCGATGCGCTCGCAGCCCTGGGCATGCCCGCGACGCCGCGCCAGGCAGTTGAACTGCCGATCCGATCCACCTTCCATGTGCCGAAGATGGATTGCCGCAATGAGGAGCGGCAGGTGCGCGAGCGCTTGCAAGGCATGGCCGGCATCGAGGAACTGGAATTCGACCTGCCGCAGCGCCGACTGACCGTCGTCCACCGGCTGCCGGACACGGCCGCAGTTGTCCGGGCCCTGACGGAGATTGGCATGCCGCCGGCGGACGCGCAGCTACCGGCGGCAACGCCCGGTGGGACCGCAGCTGCGACTTTGCGCACCGACACGTTCCGCATCGAAAAGATGGACTGCCCCACGGAAGAGGGCCTGATCCGCAAGCGGCTGGGTTCGCTCGACGGGATCGACGGCCTCGATTTCAATTTGATGCAGCGAAAGCTGACCGTGCAGCACACCTGGCCGTCGACTTGCCGCCGGCGGAGGCAGTAGCATCCGTCCCCGGCGGTGCGCAGCGCAGCGTCTACCGGATCGAGAACATGGACTGCCCGACGGAAGAAGGCCTGATCCGCGACAAGCTGCAGCACATGCCGGGGGTCCAGTCCCTGGACTTCAACCTGATGCAGCGCAAGCTGACGGTGTCGCACACGGTTCTGGCCGCCGACCTGGAGTCCGCCTTGCATTCGATCGGCATGAAGGCCGTGCCGGATGCAGGCGACGCCAACATCGAGGAATCCGCCAGACCCTCCGTGAGCAAGCGGCAGTGGGGCTTGATGGCCGTGGCCGGGGTGAGCGCCGGCGTGGCCGAAGCCGTCGCGTTCAGCACGGGGAATGATTCCGCCTGGCCGGTGATCGGCCTCGCGCTGGTGTCCATCGCCACCGGCGGCTGGCCCACCTACAAGAAGGGCTGGCTCGCGCTCAGGAGCGGCATCCTCAACATCAACGCGCTGATGTCCATTGCGGTGACCGGTGCGATCCTCATCGGCCAGTGGCCCGAAGCGGCGATGGTGATGTTCCTGTTCGCACTGGCCGAGGTGATCGAGGTGCTGTCGCTGGACCGGGCCCGCAATGCGATCCGGGGTCTGCTGGCGATGGCGCCGGAGCAGGCCACCGTGCAGCAACCCGATGGCAGCTGGCTGGAGGTGCCCGCCAAAACAGTGGCCGTGGGGCAGCTCGTTCGCATCCGGCCGGGAGAGCGCATCCCGCTGGACGGCATCCTGGAAAGCGGCCAGTCGGCGGTCAACCAGGCGCCCATCACGGGCGAGAGTATCCCGGTGGCCAAAGCCGCTGGCGATACGGTATTCGCCGGAACGATCAACGAGACCGGCTCCTTCGTCTATCGCGTGACGGCCGAGGCCACGCACTCCACGCTCGCGCGCATCATCAAGGCGGTCGAAGAGGCCCAGGGAAGCCGCGCGCCCACCCAGCGCTTCATCGACCAGTTCTCCAAGGTGTATACCCCCGCGGTCTTTGCGGTGGCCTTGGCCGTCATGCTGGTGCCGCCCCTTTTCCTCGGTGGCGCCTGGATGGACTGGATCTATAAGGCGCTGGTGCTCCTGGTCATCGCCTGTCCCTGCGCCTTGGTCATCTCCACGCCGGTGACGGTGGTGAGCGGCCTGGCCGCGGCGGCGCGGCGAGGAATCCTGATCAAGGGGGGCGCGTACCTGGAACAGGGCCGCCTGCTCAAGTCGCTCGCGCTGGACAAGACGGGAACGATCACGCAGGGCAAGCCGGTCGTCACCGACGTCGTGACCCTCGGGTCCGGTGAGAACCATGCATTGCGCCTAGCGGCCAGCCTGGCCGCGCGCTCCGACCATCCTGTCTCGGGCGCTGTCGCCACCTACTGGCGCGAAAAGCATGGTCAGGCGCTCGGTGAAGCAGACGATTTCGAGTCGCTCACCGGACGGGGGGTCAAGGGCCGCGTAGGCGGGCAGTGGTACTACCTCGGCAGCCACAGGCTGCTGCAGGAACTGGGGATCGGCAGCGCGCCCGCCGAAGCCGCGCTGAAGAAGCTCGAGGGGGAGGGCAAGACCGCCATCGCCATAGCCAGCCAAAACGAGGCTTTGGCGGTCATCGGGGTGGCGGACACCGTCCGCGACTCCAGCCGGGAGGCGATCCGCGAACTGCACGCCCTGGGCGTGCGCACGGTCATGCTGACCGGCGATAACCAGCAGACGGCCAGCGTGATCGCCCGCGACGTGGGCATCGACGACGCGCGCGGCGGACTGCTGCCGCAAGACAAGCTCACGGCCATCGACGCCGAGCTTGCAGCGCATGGCACTGTGGGCATGGTCGGCGATGGCATCAACGACGCGCCGGCGTTGGCCAAGTCCAGCATCGGCTTCGCGATGGGAGCGGCGGGCACCGACACCGCGATCGAGACGGCCGATGTGGCGCTGATGGACGACGACCTGCGCAAAATCCCGCAGTTCATCCGGCTTAGCCGCAAGACGGGAGCCATCCTGAAGCAGAACATCGTGCTGGCGCTGGGCATCAAGGCCGTCTTCCTGGTGCTGGCATTGACGGGCACGGCGACCCTTTGGATGGCAGTGTTCGCGGACATGGGAGCGAGCCTGCTGGTGGTGTTCAACGGCCTGCGGCTGCTGAAAACGCGCGACGCGTGACCCATATGGGCGCTGGCGACATGGGACTACTGCGGCACTGGGTGTACGACTGGGGCGGCCTCAACACCCAACTGATGCTGTGGATCAACCGATCCATGTCGACGGACTGGATCGGCTTGGCTCGTGCTCTGTCCGCGATCGGCAGCTATTGGGGGGCGCCAGTCATGGGCCTGCTTCTGCTGGCCTGGCAGGCCGTGAAGCGTTCCGAACCTGCTGCGCTGGCACCGTTCCGCTTTGGGATCGGCGTCCTGGTCGCCATGCTCCTGGCCTGGACGGCAAAAGTTGGGCTTGCGCTTTCGCGCCCGTCGGACCTCTACGCGAACGATATGGCTTGGGTGCTTGGCGAACCGGACAGCCTTTATGCGTTTCCGAGCGGCCATGCTGTTTACACGGCAGCCGTCGTCGCCTGCCTCTGGCCGCTCGGTTCCTGGCCGTTCCGACTGCTTCTGCTCGCACTCGCGGCAGCCGTCGGCTGGTCCCGCGTGGCACTGGGGGCGCATTTCCCGGCGGATGTTGTTGCCGGCTTCCTGCTTGGCGGCGCTTGCGTTGTAGCGACCTATGGATGGGCCGTGTCGTTGAAGCGCGCCGCTGACGAGTGGCGGGCCACGCGATGACGTTCGCCGCAGCCCTGCGCCTTGCTGGCCGCATCGACTCCGTCAATCGCCAGATGGCGTTCGTGGTGCGCTGGGGCCTGCTGGCCAATGCCGTCCTCATCGCCGGCAATGCGTTCAGCCGCAAGCTGTTGGGCGTCGCATCTTCGAGCATGTACGACGTGCACCCTCCTGGCCCTCGGCCGCCTGTTCCGCAAGCAGCCCGGCGGCTTGCTGGTGGCCACCCTGATCGTGGGCTCGATGCTGTCCGCCATCACTGGGTTCGTGTCGGCCTCGGTCATCGCCATGGGCCTGATCGCGCTGCCGACGATGCTCAAGGCGGGTTATGACCCCAAGCTTGCCACCGGCTCGATCGCGGCCGCCGGCACGCTGGCGCAGATGCTGCCGCCCAGCCTGGTGCTCATCGTGCTGGCCGAGCAGATGGAGGTACCGCTGGTGGAGATATTCCACGCAGCCCTGCTGCCCAGCGCGATGCTGGTCGGGCTGTACCTGGTGTACGTCGTCGCGGCAACCCGATGGCGCCCCGGTCTGGCGCCGCCCTTGATGGAAGCCGCCAGCGCATCCGTGAGCGCATGGAAGGAGGCCGCTGTGGCGGCTGGCGTGCCGTTGGCGCTCATCCTGGCCGTCCTGGCGTCGATCTTTTTCGGCGTCGCCACCCCGACCGAAGGCGGTGCGGTGGGCGTCTGCGCCGCGTTGCTGATCGGGCTGGCAAAGCGCCGCCTGAGCCGCCAGCGGCTGGCCGAAGCGCTCACCAACGCAGGTGTTCTGTGCTCCAGCGTGATTTTCCTGCTGCTGGGTGCCTCCTTCTTCATGCTCGTGTTTCGCGGTTTCAACGGGCAGGCCTGGATCGAACAACTCTTCGGCCACCTGCCGCAGGGACAGCTGCCATTCTTGCTGTTCGTGTGCATCGGCATCTTCCTGCTCGGATTCTTCCTCGACTTCTTCGAGATCGCTTTCATCGTCGTGCCCCTGATCGCGCCGGTGGCCCGCAAGCTCGGCATCGACATGGTCTGGTTCACCGTCATCGTGGCGGTGGTGCTGCAAACCTCTTTCATGCACCCGCCCTTCGGCATCGCGCTGTACAACCTGCGCAGCGTGGCACCCCCGTCGGTTCGCACGTCCGAAATTTACCTCGGCGCCATCCCTTTCCTGGTGCTGCAGATGGCAATGGGGGCATCCTGGTGGCGTTCCCTGGGATTGCCAGCACGCCACCACCGGCGGCCACGCTGACCGACAAACAAGTCGAGGACGCGTTGAAAGCGCCGCCCGAACCGGAGCCCGAAACGCCCACGGACCCCATTCCCACTAAATGAACATGCATCCACATCGACAAGCTCCCTGGTTCTCGCTCGCCTTCGCCGTCTTCGCCGCCGACCAGGCCGCCAAAAGCACCATCGACGCCATCACGCCCCTGGGCTGGTCCCATCCGGTCACGTCCTTTTTCAACCTGGTCCATGTGCTGAACCCGGGCGCTGCCTTCAGTTTCCTTGCCGGCGCCGGCGGGTGGCAGCGCTGGTTCTTTCTGGCCATCGCGGTCGTGGCTTCCGTCTGGTTGATCTGGATGTTGCGGCAACCTCGGCCACGCAGCGAATCGCTGGCCTTCAGTCTGATCCTGGGAGGCGCGCTGGGAAACGCCTTCGATCGTGCCCTGCGCGGCCATGTCATCGACTACCTGGATTTTCACTTCGCCGGCTGGCACTGGCCGGCGTTCAATGTGGCAGACATCGCCATCACCGTGGGCGCGGCTTGCTTGGTGCTGGCGTCCTTTGCCGGGGCGAGGCAACCGCAAACTCGAGAGAAGGCATGAGCAAATCCAGTGCTCGCAAACTTCGCCGGATGTCGAGCGGGCCGCAGGACGCCAAGGTGGAGCGCCGGCGCCTCGCGCTGGTGTTCGGGATCTTCATGCTGCTTGCCGCGCCGACCGTATTTCTTGTGCAGTCCAGGTCCTATCCCACTGCCAGCCCATTCAAGCTGATCGACATCACCGGCGCTGGTTATGCGGGCGACTTCCTTTTGCCCGATCACAATGGCGTGACACGCAGCCTCAAGGACTTCAACGGCGAAGTTGCCGTCGTGTTCTTCGGCTTCACGCAGTGCCCGGACGTCTGCCCGACCACATTGACCGAAGTTGTGCAGGCCAGGAAGCTGATGGGCTCGGACGGGGCCAAGCTGAAGGCAATCTTCGTGACCGTTGACCCGGAGCGCGATACCTTCCCGGTGCTAAAGACCTACATGGCCAATTTCGATCCCGCCTTCGTGGCGTTGCGGCCAGACCCGGGCCAGCTTCAACAGTTGGCAAAAGAATTCAAGCTCCACATCCGCAAGAATCCGGGGCAGTCGCCTACCTCGTACACGATGGACCATACGGCGGCCAGCTTCGTCTATGACCCGCGGGGCCGACTGCGTTTGTATGCGCGGTATGGCGCTGGAGCCGAGGCATTGGCCCACGATGCCAAGTTGCTTTTGAATGGCGCGTGATGCACGCGCCGCTTGATGAATCCATACGCCCACGCGGCCGGCGCTGGCTCCTTGCGGTGGGCCTGTCGGCTGCTGCGGGGCTGGGCGTGTTCGCATACTTCCACTCCAACAGGCCGCCCGGGGGAGCAAGCACGAGCGCTCTGCCGCTCGTCATGCGCGCGCAGCCTGTCCCTCTTCCGAACCTCAGGGTACTGGATGGCACGGGCCGACCGGTCGATCTCGCAAGCTTCAAGGGCAAGATGGTTCTGCTGAATATCTGGGCCACGTGGTGCCCTCCGTGCCGTCAGGAGATGCCTTCGTTGGATCGGCTGCAGGCGCAACTTGGCGGTGGCGACTTTCAGGTCGTCGCGCTCTCGGTGGACGCAGGCGCCAAGGCATTGGATCGGGTCAAATCCTTCTATGCGTCGGAGGGAATCAAGCATCTGGCCGTCTACCTGGACGCGGATGCGGCCGCGATCTTCACGCTCAAGGCCGGCGGCGTGCCCACAACCTTATTGCTGGACCGGCAAGGCCGCGAACTGGGTCGCATGAGCGGAACGGCGGAATGGGACAGCCCGCAGATCGTCAAGGCTCTGCAGGCGCTGCTGGGCGCGCAGGCCAAGTGATGGTCCGAATGGCGCCGCAATGGTAAGCGGCCAACTCAGCGATTGCCGCCCGGGCTGCTGCGGGTCTTTCTGTAGATCGGGCGCATCGGCTGACGGATTCAACTGCGGGAGCTGGAATGACACCGTACAAGTTGACAGAAGACGAACTCCGACAGGAGCAGCGCATGGTACATCGGTGCAGTGGCGCCGCGGCAGTCGTTTGTGCAGTGATGTACGGGCTTGCCTACCTGTTTCTGCCGCGCGTGCTGCACTTCCCGGACGACCTTGATTCCGCATTGACATTCTGGGCCGGTGCCATCCTTTTCATTGTCCTTTGGGTCATGGTCGGCATCGGCTTGGTCTCGCGTGGCAGGCGGCTTTCCGCGCAGGACATTCGCGGATCCGCCTATGGTCCACCAAGCCCGCGAATCGCGGTGTATGCCGCCTTCCTGCAGAACACGCTGGAGCAGGCCACTGTCACCATCCTCTTGCTGTTGGCTGTCCTTCTGCTGCTGAGAGGCGAAGCAATGCCGTTTGTTGGCGCATCCGTGATTCTCTTCGCCGTGGGCCGCGTGGCGTTCCTGCGGGGATACCCGGGCGGCGCGGGTACGCGCGCGTTCGGCATGGCCCTGACTGCCCTTCCGAGCGTGGTGGCCTTCGTCGTGGCGGCAGGCTCGGTGATTGCACGCGTCTTGCGATGAACAAGCCGGGTTTATCGGCGCTGCCACTGGCGACGCCAAACTCTACAGGGACTTCAAGGTTCGGCGCTACACTTCGGGCTTGGAAGGGCCAACCCATGAAGATCGGCGAACTCGCGAAAGCAACTCAGACGCAGGCGGAAACCATCCGCTTCTACGAGCGCGAGGGCCTGTTGAAGGAGCCTCCTCGCAGCGACGGAAACTACCGCCTCTACGGGAGGGAGCACCTGGAGCGGCTCGCCTTCATCCGGCACTGCCGCTCCCTCGACATGACGCTCGATGAGATCCGCGCTCTGCTGCTCTTCCAGGACGCGCCCCGGGAGGACTGTCATGCCGTCAACGAGGTCCTGGACGAGCACATCGAGCACGTGGCACAGCGCATCCGCGACCTGAGGGAATTGCAGAAAGAGCTCAAGTCGCTTCGAGAGCAATGCGATGGAGTGGCGGCCGAGTGCGGCATCCTGGATGGCCTGAAGCAAGTCACCGTCCGAAAGTCCACGGGCCAAGGGGTGCACTCGGTCGGGCACCGGCGGCCCCCGCAGGGACCGCGTAGCCCAAAGCCAGCGCATTGAAGCCGTTCGATCCGGCCGGCCTCGCTTGGGCTGGGCGCGCTTGGATCGCCCCCGGGATAGGCGTGTTCCGTGGAAGCGTCGGCGCACACGACTGGCACCAGCACCTTGCCCACCAGATCACGGTGGGCCTGGAAGGGGCCGTCGAGGTGGAGACCCCGGCCGGTCGCCTGCGAGGTCGGGCACTGGTGATTCCGGCCGGGATGCGCCACAGGCTGAGCGGAGGCGCGGTGCTCTCGATTTACCTGGATGCCCTCGCGCCTGAGGCGACGGCGCTGCGATTGCGGCCTCAACAGGCCGCTCTGGCGCTCGATCCCGACTTGGCGCGGCGGCTGCTGGACTTCTCGAGCGCAGACGATCTGACGACCGTTCAAGTCATCTTCCGGTCGGACCCGCCGCGTGTTGCCGACACGCGGCTCGAAGCGGTCGTGCGGGAACTTCGTGCCTGCAGGGGAGAGACCGACAGGCGCAGCCTGGCGGCGATGGTTCATGTTTCGCCGGAGCGCTTTTCACACTGGTTCGTGGAGCAGACCGGCCTGCCCCTTCGCAGCTACCTGAAGTGGGTGCGCCTGATCGAGTCACTGCGACAGCTCGCGGCGGGAGGCAGTCTCACCGAGGCAGCCCATCTGGGCGGGTTCTCCGACTCAGCCCATCTGAGCCGGACGTTCCGGGCCATGTTGGGGAGCAGCCCGGCAAACCTGCTGAAACAAGTCGCGCTTTCCGGCGCGATCGACTGATTCGTTCAAGCCGCAAGCCCGGCGCGCCTCTATCGTCGGCACATACCAGAACCAAGGTACCGACATGAAGCAGCTCGCACAATCAATCCTCCGCTGGGGTAGCTATCCGCTGGTATTTGGCGGATCGACCCTGGCCATCGTCTACACGGCCTATGCCGGCATGGCGTATTGGCCCATGGTGCCCGCAATCTCGCTTGCCGGCGTGCTGGCCGTTGCGGTCCTGGAGCGATTCCGGCCCTTCCGCGCGGCCTGGCTCGCGGACCACGGCGATACCAACACCGACATCGCCCACACCGTTGTCAACCTCGCGGTCATCCAGCTGACCGCCATGTGGATCGCCAGGCTGGGCGACTTCGTGCCGCCAGAGTGGCGCCTGTTTCCCGTGCAGTGGCCCTTGTGGAGCCAGCTGCTGCTCGTGGCGGCCGTGTTCGACATCGGTCTCTATGCCGTGCACCGCGTCAGTCATGCCGTGCCCTGGCTTTGGCGCCTGCATGCGCCGCACCACAGTGCCGAGCGGCTGTACTGGCTCAACGGCGAGCGGCGGCATCCCTTGCATGCCGCACTAATGGCGGCGCCCGGATTGACCGTCCTGTTCGCGATGGGCACTCCCTCGGAGCTTGTCGCGGCCTGGCTGGCGATTCTGGTCGTTCACCTGACTTTCCAGCACTCCAACCTGGACTACAGGGTGGGACCCATGCGACATGTGATTGGGGTTGCCGAGACGCATCGTTGGCACCACAAGCGGGACTTCGAAGACGCGCAGGTGAACTTCGGCGAGTTCTTCATGATCTGGGACAGGGCGCTGGGGACCTACTTCGACAGCAGGGACCAGTTGGGCGATGCGGCGGTGGGCCTGCGAGAAAAGGACTACCCGCGGGACTACTGGAGCCAGCTGCTGCATCCGCTCAAGCGCGCGGCTGCTGCCAATGTCACCTCACAGAAGTAACGCGATGGAGTGGCGGGTTGGTCCCGGTGCGCTTCTTCGGTCGGCCGTGCCGCCAGGGGTCGTCGGGGCTTGGCATCCAGCCCAAACAGTCGATGCGGGCATCATGCGGACTTTTCTCCGCAACTCCTGCTCCAACATCTCGGTGCGCGGAGTAGGCCGGTCAGTGGGCCCTTTACATCGCCTTTCTGATGTTGAAACGCGGGCAGGGTTTTCCCGCGCCTCAAACCGCTAGGATTTGCACCGAAACCGAAATCACCCCAACTGCCCCTTGATACGGCGGACACGGGCGATCAGTTTGTCTTTCTGGCGGGAGGTGTGGGGCATGGCGGCAAGCAATCAATATAGCTTAGGGGACTATATTATCTTGAACTCACCAAAACCACTACCTGAACTCAAGCGCCTGCGCGTCGAATGCCGTCGAGCAGGCGCTTTTGAGGCAACACGGCATCGTGTGATGCCGCATGGCGTTCCGCCCGGGGCGGCATGTTCCCGGTGCTGGAACCGGCCAGCGCCCGAAGGCATCGCGTACCACAGCGATGCCGTTAACGCCGTCGCCTGAGCACAGCGAAGACGGCGGCGTTCTGATGGGGGCTGATTGCCTTCAACACCGGGCGCGGCCACTGCCGCGCCCGGTTTTTTGACCCCGCCGGCCCCAGGTCGAATGAACTGGGGCCGGTGCTGATCGCGGCTATTCCTTCGTCTCGATGAGCCACCACACGGCACGCGGCAAAGTGCGGCCCGTGATGGGATGAATGTCCGTGAGGTCGGCGTGGGCCGTCCAGCCCGAAGGCGGGCGGTAGCCGCGCACGTCGCCATCGCCATGCCAGCGGCGGCCGCGCACCGTGCCAGTTGCATAGATCGCCGCCAAGCGCGGGCGGGTTGTTGTGGTGCGGATCATGAGCGGTTCTCCTTGAAAGGCAAGCGCCCCGGTCGAAGCCGGGGCGCTTGCCTTCGGCGCAGATCAAGCGGCCAATGCCTCGACGGGTTCATCCGCCACGGTGGCGGTTTCTTTCGCGTCGTCCTGCTGTGCATCCTGTGGGCCTTCCTCGGGTGCATCCTCCTGCGTGTCTTCGGCCTTGAAGATGGCGGGCATCCAGCCCGTGCCATTGGCCAGCCGTTCGGCTTCGCTGGCAATATCGGCCTTCTTCAGCTTCGCCAGCCGGTTGACGGAATCCGGTGCAAACGCGCCCACGGCATCCAGAATCACGGACTTGGAAACATGCTTGAAGTAGCCTTCTGCGCTCGGCTGCCACCATGCGGCCATGTCGAGGCCCACGGCCTGCGCCAGTTTCGCACCGGGCTGGTGCGGCGTGGCACGCGGCGTCACCACGTCCACCGTGGAAGCCACGCACACGGCCAGCAGCTTCACCAGTTCGCCTTGCTCCATCACCAGCAGCGCGGCGAACAGTTCGGCGCTGCCCTCGGGCAGCTTGCCGCCCCATGCCTGCTGCAATTCGCGCAGCGCCACGGCGGCAGGCGATTCCGGCCAGTCCGGGGCCATGCCTTCCAGCCGATCTTGCACCGTGAGGCGCACGCCCAGCGGCAGGTCGTGCCCGTAGTGGCTGCCCTGCAGGACGGTTTGCACCATGCCATGCACCACAGCGGCCAGCGCGGCTTGGGGATGCCGGGCGACTTCGATTTGCAGCGCGGCGGTGCGGTGCGCGCTCAAGCGCTGCGCCAACCGGTCGGACATGGCGGGGGCTTGCGCTTCGTCTGCCGTGTCGCCTTCGTCGTCGCTCTCGGCATCCTCGCCGCTGAACCCTTGGCGCAGCCTTTCCAGCGTGCGCAGTGCCTTGGCCTCGGCCTCGCGCAGCAGCCCGCGATGAATCACGGCTTCGCCGTTGCGGTCAATGGTGACGATGGCCCCGGCTGCGGCCTTCACGCTCGGGGCGTACCCCTGCAAGCCATCTTCCAGCGCCTGCAATTGCTCGCCCAGGACTTCGCCTTCCTCCTGCAAGGCTTCGGCCTTGTCCTCGTCCTCGGCTTCCATCGCGGCATCGAGGGCTTCGGCTACCTCCCGCATCCTGGCTTGCAGCTTCTCGATGCGCAGGGCTTCGCGCTTGCCCGGCGTGCGCCGCTCTCTCGGGGCGCGTTGAAACGCTTGCAGGTCGGCATAGGTGGCGGCGTGTGCAGCATCCACCCATGCCCAGCCTTCGGCCTTCACCTCGGCGGCGATGCCCGCCAGCCTCTCGTGCGCCAGCCGTTCCAGCAAGGCCGCATCGTTGAGGTACACGCCCGCATCGCCTTCCGCGAACAGATCGCGGCGAATCCCGCCGCCTGCGGCTTCGTAGGTGTCCAGCCCGACGAATCGCACCAGCGGATGCCGGTAAGCATCAATCTCGCGCTCGGTGAGGCGTTCGCGCAGCGCGGACGGACTGCGCTGCCACTGCGGCGCATCGTAGAACGCGGCGTCTTGCGAAGCATGATCGTCGGTGACGGCCAGCGCCATGAGCTGGTCGAGCGTGACCGCATCGGCCCGGTAGTCAGCCATCAACCGGGGCGAAACATTAGCGAGCTTCAAGCGGCGCTGCACCACCAGCGGGGTAACGCTGAAATCCGCTGCAATGTCCTCAATGGGCCGTCCTTCGGCCACCAGCGCTGCAAAGGCTTCAAACTGGTCTGCCGGGTGCATGGCTTCACGCTGCACGTTTTCCGTGAGGCTGGCGGTGCGGGCCGTGCCATCGGCCACTCGCAGGCAAGGCACCTCCCAATCCTTTGCGATGCGATGTTTCTTCGCCAGCAGCTTCAATGCGGCGAAGCGACGGCCACCGGCAACCACCTCGTAGTGCTCGCCATCACTGGCGGGAATCGCGATCAGGTTTTGCAGCAGGCCCACGCGCTGGATGGACGCGGCCAGTTCAGGGATGGACATGCGCGGGGTCTTGCGCACGTTGCGACCCGCAGGGCGCAGCACCAGCCGCGACAACGGAACCAGAATCATGTGCTTGCTCGGGTCGGCGGCTTGCAGCACATTGGCGGCGGTGGTGACGGCTTGGGCCTCGGTGTAGTTAACGGCGTTCATGGTGTATCTCCAATCAAATGAAACAGACAAGGAATGGAGGGGAAACCGTCCCCTCCGGCGGGGGAGCGGGTCAGGCTTTGAGAGCGCGCATGCCATCGGCCAGCAGCCACAAGGCGCGGTTCAGGCGAATGTCGGAATCAATGCCCTGCACGGGGCGGGTCTGCTGCCTGCGACCATTGGCGGCGCGGCCATGCAATCCGCCCTTGGTCAGGTTTTCTTGGGTGCGGTTGAACACGCTCCACAAGTCCGGGCGGCGGTCGTCGAAGCGGCGCGGCATCAGGATTTGGCTTTCCGTGATGGGCGCGGGCTTGTCGGGGTCGTCGTACTTGAGGGCCAGCGCGGCGCGGGCGAACACTTCGGATTCGCCATCGTCCAAGGTGATGCCGCGCATCAGGTCGCGGGATTCCTTGACCTGCTCGAAGCCGCTCAATACCTCGTATGCGCCTTCGATGACGTGCCCGGCCACGTTGCCTTTGTGAGGCACGCGCACATCGGCCACCGTGTCACCGCACACCAGCCCATTGCTGCACACGAAACGGAACATTCCGGCCAGCATCTGATAGCTGCTCGTGCCGTCGTGCGAATTCAGAAGCACGATTTCATTGGCTTCCGCGCCGTTGATCTGGCTGGCGTGGCGCAGGCGCAGCATGTGTTTTGTGTGCTCGCGCTTGCCTTCATCGCGCACGCGGGTCTGCGTCACCATGAAGGGCTGAAACCCTTCCTTGCGAAGCTCGGTCAGAACAGCGGCGGTGGGGATGTAGCTGTATCGCTCGGAACGGCTTTCATGCGGCGCGTCCGCGAAGATGGACGGAGCCACCCTGCGAATCTGGTCATCGGACAGCGGGTAGTCGCTGCGCAGCGCCGGGGAGTGGGAAGCGAAACGGGTTGCAAGCATGGTCTTTCTCCTGACAAAGTTGGCTGTTGAAGAAAACCGCACACCGGGTTCCTAGATTCGGAGCCCAGCCTTCCGGCTGTTCGGTGCGGTCGGCACGAAGAACCCGGTTGGCCTCGTTGCCACCGTCTTTCCTGAGTTCATCGCCCGCGACGAAAGGGAGCCCGCGGTCGTGTGCCGTCAAGGAGGCAAGCGCCAGGTTGGTGCGGCCCGCAGCGCAGCGAGGACACGGCCTGGCGCGCCTTGACGGCACACGGCCGCGGGCTACAGTCGCGAGCAAGGTGATGAGTTCAGGAAAGATGGCTGGACAGGCAACGGCCTTCCAACACGCCGACCGCACGGCAAGCGCAAGCGCGCAGGCCCGAAGCTGGAAGCCGGGCCGCAGGCGTCAGCCGAGCAGCGCGAGGGAACGATGGAAGCCCGACAGGGGCGAGACGCCGAAGGTGGCTCGATGCGCAGCACGACAGCGCGGCCGGCCATAGCCCCTTGGCCGGAGACGCCCAGGATGGAGTGCAGCACTGCCAGGACCTGTAGCATCCTTGGTCAGCACAGCATTCGACACCTCACTCCGTACGCCAGCCGCAAACAATACGGCCAGCTCCCACAACTGAGGCACGGATGAATTTCCCGCAACACGGAGGTGGCAATGGCGCAAGGTTCGAGCATCTGGCAGGTTGACACCCATACGGCACCGACGCGTCCCGTGCCCAATGCCGCCACCGTGCCGCTGAAATGGGGGCACGACTCGCGCACCGGCGAGCCGCGCTACATCCACGACGCTGAGATCGTCGAAGAAAGCGCCGAATGCCAATGCCCGGCCTGCAACCTTTCGCTGACGCCGGTGTTGGCGGGGCAACCTCTGCGCCGGAATCCGACGGCGCATTTCCGCCACCCCAAAGGCGCCCAGAAAGATGACTGCACCCTCGTTGCCGCGCGGCTGGCCGCGATTCGACACTTGAAGGAGCAGGGCATCATCGATCTACCCAGACGCAGAATGTCGGCCTCCGCCACTGGCTTCAGCGGCCAGGGCTATGAGGGCTGGGCAGAGACAGGCGAGGAGCGTATTTCCATTGTCAGCGCCGTACTCCATGATCACGCCACGGCGCTGTTGACGCTGCCAGATGGCCGGGAACTCATCGTCGATCTCACCGGGCAACGCGACGCAGGCAGCGATGGCCATGGGCGGGCCATCGTCACGCTATCCCTTTCCGACCCCGCTATTGCGATGATGTCGCCGGATGAGATTCGTGCGCGGCTGCGCCTGCTTCCGGACATCCGCTGGTGCGCGCATTGGAGCGACCAGGCATTGCACGCGACCGCGAGCACGCAGGCCCACCAGGCCGCGCACGACGCCATGGATGCCTGGGGGGATGCGGACGAAGCACTGTTTCATCAGGATCTGCCCCTGGACCTGGATCCATCCGTCGCTCAGCAATGGCGTCGCGAGACCCTCTTGCACAGTGAAGTCAAAGCGATCCTGGAACAGGCGTCGCAGATCACGACGCCCGGCCTCTATGTCGAAGTGACCCGCTACGCACCCGACGAATTCGGCGGCGAATGGGAGGACAACACGCTTCGCGCTCAGTGGGGAACATCATCCGAGACGCTGCCACTGGAAAACACCCAGTTGGAGCAACGCCAGGGCAGCATCGTCCCCGACGTCATCTGCACCTTGCGCGAGCCGCGGCCCTATATCTACGGGTTCACCGAAACCTGGCTTGATGGGGCCTTTGAAGAATTGATAGAAGACACCCACAGCAGCCAACAGTGGCCTCGAACCGTGCTGATCGAGGTCACTGTGACCCACGGCATTGATCAGGAAAAGCTGCGTCGCATCCGGGAACTCAACCTGCCGACGTTGGAAATCGACATCGGCTCGCTCGGCGGCCGGGTGACCCGGGAAGGCTTGCGCCACCTGGTGGTGAACGAAACCGTCGGCAAGCGCTGGGTTCATCACCCGACCTGGCGGCTCTGCCGTCAGATCCTCGAAGCGGAACTGGACCAGCATCCGGTCACGGTCCGCTTTCAAGAGCGTCTGGCCGAACTGCGGCGTCCCCGACTGCTCGCGACGCCAGCATCGGAATGGGGCTTGATCTATCTGGCCGCCGCCACGGAGTTCCACGACACCAATACCCGCATCGACAAAGCCCGGCGTGCACACAGAGGGGAGGGCGCAGCGCCCGTGCTGTTGGGAAAAGACAGCGAACCCTGGCTGCGGCTGATGGAGGCTGCAGAAGCCCTTGCTGCGCACGGCTATCCGGGCGCCGCCGACCCGGAGATGGTGGGTGTGGCTGGCATCGTTTCACGGCTGCTGTCGATCCAGCACAACCGGGGCATCGGCTATGCATTCGATACGGGATACCAAGTGCTTAACGCCATCACGCAAAGCGGCCCCGGCTACCAGCAATGGCACACGCTGTACCCCATGGCCGTCAAGGCCTATGGATTGGAGACCCGGTTCACTCCAAAGCAAGCCGAGCGCTATGCGTCCTGGCGGCAAGGCATTATCGACAAGGTGGATGCCGGCGACGAGACGCACCTGCGGCCTGCGCGCTATGACGCCGTGCTCGGCATCCTTTTTCCCGAGATGGCGCAGCGCCTTGCCAATGGCTACGGCCGTAGCCTGCAGACCCAGTGACTTGTGACCGGCAGAATGCGGTCCAGCACATGACGCCTGCCACGTACATACAAGAACTGCAGGACGATGAAATGATCGGTCGCCGCCGTCACTGCGAGATCGGCTCGGCGTCTCGCCCCTGCTTTACCTCGGCGCACCTTGCTGTATGGCTGTTCAGACAATGGCTCTTCAGCCGCATGACAAGAGCGCCAAGCAAGGTGCGGCGGGGATGTGCTCATAAGCTGATCCCCGGAACTCGGCATGCGCGCATGGCGCGCACGATGAAAAAAACAAAGAGGGCCGAAGCCCTCGATGCCTACATGAGCCCCTTCTCGGCCATGGACAGGACCGAGTCGCCCGCCACGATCAGGTGATCCAGCACGCGTACGTCGACCAGCGCCGCCGCCGATCTCAGCGTCTGCGTCAGATGCTCATCGGCCCGCGATGGCTCCGCCGAACCACTCGGATGGTTGTGCAGCAGCAGCAGAGCGCTTGAATTCCGGCTCAGCGCATCCTTCACCACCTCGCGCGGATACACCGATGTCTGGCTCACGGTGCCCCGGAACATCTCCACGTAGTCGAGCACCCGGTGCTGCGCATCCAGATGAACCACCGCGAAGATCTCATGCGGCAGATTCCCCAGGCGTGCCAGCAGGAAGTCCTTGACCACGGCCGGCGACGTCAGCACCTCGGCTCCACGTACCCGGCCCGCCAGCACCCGCTGCGCGGCCTGCAGCACCTCGTCGGCATCGGCAGGACGGTACTCGCCCGCGACATCACGAACGAGCAGTGAAGAAGCAGCAGAGGAAACGGCAACGAAGGAATCGAGGGAAGAGAACAGATCGTGCGACATGGCGAACTCCAGTGATCGGGCGGGATTGCCCGAGACCGGAACCGGCACGCCGCAGCGCAGCTGTCACAGGTTCGAAGACGGCCGGCAGGACGCCAGCGTGCGCAGCACGCGCAGACCTTGACCGCGAGAACGGAGTGCAAGGATGAAGGGAACAGCAAGCCAGCCTACCCATAGCCCACCTCGTATCGGCAAGCGCAGCGCGCAGCGGCACCGCCGCGAAGGCATCGGCGATGGGAGCCGAAGGGGCGAGGCGCCATCGGCGACTCGACGCGCAGCACGTACGGCGCGGCCCGGCTCGTCGTTTCTGCATCCAGGACAACGGAAACGCCGCAGTGATATGCTGATTGCCGAATCGCTGAGTGGCCGAAAGCCGCTTGGCAGTGGAGGAATCCACAACCATCGCCAACGAAATTGGAGAGCCCATGGCTGAAATCACGCCTGCCTATTCGACACTCCTGCAGTGTCTGTACGACCAAGCACATCCGGTCGTTTCCCACTACGGTCACTATTCGGTCTTTCGCGCCATCGACTCGCGCGACGTGACACAGAAGCCGACGTCCATACCCCGCATCCACGACTTCGCTGTCATCTGGGACGATGACCACGACAGCCGGATCATCCCTGTGATCGAGGAAATGCTGATGGCCGGCCTGCTGCCTGGTGTGCAGTTCGTCGGCGAGCACAAGGGGACCTTGACCATCATCCTGGCCGCTCGAACCTACTGGGAGATCGACCTGGAAGCCTTCAAGACGAAAGTCGCCAGCTTAACGCAGGCAGCGGGAGACTTCTGGGATGTCCGGGTCGGAATGTTCGACCACTCACCGAACAGCCTGCGCACCGGGCATCAGTGCGATTTCCAGGAAATCATCGGTTTGGCGGAGGATGCAACCCACGCCTTCCTTCTCACCATCGATGGCATGTGGAAGCTGGGCACCAAGGAATGGCGAGGCGTCAGCACGCCCACGTTGCCACTCCCACCGGGAACATTTTTTTCAACCCCCAATCGCTACGTCGTGGCGTCGAGCCATCGACGGTGACCGACTCTCCCGGGTCAGCACTTGCAGCATTCCCGCGACGACTACTAAACCAACAGCCTGTTCCACATGTTCCGAATCAACCATGCATCGAACCGTATCATCAAGCTGAAAGAGGTGAGCTTCTCGGAGCTTGGTTTCACGGAGCGGCATCATCTTCAGGAGTGGTTGGCAAACCAGCCCGATGCGCTTGGGGAGGAACTGCTGATCATCCAGAAAGAGTTCGACGGCTTCGACGACACACGCGAGCGGCTGGATTTGCTGGCCATCGACAAGAACGGAAGCCTGGTCATCATCGAGAACAAGCTGGACGACTCCGGGAAGGACGTTGTTTGGCAGGCGCTCAAATACGCGTCGTATTGCTCGACGCTGTCGAAATCGCAGATCGCAGAGATCTTCCAGAAGTATCTCGACAAATCCGGCCAGGGGAAGGACGCGAGAAATCTCATTTGCGACTTCCTCGGACAGGAAGAGTTTGCCGAAGTGGTGCTCAATCCTGGAAACGATCAGCGCCTCATCATGGTGGCTGCGCAGTTCCGTAAAGAAGTGACATCTACGGTCCTGTGGCTCCTCAAGCATCGCGTTTTCGTGAAGTGTTTCCGGGCGACACCGTTCAAGGACGGCAACGATCTCTTCCTCACGATGGAGCAGGTCATCCCGCTACCCGAAGCCGAAGAACTCATGATCGGTATCTCGGAGAAAGAGGATGAAGAGCAGTCGTCGGAGCGCGGCCAAGCGACCCGGCATCAACTGCGCACCGACTTCTGGCACGCGGCCCTTGAAGCACTTCGCACGGCAAATGTGGCGCTCTACGCCAATGTGAGCCCGAGCCGGGATCACTGGCTCAATGCCGGCTCAGGCGCGAGCGGCATCTACTACTCGATGATATTCAACCGCGACGAAGCACGCGTGGACTTCGCGCTCGGTACACGGTCGAAGGAAGCAAACAAGGCGCTGTTTGACCACCTCTGCGCGCGCCGTGAGCAACTTGAAGCTGAATTCGGTGGGGCGCTCTCCTGGCGGCGCATGGATGACAAGAAGGTTTCCCTCATTGAGTGCGCCGCCCCTTTCGATGGGCATAACCGAGAGAATTGGCCGAGCATGATCGACTGGCTCGTTGATCACGTGCGAAAAATGGAGAAAGTCTTCGACAAGGAAGTCCCCGCGCTGCGAAATCTGGCGCGGACACAGTTCTCGAAAGAGGCGACCGCGTAGCTCTGACGGCGAGGGCGAACGCACTGCCTTGCCCCAATCTTGAAGACAAGGTCACATGGCTTGCTCTCTTTGTGCTTTTCCGCCTTGACATGTTCCGGGCTCTAGTGCGAGGGGCGATATCCCAGTAACTTTGGTGAGTTCCGCCGATCTTTGGCATGTGTGCTGCTCCTGCCGCCGCTACAGAATAGCCAAAGTGTGAGAATGTGTATATGAGAACGGGCGGCTATTTCCTTGAGCCGACGCCGACCTAAGGAGACAAATGCGCATCCATCATGTGGAGATCAAGAACTTTCGCCTTTTGGCCGGCGTTGAGCTTGCCCTGGAAGACCAGACGACCGTCATCGTTGGGCGAAACAACAGCGGCAAGACATCCCTCTCCGAGGTGATGCGCCGATTGATGGCAGATGGCACAGCTGCCTTTCAGCTCGAGGACTTCTCGAGCGCCTGCTATGACGGTTTCTGTGCAGCCCTTGAAGCAAGAAACAACGGCGCAGAAGACGACGCCGTCCGCGCCTTCATTCCTGCCATCGAGCTTCGACTCAAGTTTCAGTATGACCCGGCGCAGCCGCAGCTTGGTCCCCTGAGCCCCTTCGTGATCGATCTTGACCCCGCCTGCGCAGAAGCACTGGTTGCGGTGCGCTACGAACTGAAAGACGGCCAGCTCGGACGCTTCTTTGAGGATCAACCGACCACGCCGCTAACGGACGAAACACGGATCGCATTCTTTCGTGCCCTGCGTGAGCGAATTCCTGGCGACTTCGGCGTCAAGATTTGGGCTGAAGACCCCAATGACACTGACAACCGGCGTCAGCTCCAACCAGGCGCTCTGCGAGGCTTGGTGAAGACCGGCTTCATCAATGCCCAGCGCGGCTTGGATGACGTGACGTCGCGTGAATCGGATGTGCTTGCCAAGACGGTTGAGAGCCTGTTCGCGACGGCTTCATCGCCGGCAGCGGATGCCGCCGACAAACAGGTCGCCGAAGCGCTGAAGAGCGCTGTCCAGGATATCCAAACGCAGATCGATACGAACTTCAGTGGCCAACTCAAAAGCTTGGTGCCTGCCCTGCAGAGCTTCGGTTACCCCGGACTTGGTGGACAGGAATTGCATACGGAGACCATCCTCGATGTGCGCAAACTGTTGTCCAACTTCACCAAGGTCCGTTACGCAGGGTACAGCGGCATCACCTTGCCTGAGTCCTACAACGGGTTGGGAGCGCGCAACCTGATCTTCATCCTGTTGCAGCTCGCCGGGTTTTACAAAGCATTTCGGGCGGAAGCGACCGAGCCAGGTGTCCACCTGATCTTCATCGAGGAGCCTGAGGCTCACTTGCATCCGCAGATGCAGGAAGTTTTTATCCGCCAGTTGGCCAAGATTGCGCAGCAGTTGGTCGCCAGCACGGTGGACAAGACGCCGTGGCCAGTGCAATTCGTCGTGTCGACCCATTCGTCGCATGTTGCCAATGAGGCGGGCTTCGAGAGCATCCGATACTTCCTTGGAACAAGCGTTCCTGGCGCACCAGCAGGTGTCCGCCAGACCAGGATCAAGGATTTACGGAAGGGCCTGAAAGGAACATCGGAGCCCGAGAAGAAGTTTCTGCACCAGTACATGACGCTGACGCGTTGCGATCTTTTTTTCGCCGACAAGGCTGTGCTGGTAGAAGGGTTGAGCGAACGGCTGTTGCTTCCGGTCATCATCAAGAAACTGGAAACAGCCGAGCCTGACAGTCCGAAGTTGTCCAGCCAATACATGACGGTGATGGAAGTAGGGGGCGCCTACGCGCACCTCTTCTTCGACTTGCTCCAGTTCCTTGAACTCCAAAGTCTGATCGTCACTGACCTGGACGCAGTCGAGAAGGCTGGGGGCAAGGCATGCGCGGTCCATCAGGGAACGTATTCAAGCAATGCGTGCTTGAAATCGTGGTTCTCCCACGACGACCCTTTCACGCTTGCCGGTCTCCTTGCGAAGTCCGATGCGGAGAAGGTGAATTCACGAAACCGCATTACCTACCAATGCGCTGAGACAAAGGGCGGCCCCTGCGGGAGAACTTTCGAGGATGCTTTCATTCTTGCAAATCCGGTGATGTTCGGGCTGAACGGCAAGACGCCGCAGGAGTTGGAGATGCAAGCCCGAGGCAAGGCCGATGATCTGAAGAAGTCCGAATTTGCATTGAAGCATGCGATCGCGGAGACCGGATGGACTGCGCCGACGTACATCCTTGGCGGTGTTCGCTGGCTGGCCGCCGGCGAGGCGCCTGTACCCGACCCAGTACTGGCACTGGCCGTGGAAGCGGCCGCAGCTTCCGCAGATGGAGCGGTCGATGGCTGAGGTCGAGTCCACCGCAGAAGCCGCCAGCCGGCGCGCCCTGGAGGCCATGTATGCATGTCTAGATGCCGGCAAGAGCTTTCGCCTGGAAGCGGGCGCGGGTGCCGGCAAAACCTATTCCTTGATCAAGGCCCTGCAGTTCTTGATGGCGCGCGATGGGCAAACGCTACCCAAGCGAAGTCAGCAGATCGCGTGCATCACGTTCACCAATGTCGCCAAGGATGAGATTGCCGCGCGCACGGATCGAAGTCCGCTGATTTTTTGCGAGACCAATCATGCCTTCTGTTGGTCACTTATCAGCGGCTTCCAGAAGCCGCTCCGAGCCTTGGTCGAATCTCTTCCTGCGTGGAAGGATCGCATAGAGGAAGCCGGTGGCAGCTTAGGGAGTCGCGCCATCGAGTACAGCCTCGGATACCGATCCGTCCGTGATGATCGCGCTTCTTTGCATCATGATGACGTGCTTCCTCTGACGATCTCGTTGATGGAGCATTCGAAGTTCCGTCGCATGATCGCTGACCGCTTTCCGATCATCCTGGTCGACGAATACCAAGATACCGACAACGATTGGGTTGAGGCGATCAAGACCCATTTCCTCGGTCAATCCGAAGCACCATTGTTCGGTTTCTTTGGTGATCACTGGCAGAAAATTTACGGTGGCGGGTGCGGCAAGCTCGAGCATGCGGCCGTGACCGAAATTGGCAAAGAAGCCAACTTCCGGTCGGTCAGGATCGTGGTCGACTGCCTCAACCGCATGCGGCCGGAGCTCAAGCAGTTCGTCAAAGATCCCGAAGCGGTCGGGCAGGTTCGTGTGTTCCATACAAACGCCTGGCAAGGTCAGCGTCAGAAGGGGGCGCATTGGGCAGGTGATCTGCCTTCTGATGTCGGTCATGAAACTCTTGTGCGTGTCAAAGCCACACTGGAGCAAGACGGATGGGATTTGTCCTCTTATAACACGAAGATTCTGATGCTGACGCATCGGCTATTGGCGAGCGAGCAGGGCTATTCGTCCCTTCCCACCACGTTTCGCTACAACGAAGCCTTCACGAAGAAGGAACATGCACACATCGCATTTTTTGTGGATCAACTCGAGCCCGCGTGCGACGCATTCATGGCGCGCAAGTTCGGCGCCATGTTCGAAGCACTCGGCGGTGGAACGCCGTTGATACGCAGCCATGCCGATAAGGCATTGTGGAACACCGCCATGACGCAGCTGATCGCACTGCGGGAAACCGGTACGGTCGGCCAGATCATCGACCACCTGCACGCGCTGAGGCGGCCAAGACTCCCGGAAGCCGTCGAAAAACGTGAGCGCGAGTTGCGTGCTTTCGACACGGCGGCAGGTGAAGAGATACCCCCTGCTCTGGAAGAACTCGAGAAACTCCGAGCGGTTCCCTATGCGGAGATCAAGGCACTTCGTAAATACCTCGATGGCCATTCGCCCTTTGAGACAAAGCATGGAGTTAAAGGCGCCGAGTTTGAGAATGTGCTTGTGGTGGTCGGTCGCGGTTGGAATCAGTACAACTTCGGCGAGATGCTGGAACTTGCTGGCGCGCAGGCTGTGCCTGCGGCAAAGGAAGCCGCGTACGAACGCAATCGAAATTTGTTCTACGTTGCCTGCTCAAGGCCCAAGACTCGGCTCACGCTGCTGTTCACCCAGCAGTTGTCGCCACAGGCGCTCGCCACTCTTGCAGGTTGGTTTGGCGCTGACACGATCAGCTCAGCACCTGCTGCGTGACTGCGTGGGTATCCGCGCTGCCAATGAGCTGGTACTGACCGGTCAAGCCTTCGTAGCTGCCTCCGTCGCTTCTACAAGGCTTTTCAAGAACCTGATGGCCTTCTCCAGTTCGTCCTTGCGGATGAGGTGAGCCGCGGGCACCGCGGCGTTCGGGGCTTTCGAGCGATGCACCGCTTCGCCACGCTTCTTGATTAGTGCGTCGAGTTCCAGGCGAACGCGGGCGCTGTCGTAGTTGTTCCACTGCCAACCTGCCGACACATCGACACCCAGGTAGTCGGAGAACAACTTGCAGGTTTTCTCGGTATTGGGATTGTTGAACTGCTTGAGCGTCATCTGCAGATGACGCAGCACGAATCGATTCTGGAAGCTGTCGTTGCCTTCGCCCAGTCGTTGTTGCACGGCTTCCTGCACCCTGTCTTCCACATAGGTCTCCCATGCAGTGCAAGCCATGATGAGCCCCGCTCGCTTCAATACCTCCGCATTCGGCGGTGGCGGAAGAATGTTGATGGAGTTGAAGTGATCGAGTAGTTCCACAGCATCCCTGATGGAACTGTCGAACGTCTCTCTGGCTGTTGGCATGCAGAACCCTTTCAGATGGCGCTCTCAAAATCGCGGTTACTATTTATAACAACAGTTCCCACGACGCACTTACAGGGAGGAGCAAGTCCAATGCAGAAGACGACTACGGCAGCAGAGCTTTTCCAGCACCTGA
>MEGM01000008.1 GCA_001725505.1 Rubrivivax sp. SCN 70-15 | reverse complement strand
GCCAGCCGCTGCAGGGCCGCCACCACCTCCACGCGCTCGGTGCCGAAGTGCGGGTCGGAGATGTGCAGCAGCACGCTCACGCCGCGTGCTCGGGCTCGGCGCCGCGCGGCACCAGCAGACGCAAGGGTCGCGGGGCGATCGCAAAGCGCAGCGGCAGCGCGAAGGTGTCGATCTCCCCATCCAGCGCCATCTTGACCTTGCGGCGGCGGCGCAGCCAGTAGCCGAAAGAATGCGTCCGGTCGTCCACCTCGTCTGACCCTCAGCGACGGGAACACATCTTAGGAGCTTGTCCCGCTCCTTGTCCCGCTTTGCGGGACCCGGGCCCGCCGTCCATGGCGTCGAATGGCGCCCTGTCGAACGGCAGCCCGGTCGGCGACGGCAGCGACGGCGACGCCTCCTCACGGCAGGCGCCGCCCCCAGCCCAGAAGGAGCATCGCGATGGCAGCAAGTCTCTTCGAGCGGCTCGGCGGCGAGGACGGCATCCGGCGCCTCGTGACCGACCTCGTCGACAACCATTACCGCAACCCCCTCATCCGCACCCGCTTCGAACGCGTCAAGGACCGCGCCGCGCTCGAGCGCCATTCGGTCGAGTTCCTCTGCGCCGGCAGCGGCGGGCCGCAGACCTACACCGGCCGCGACCTGCTGTCGGTCCACCAGGGCATGAACGTCAGCGAGCAGGAGCTGATCGCGGCGATCGACGACATCGTCGCGGCGATGACCAAGAACCAGCTCGATGCCTCGGTGCAGAACGAGGTCGTCGCGATCCTGTACTCGCTGAAGGGCGAAGTGGTGCGGCGCTGACCACGCCACGGCCCCCGGGTCGACGCGCGGCGCAAGGGGCCGCGGCAGCGCGCCGTCCCATCCATCGCGGCCCACCCATGGAGGACCACCATGTCCGCAGCGATTTCGACACCCCCGCCCGCGACCGACCTCGGCGCCGTCAAGACACGCCAGCAGGCGGCCTGGGGCACCGGCAACTACGCCGTCGTCGGCACCACCTTGCAGATCGTCGGCGAGCAGCTGTGCGAGGCGCTCGACCTGCGTGCCGGCAGCCGCGTGCTCGACGTTGCCGCCGGCAACGGCAACGCCACCCTCGCGGCGGCGCGCCGCTGGTGCGACGTGACCTCGACCGACTACGTGCCCGCGCTGCTCGAGTCCGGGCGGGCGCGCGCGCAGGCCGAAGGCCATTCGGTCCGGTTCCAGGAAGCCGACGCCGAGAACCTGCCCTTCCCCGACGCGTCGTTCGACGTCGTGATGTCCACCTTCGGCGTGATGTTCACGCCGAACCAGGACCAGGCGGCCGCCGAGCTCGCACGCGTCTGCCGGCCCGGCGGCAAGATCGGCCTGGCCAACTGGACCCCCGAGAGCTTCATCGGGCAGCTGTTCAGGACGATCGCCAGCTACGTCCCGCCGCCGCCGGGCGTCAAGCCGCCGGGGCTGTGGGGCACGCAGGCGCGCCTGGACGAGCTCTTCGGCGCCAGCGCGAAGGCCATCCGCACGACGCCGCGCGACTTCGTGTTCCGCTACCGTTCGCCGGCGCACTGGATCGAGGTCTTCCGCACCTACTACGGCCCGATCCACAAGACCTTCGCCGCGCTCGATGCCGGCAAGCAGCAGGCCTTCACGCAGGATCTGCTCGCCCTGCTCGACCGCGGAAACCGGTCGGGCGACGCGACGCTGGTGCTGCCCTGCGAGTACCTCGAGGTCGTGATCGACCGCCGCTGAGCGTCGCCGGCGTGCAGCGGCCCGCCGATCGTCAGCAGCCGACGACCTTGAACTCGACGCGCCGGTCGAGCGCGTCGGAGTCGTCGTCGCGGCCGTTGCCGACCAGCGTCTCGCGCGAGCCGACGCCGCTGGCAATCATGCGCTGCGCCAGCGCCGGCGCGTCCTGCTCGATCTGGCGCTTGACGTACTCGGCGCGGCGCAGCGACAGGCGCTCGTTGAGCGGCTCGGGCCCGGTCGCGCTGGTGTGGCCGACGACCTCGAGGCAGGCCTGGCGCCGGCCGGCTTCGGTCGAGATCGTGCTCAGCCACAGCGGGTAGGGCGTCGCGCCGGCCTTCGGGTCCGACCAGAACGCCGTCGAGCCGGGCCGGAACAGGAACTTGACGCCCAGGCGCTTGCTCGCCAGCCCCTGATCGACGATCTCGCCGAAGGCCTTGGCCGCGGCGTCCCTACGGCCGAGGCGCCAGTTCGTCAGGTACAGGCCGGTGTAGGTGCGCAGCTGGCGTCCGGCCGGCACCTCGAGCACGTTCTCGTACAGCGACAGCGCCTGCTTGTAGCGGCCGGCGCCGTAGGCGTCCATCGCCTCGCTGATCATCGTCGCGGCGAGGATGCGGTCGACGTAGAGCGGGTTGATCGGGTCGCCGGCCTTGGTGCCCTGGCAGGTCTTGATGTAACCCGTGGTCGCCGGGTCGTCCGCCACCACCGGGGCGTCGCGGAAATGCGGCGTCGGCGTCAGCACCACGCCGACCGCGCTCGCGAAGGCCAGCCCCTTGCTCACCAGCTTGCCGGTCTTCAGGTCGGCCAGCCCGAGGCAGATCCGGTAGGCGACGCGCTCGCCCTCGGTCTTGCGCTCCTTGTTGACGCCGGTGAACGTGCCGACCAGCACCAGTGGCGACTGCGCGACCGACCCTGGCGTGAAGGGCCTGACCTCGTACTGCGGGTAGCGCTCGCGGATCAGCTCGACGATGCGCGCGCCCATCGCCTGCGTCGCGACCGTCTGCGCGCCGGTGACGCCGTCGATGAGCGGGTCGATGACGATCGTGTGGCGCACGCCGGGCGTGTCGGGCAGCTGCGCCTTGCCGAGCAGGTTGTTCGCGGCGCTGAGCACCGCCTCGTCGTAGGGCAGGACCGGCGGCGGCGCGGGCGGCGCCGGCTGGGGCGGCGGCGCGGGTGCGACCGCGACCTGGACGGCCGGCGGCGCGCTCGGCGCGGCAGCCACGGGCACCGCGGCGACGGACGCCGGCCCGCGGCTCGTCATGTCCGCGCATCCGCCGACCGCTGCCGCCACGACCGCCAGCGCCAGCATTCCGGCCCGCCGCCGCGCCGACATCGCCACACCGCAGAGCTCGTTCATCGCTTGCACTCCTTGTCGAAGAAGGCCTGGCCATCGGGCGACAAAGGCTCGCCGAGCTGCATGCGCGCCCGCAGGTCGGCGCAACGCCCCTCCACACCCTCGGGTGATCGTGCCACAGCGCGCTGTTCGCGCGGCGCCGGCAACGGCTTCTTCGTCACCAGCAACGTGGGGGGCGACGCCTCGGCCTGGGTCGCCTCCACGCTCGGCCCCGCCGCCTTCGGCGCGTCGGGCTTCGCGATGTCGCCCTTCGGCACGGCCGCCGGGATCGACGCCGGCGGCGCGACGACGACCGCCGCCGAGGCCGGCACCCCCGGGGGCACGACGTGCCCGGGCGCCGGCGACCGCGGAGCGACGAGGAACCCGGCGACGACGGCGATCGCGCCCAGCGCTGCGCCGACGGCGAACCTGCGCCCCCAGCGCGGTGCGCCCACTGGCACTGCCGCGTCCGCTGGCACCGCTGCGGCCGGTGGCGGCGGCCGGCGCTCGGACCGATCTGCAGCCGGCACGGCGCGGTCGACGTCGGGCGCGGTGACGGCCGGCGCAGGCACGACGCTTCGGAGCACGGTCGCGTCGGGATCGGGCCGGGCTTCGGACGGCTCGGGAGCCGGCGCCGTGGCCAACGCCGTGTCCGGTGCCACGGCAGGTGCCGGCAGCGGGACCGCGCGCAGCGCGGCGGCGAAGCTCGCCGCGGACTCGAAGCGATCGTCGGGCGACTTGGCCAGCGCGCGCGCGACGATGGCGTCGAACACCGGCGGCAGTGCCGGGTTGCGCCGGCTGGGCGGCTCGGGATCGTCGTGGACGATCTGCTTCTGGATCGCGAACGAGCCACCGCCGCCGAACGGACGCTGCCCGGTGAGGAACTGGTACAGGATGATCCCGGCGGCGAACAGGTCGGCGCGCGAACCCACCGGCAGGCCCTGGATCTGCTCGGGCGACATGTAGCTCGGCGTGCCGACCATCGTGCCCGGCGCGGTGCGGTCCTGGTTCGCGTCGGCCAGGCGCGCGACGCCGAAATCGGTGAGCTTGACGCGGCCGCCGGCGTCGATCATCACGTTGGCCGGCTTCACGTCGCGGTGGACGACGCCTTGCGCGTGCGCGTAGGCGAGCGCGTCGAGCAGCTCGCCCGTGATGCGCAGCGCCTCGGGCAGCGCGAAGCGCTCGCCGCGGTCGAAGGCCTCGGCGAGCTCTTGCCCGCGGATGAACTCCATCACCAGGTAGGCGACGTCGCCCTGCTCGCCGAAGTCGAACACGGTGACGATGTTCGGGTGGTTCAGCCGCGCCGCGGCCTGCGCCTCGCGCACGAAGCGCGCCGAGTATTCGTCGGCCAGCGTCTCGTCGAGCAGGTGGCCCTTGAGGATGGTCTTGATCGCGACCGGGCGCTCCAGCCGCGGGTCCAGCCCCTCGTAGACGACGCCCATCGCGCCGCGGCCGAGCACCTTGACGATGCGGTAGCGGCCGAGCTGCGTCGGCGGCGGGTTGGCGTTCATGCGGGCGTCGACGCGTCGGCTGCGTGTCCCTGGCCACGACGGGGTCCGCAGTATAGGGGCCGGCCGCGCCGGCGCGGTTAGCGCTGGGCCTTGGGGTCGAGCGCGTCGCGCAGCCCGTCGCCGAGCAGGTTGAAGCCCAGGCTGACGACGAAGATCGCGGCGCCGGGCGCGGCGGCGACCCACCATTGGTCGAGCACGAACTGGCGCGCGTTGGCGATCATCGCGCCCCACTCGGGGCTCGGCGGCTGCGCACCCAGGCCGAGGAAGCCCAGCCCGGCGGCGGTGAGGATGATGCCGGCCATGTCCAGCGTCACGCGCACGATCACGCTGGACAGGCACAGCGGCATGATGTGGCGCAGCACGATGCGCGCCGGGCTCGCGCCGATCAGCCGCACCGCGCTGATGTAGTCGGCCTGGCGCAGCGTCAGCGTCTCGGCGCGCGCGATGCGCGCGTACGGCGGCCACGAGGTGATCGCGATCGCGAGCACCGCATTGCCGATGCCCGGGCCGAGCGCGGCGACGAAGGCCAGCGCCAGGATCAGGCGCGGGAACGCGAGGAAGATGTCGGTGACGCGCATCAGCGTCGCGTCGAGCCAGCCGCCGGCGTAGCCGGCCACCGTGCCGACGAGCAGGCCGATCGGTGCGGCCAGCACCGCCACCAGCACCACCACCTGCAGCGTGATGCGCGAGCCCCAGACGACGCGCGAGAGGATGTCGCGGCCCTGGTCGTCGGTGCCGAACCAGTGCGTCGCCGACGGCGCGAGCAGCCGCGCGCCGGCGAGGTCGCCGACGGTCGGCGAGTCGGGCGCGAGCAGCGGCGCGAACAGGGCCAGCGCGACCAGCCCGAGCACGATCGCGAGGCCGACCAGCGCGAGCCGGTTGCACGCGAACTGGCGCCAGCCGGCGTAGACGCGGCCCAGCGCCGCCTGCCGGCGCGACTGCGGGCGCTCGGACAGCAGCCAGTCCTGCCAGGCCGTCATCGCGCGCGCGTCCTCGGGTCGAGCAGCCGGTAGAGCAGGTCGCTGAGCAAGTTCAGCGCGATGAACACGCTGCCGACGACCAGCGTGCCGCCGAGCACCGCGTTCATGTCGGCGTTCTGCAGCGAGTTCGTGATGTACAGGCCCAGTCCGGGCCACGAGAACACGGTCTCGGTCAGCACCGAGCCTTCGAGCAGCCCGGCATAGGACAGAGCGATCACCGTCACCAGCGGCACCATCGCGTTGCGCAGCGCATGGCGCCAGACGATGCGCGCCTCGCTCAGCCCCTTGGCGCGCGCCGCGACGATGTACTCCTGCCCGAGCTGCTCGAGCATCAACGAACGCGTCATCCGGCTGATGTAGGCGAGCGAGAAGCAGCCCAGCAGCGCCGCCGGCAGCAGCAGGTGCGAGAGCGCGTTCGCGAACGCGTCCCACTGGCCGGCGAGCGCGGTGTCGACCAGCATCAGCCCGGTCACCGGTGTCACCGAATACTCGTAGCCGACGTCGATGCGCCCCGGCCCGGCGACCCAGCCGAGCCTGGCGTAGAACAGCACGAGCGCCATCAGCCCGAGCCAGAAGATCGGCACCGAGTAGCCGACCAGGCCCATCACGCGCACCGCGTGGTCGGCCGCGCCGCCGCGCCGCACCGCGGCCCAGACGCCCAGAGGCACGCCCAGCCCGGCGCCGATCAGGATGCCCGCGGTGGCGAGCTCGAGCGTCGCCGGGAAGGCCTTCGCGATGTCGTCGCGCACCGGGTTCGAGGTCAGCACCGAGGTACCGAAGTCGCCGTGCAATGCCTTGTGGACGTAGATCGCGAACTGCACGACCAGCGGCTTGTTCAGACCGAGCTCTTCGCGCACGCGGGCGACCACGTTCTCGGGCGCGCGGTCGCCGACGATCGCGAGCACCGGGTCGACCGGGATCACCCGGCCGATGAAGAAGGTGACGGCGAGCAGCCCGGTGCAGGTGAGGACGACGACGGCGACGAAACGGCCCAGCGCCCTGGCCGCGCCCACGCTAGGCCTTGCCCACGTTGAACAGGTAGGTCGTGTCCGAGGTCGGCCCGAGCCTCAGGCCGGTGACGTTGGCGCGGTACGCGGCGACCTCGGTCTGCTGGTAGAGCATCACGAACGGGCTCGTGCGACGGAACTCGGCCTGGATGTCCAGGTACATCTTCGCGCGCCGGGTCGCATCGCGTTCGAGCACCGCGGCCGCGGTCTTCTTCGTCAGCCCGGGGATCGCCCAGGCGTTGCGCCAGGCGAGCGGCTTGGTCGGTGCGTCGTCGCCGTTGTCGGGGTTGCTCGCGAAGGTGTCGGCATTGGTGTGGGGGTCCCAGTAGTCTGCGCCCCAGTTGCCGATGTAGATCTCGTGCTGGCGCGCGCGGTACTTGGTGAGCGTCTGCTTGCCGTCGCCGGGCAGGATCTGCAGCTCGATGCCGGCGAGCTTGACGCTTTGCTGGATCGCCTCTGTGATGCCCTGGATCGGCTGGATCGAGCGCATGTCGATCGTCACCTTGAAGCCGTTCGGGTGCCCGGCCTTCGCGAGCAGCGCCTTCGCGCGCGCGACGTCGAGCCTGAACGGGTTGTCCTCGCTCGCGCCGAGCAGGCCGCGCGGCAGGAAGTTCTGGTGCACGACGCCGATGTTCTTGATGATCGTCGCGCCTATCGTCTGGTAGTCGACGAGCCACTTGAAGGCCTCGCGCACCTCGGGCCTGGCGAGGATCGGGTGCTTCTGGTTCAGGCTGAAGTAGTAGACCGAGCCCTTTGCGGTGGAGGTGCTGCGCAGCGCCGGGTTCGCAGCCAGCGCGGCCAGGTCCTGCGGGCTCAAATTGCGCGCGACGTCGATGTCGCCCTTCTCCAGCATCAGGCGCTGGGTCGTCGATTCCTTGACGTGACGGTAGATCACGCGCTGGAGACGGGCCTGCGTGCCGCTGCGGTGCGGATTGCGCTCGAGCGCGATGATCTCGTTCGCGCGCCAGTCGCGGATCGTCAGCGGCCCGGAGCCGGCGCAATGCGTCTTCAGCCATCCGTTGCCGAGGTCGCCGCTGCGCTCGTGCTGCAGCACGAGCTGGCGGTCCACCACCGCGGCGACGTTGGCCGTCAGGCAGTTGTAGACGAAGCTCGGCGCGTAGGCCTTGTCGGTCTCGAAGCTCAGGCTCAGCGGCCCGGTGGCCTTGACGCGGTCCTTCACGTTGTCCTTCGTGAGCCCGAACTGGGTCAGGATGAAGGCCGGCGACTTGTCGAGCAGCACCGAGCGCTGGAGCGAGAACACCACGTCGGCCGCGGTCAGCGGGTTGCCGCTCGCGAACTTGAGGCCGGGCCGCAGTTCGAAGTGGTAGCTGCGGCCGTCGGCACCCGCGCTCCAGGACTGCGCCAGGTCGGCGACGAGCCTGGACGGGTCGTCCAGGTCGAAGCGCAGCAGCCGGTCGTAGCAGTTGCCGAGCAGCTCGCCGGTCGAGAGTTCGAACGACTCGCCCGGGTCGAGCGTGATGATGTCGTCGAAGGCCATCGCGACGACGAGCGTGTCCCTCGGCGTCGCGGCGCGCGCCGGCAGCGCGGCCGCGGCCGCCAGCGACAGCGCGGCGGCGCCGAGCTCGCGGCGGGTGTAGCGGGAGGGTTCGTTCATCGAGGCGATCCGGTCGGGCACGAGAGCCCGAAGTATCGCGCGGGCGCGCGCTACATCCGGCTCGGCAGCCAGAGCGCGATCACCGGGAACGCGATCAGGATCACCAGGCGCAGGATGTCGGTGAGCACGAACGGGATCACGCCCTTGAAGATGGTCGTGAAGCTGACCTCGTGGATCACGCTCTTGATCACGAATACGTTCATGCCGACCGGCGGGTGGATCAGCCCGAGCTCGACCGTCATGACGATGATGATGCCGAACCAGATCGGGTCGAAGCCCAGGTGCGTGATCACGGGGAAGATGATCGGCACCGTCAGGATGATCATCGCCATCGCGTCCATCAGGCAGCCGAGCACCAGGTACATCACCATGATCAGCGCGAGCACGCCGTAGCGGCCGACGCCCAGGCCGGTCAGGAACTCGGTCAGCCTCTGCGGCGCCTGCGTGATGGTCAGGAAGTAGCCGAACAGCAGCGCGCCGATCAGCACCGTGAACACAGCGGCCGCGGTGCGCGTGGCCTGCAGCAGCGCGCTGCGCAGGTTGCGGCGGTCGAGCTTGCGCCGCAGCACGCCGAGGATGAAGGCGCCGCCGGCGCCCATGCCGCCGGCCTCGGTGGGCGTGAACAGGCCGCCGTAGAGGCCGCCGATCACGAACACGAACAGCACTAGCGAAGGCCAGACGTCCTTCAGCGCGGCACGCCGCTCGGGCCAGCTGCGGCGCGGGCCGGCCGGCAGCATCTTCGGCCGGACGGCGACGATGATGGCGATCGTGATCACGTACATCGACATCGCGAGCAGCCCCGGCAGGATGCCGGCCATGAACAGCTTGCCGATGTCCTGCTGCGTCAGCACCGCGTAGACGGCGAGCACGGTCGACGGTGGCAGCATCGCGCCCAGCGTGCCGCCGGCGGCGATGACGCCGGTCGAGAACGACTGCGGGTAGCCGTAGCGCCGCATCTCGGGGTAGGCCACGGTCGAGAAGGTCGCGGCGGTCGCGACCGACGAGCCGCAGATCGCCGCGAAGCCGCCGCAGGCGAGCACGGTGGCCATCCCCAGCCCGCCGCGCAGGTGGCCGATGCAGGCGTCGGCGGCGCGGAAGAGTTCCTTGCTGACCCCCGACACCGAGACCAGCGCGCCCATCAGCATGAACATCGGGATCACGCCGAAGGTGTAGTCGGTGACGGTGCGCATCGAGGTCTGGCCGACGAGCTTGAGCGCGGGCTCGAAGCCGGCGATGAGCCCGTAGCCGGTGACGCCGACCAGCCCCATCGCCATGCCCACCGGCACGCGCAGCAGCATCAGCAGGAACAGGATCACGAAGCCGGCGACGGCGATGAAGTCCGGGCTCAGGTTCATCGCCCGCTACTCCTGGACACGCTCTTCGGGTTCTTCGTCATGCAGCAGTTCGGGCTGGAAGATCAGGCGCCAGGTGCGGATCGCGATCAGCACGACGGCACTGACGTCGCCGACCCACGCAACCGCGGCGAGCGGCCAGGTCGGCAGGTTCAGGTCGAAGGTGAGCACGTTGTCGACGTAGGTCGAGCGCACCTTGTCGAAGAGCGTCGCGGTCTGTACCGTGACGACGAAGAGCAGCACCAGCGTCGCGAAGATGTCGATGAAGCGCTTCAGCCGCGGGCCGGCGGCCGACCAGACCAGGTCGACCGTGATGTGCCCGCCGCGGTAGCTGGTGGCCGCGATGCCCCAGAAGATCAGGATCCCGAGCAGCTGGCGGCCAAAGTCGTAGCTGTCCGGGATCGAGGTCGAGAACACCTTGCGCAGGATCACCGAGATGAAGATGTCGGCCGCGACGATGCCGACGAAGATCGCCGCCATCCATTCGATGACCTCGATGATCCGGTCGGTGAGGCGCCTGCGCTTCATGGGCCGCGGGTCAGAGCGCCGACTTGTACTTCACCAGGCTCTGGTGCAGCGCGTCGAGCACCTGCTTCGGGTCGGCACCGACCTTCTCGGCGCCCTTGGACCAGTCGCCGACCACCGGCGCAACCGCCTTGCGCCAGGCCTCCAGCTGGTCGGGCTTGAGCTCGACCATCACCTGCCCCGGCTCGGCGGCGATCTTGCCGCGCCCGGCGGCCTCGAAGTCGGCCCAGGGCGAGGCCACCTTCTCGGCCCATTCGGTCGTGCAGTGGTCGTCGATGACCTTCTTCTGCGCCGGCGACATGGCCTCGTACTTGGCCTTGTTCATGACCCAGACGAAGGGCGTCACGTAGAGCGGCGTGTCGATGTGGTACTTCGTCACCTTGTCGATGCCGAACAGCATCAGCGAGCCCCAGGGGAAGGTGATCGCGTCGGCGACGCCGCGCTCGAGCATGTCGCGCGCCTCGGGCGCCGACGACTGCACGTTGGTGCCCCCCAGCAGGGTCACCATCTGGCCGATCGTGCTCGTCGCCGGGCGCACCTTCATGCCCTTCAGGTCGCCGGGCATCACGATCTTCTTCGTCGAATGCAGCGTGCCGGGGTCGTGCACGAAGGCGAAGCAGAAGTGCACGTCCTTCATCTCCTTGGCCGCGTAGGCGCGGTACCAGGCGTCGACGGCGGCGCTGCCGCCCTTGCCGTTGGCGATCTGGAACGGCAGCGACGCGGCGGCGAAGATCGGGAAGCGGCCCGGCTGGTAGCCCGGGTTGACGTAGGCGAAGTCGGCGATGCCGTCGCGCGCCATGTCGTAATGGTCGAAGGCCTTGCCGAGCTGCTCGCTCGGGAACAGCACCGAGGTGATCGTTCCGCCCGAGGCCTTCTTGACGTCGTCGGCCCAGGCCTGCAGCGACGGGTTCAGCGGGTGCTGCGCCGGCACCCAGCTCGACAGCTTGAGCATCACGGGCTTGTCCTGTGCCTGCGCGGCGCCGATCGCCAGCAGTGCGGCGGCGCACAGCAGCGACAGTCGGGTCTTCGTCATCTCTTGTCTCCTTCGGGTTGGCGGATGTCGTGATTGTGGTCGGCGCGCCGGCGGCGCCGCCTAGGGAGTCTTACCGGGGACCGGCGTGCGCCGGTGCCAGCGGATCGGCTGCGCGACGACCGGCCGCGCCGGCGCGCCATGCGCGAGCAAGGCCGCGTCGAGGCCGCGGCCGGCGGCGTCGGCGAGCGCTGCGGTACGCGCCGCGGCGACCGCGACCGCGCGCGCCGCGGGTTCGGCGATCGCGTGCGCGTTCGCGAGGTGGTCGACGACGTGCAGCAGGCTGTGCTTGCCGCGCTCGTTGGTGCTGCCGTAGCCCTTGATCAGCCGGCCGCACAGCGCCAGCTCGTGGCCCAGCGCCCAATGCTCGCGCGTGCCCTGCTCGACCGCGACCAGCCAGCGCTCGATGAGCGACTGCTCGAGCGCGAAGCGGCTGCCGCGCCGGCGCTGGCCCTTGAGCGCGGCGACCGCGCGCAACGCCAGCGCCCCGGCGACCGTGTGCGTGCCCACCTTCAGCGCCAGCGCCCAGGGCGCGAGCCCGCGCGCCTGGCGGCGCGCGTCCCAGGCGGCCAGCCGCCTGGCCAGCGACGCCGGCAGCAGCGCGGCGAACTCGGGCACGCCGGGCTTGAAATGGTCGAACAGCTTGACGATCTCGTCGTCGCGCGCGGCGACCTCGCGCCGCACGCGCTGCGCACGGCTCGCGCGCAGCTTCAGCGCGGCGACGCGGACGATGTCGTCGAAGGCCATCCACAGCGCAAGCCAGCGCGCCATCTCGCGCGTCACGGCGTAGCCCTGCACCGCGCCAGGGTCGACCGCCTGCTCGGCGGCGAGCACGCGCGCGAGCCGCTCGACGTACTGCGCGGCGTAGTCGGCGTCCTGGTAGTCGAGCAGCCGCGCGTGGCCCAGCGCGAGCATCTCGTGCACCGCCGCCGGGAAGCGCGCGCGCAGGGCCGCGGGCAAGGCGGGCGCATCGATGGTCGGTTTCGGCGGCGCGAGCAGCGCGGTCAGCGCCTGCTGCTGCTGGACGCTGCGCTGCACCGCGTCGAAGCCGAGCGCAAAGCCGCGCAGGCTGGCGTCGACGCCCTTGCCGCCGGCGCGGATCGTCGCCTCGAAGGCCTCGCGCGCGAACGGCAGCCGGCCGCTGGCCGCGACGGCGCCGAACATCACCGCGCTGATCACGGTGCCGGCCTCGCGCGCGAGCGCCGACATGTCCAGCACCTGGCAGGCCTGCGCATGGCGCTGGAGCACCGCCAGCAACGCGGCGGCCTCGACACGGCCGTCACCGAGCTGCATCTTCTCGGCCACCGTGAGCGCGCGCGCGCTCGAGCTGATGACCAGCGTGCGCGCCGCGCTGGCCATGCCCAGCCCGACCTGGCGCGTCGTCTCGAGCAGCTCGGACGAGACGAGCAGGTCGATCGCGCCCGGCACCGGGTTCAGGCTGAACACCGGCCGCCGCGCGTCGCCCGCGGTCGCGGGCTGCGGCGCGATCTCGACGTAATAGGTGGTCGCGCCGGTGCGCTGCGCGACGCCGGGGATCGACGTGCTCTGCGCCGCGTGGCCGCAGCGCACGGCCACGTCGTACAGCCATTCGGAGAGCACGCCGCCGCCTTCGCCACCGAGGGCGCAGACGAGCAGGGTGATGGGCGCCTGGCTCACTGGACGACCCTCCGCGCTGCGCGCTCCGGGATTCGCGCTGGGGAGCGGCCCGGCGCGCTCATGCCGGCACCAGCATCGAGACCATGCGCGCGCGCAGGCCGGCGAGCAGCCGCTCGTGCCACTTCGGGTTGCGCACGACCTCGGCGCGGTAGAAGCTCGGGCACAGCGTCGCCGCGTGCGCGTTCGCGCCGCACAGCCCGCAGCCGACGCAGCCGTCGATCACGGTCGCGACCGGGTCGACCTTGAGCGGATCGGGGTTGTCCTTGATCGTCAGCGTCGGGCAGCCCGAGAGCCGGATGCAGGCGTGGTCGCCGTTGCAGACGTCCTCGTCGACGCCGTACTTGACGCGCTCGACGCGTTCGCCGCGCTTGAGCAGCCCGGCGATCCAGGGCTTGATCCGGCGCTGGCGCTCGAGCTGGCATTCGCCTTCGGCGACGATGACCTTCAGGCCGTTGAAGCTGCTCGTGAAGGCCTCCTCGAGCGTCTTGCGCATCGCCGCGACTTCGTAGGTGTGGACGACGCGCATCCACTGCACGCCCATGCCTTCGAGCGTGGCCTCGATCGTGCGGTTCTTGTGCGCCAGGCTCTGGTGCGCGCTCGCGTCGGCCAGCGCCTCGGCCTTGGCCTCGTCGTCGGGCGTGTTCAGGATGTCCTGCGTGCCGGTGGCCGAGGTGTAGCCGTTCTTCATGATCAGCAGCACCGCGTCGTCGCCGTTGAACAGCGCCGCCTGTACGCCGGTGAGCAGGCCGTTGTGCCAGAAGCCGCCGTCGCCCATGATCGCGAGCGTGCGCCGCTGCATCATCGGGCTGACACCGGCGCGGCTGGCCAGGCTCATGCCGTAGCCGAGGATCGAGTGGCCCGAGCTGAAGGGCTCGAAGGTCGCGAGCGCGTGGCAGCCGATGTCGGCCGCCACGTGCACCGGGCCCACGTTCTGCTGCGCCAGCTTCAGCGCCGAGAACACCGGCCGCTCCGGGCAGCCGATGCAGAAGCCCGGCGGCCGCTGCGGCAGCGCCCCCAGAGCCTTCACCACGTCGGCGCGGCGCGCCGCGTTGTCGCCGAGCCAGGAGCGCGCGGCCGTGAGGTCGACGTCGGGCAGGTACTTCTCGACGAAGGCGATCAGCCCCTGCGCGACGACCTCGACCGTGTACTCGCCGGCCGGCGGCAGCAGGTCCTTGCCGTGCACCGGCGTGGCCACGCCTTGCCGGTTGAGCGACTGGACGAGGTCCTTCTCGATGTACTCGGGCGAGCCCTCTTCCAGCACCAGCACCGCACGCCGGTCTGCGCAGAACTCGCTCAGCTCGGCCGGCACCAGCGGGTAGGTCACGTTGAGCACCAGCAGCGGCAGTTCGCTGACGCCGTTCGCGCCGGCCAGGCCGAGCTGCTGCAGCGCGCGCACGAGGGCGTTGTACAGCCCGCCCTGCACGACCAGGCCGACCTCGGCGCGCGGGCCGTCGAAATGCTCGTTCAGCCGGTGTTCGGCGATGTAGGCCTGCGCCGCCGGCAGTCGCTGCTCGATCTTCAGCTTCTCCTGGCGGAAGGTCACCGGCGGGTGCGCCAGGCGCATGTAGTCGAACGCCGCCGGCTCCTCGATCAGGTGCTTGGTCGACAGCGCCGGCGCGCGATTGGCCTTGGCCGTGAAATGGCCGCGCACGTGGCAGGCGCGGATGCGCAGCTCCATCACCGCCGGCATGTTGCTCGCCTCGCTGAGCGCGAACGCGTGCTCGACGAGCCGCACCATGTTCGCCAGGTCCGGACGCGGGTCGAACAGCGCGAGCGTGCTCTTCATCGCGAACGCGTGGGTACGCTCCTGGATCACGCTGGCGCCTTCGCCGTAATCCTCGCCGACGACGATCAGCGCGCCGCCGACGACCCCCGGCGACGCCAGGTTCGAGAGCGCATCGGCCGCCACGTTGGTGCCGACGATGCTCTTCCAGGTGACCGCGCCGCGCAGCGGATAGTGGATCGAGGCGCCCAGCATCGCCGCCGCCGAGGCCTCGTTCGAGCAGGCTTCGACGTGCACGCCCAGCGTGTCCAGGTAAGGCCGCGCCTGGACCATCACGTCGAGCAGGTGCGAGACCGGCGCGCCCTGGTAACCGCCGACGTAGGCCACGCCCGACTGCAGCAGCGCCTTCGTGATCGCGAGGATGCCCTCGCCATGGAAGGTCGCGCCCTCGCCCAGCTGCAGCTGCTCGATCTGTTCTGTGAACTGGACTTCCATGCTGCTAGGGCCTGTTGACGCTACGGGAAGGCTCGCGCCGGGGCGGCCCAAAGGGTGACCTCGACAAATAGGCACCCGCCGCGTTGCACGGCTTGCCCAGGCGGCCAGCCTGGGCCGCACCGCGCGCCTTGCGGGTACCTGTTTTTCGAGTCACGCGAGCCCTCCCGTAGCGTCAACAGGCCCTGGTCTCGTGGCCGTCTCGATCGCGCAATGTAGGCAGCGGCTCGCCATTCGTCCATGCGATGTTCTTTGTGATTACGATGCATGTCGTGAATATTCGCAACCTCGACCTCAACCTGCTGCAGGTCTTCGCCGCCGTCCACGCCGCGCGCAGCGTGAGCCGCGCGGCCGACACGCTGGGCCTGTCGCAGCCCGCCGTCAGCCATGCGCTCACGCGGCTGCGGCTGGTGCTGCACGACCCGCTGTTCACGCGCGCGCCCGGGGGCGTGCGGCCGACGCCCAAGGCCGACCAGCTCGCGCGCCAGGTCGAGGCGGCGCTGCAGCTGCTCGACGTCGCGCTGCGCGACGTCGAGCATTTCGACGCTGCACGCTCGCAGCGCCGCTTCGCGGTCCACATGAGCGACATCGGCGCCGACGAGTTCCTGCCGCAGTTGATGGCGGCCGTCGGCCGCCAAGCGCCGGCGGTGCGCGTCGAGGCTGTCCAGCTCGCACCCGAGGCCATCGGCGCGGCACTCGACGAAGGCCGGCTCGACCTCGCGTTCGGCTACCTGCCCGGGCTGGCCGGCACCGAGAGCGCGCCGCTGCTGCAGGAGCGCTACGTCGTGCTGCTGCGCCGCGGCCACCCGCTGGCGCAATCGCTGCGCGACCGCGACGCACTCGAGCGGCTGGACTTCATCCTCGTCGCCAGCCACGGCGAGCCGGCGCGCGCGCTGCACCTGCTGGGTCTGCAGTCACGCATCCGGCTCACGCTGCCGCACTTCACGGTGGCGCCGGCGATCCTCGCGGTGAGCGATCTCGCGGTGATCATGCCGCTGCGCCCGGCGCTGCGCTTCGCCGCGCGCCACGAGCTGCAGGTCGTCGAACCCGACCTCGGCCTGCCGCCGTTCACCGTCGCGATGCACTGGAGCTGGCGCGCCACCCAGGACCCCGGCCACCGCTGGCTGCGCGAGCAGGCGCTGGCGATGCGCTTCGAGGCGGCGCCGGCGCGACCGGCTCGCTAGCCGCGATCGCCGAGCGCAGGGGCGGCAGTCGGCCAAGCTTGTCGAGCAGCTCGCGCACGCTGGCGCAGCAGGTCTTGGCCCGGATCGCCGACACCTGCGTCGCGACCGTCGACAGTGCCACGCCATGCACACGCGCGATCTCGGCTGCGCGCAGGCCGCACGCGATCTTGGCGAGCACTCGGCTCTCGGCACCGCTCAGGCCATGCAGGGTCGAGAACAGCTGCAGCTCGAGCGCGCCGCACAGCTCGAACCGACCGAAGGTCACGACGGCGACGCCGACCCCGCGCCAGTTCGCCGGCGTCAGCGCGGCGAACTGGCGCGTGTCGTCGCTGCCCACTTCGAGCAGGCGGCGTCGCTGGCGGCTGCAGACCTGGTCCAGTGCGTCGACCCAGGCCGCACGGTCCGCGCCGCGCGGGCGCAGCGCGCCGGCGTCGAGCGCGCAGCCGGCGCGGTGCAGCAGCGCGCGCGCCGCCGCGTTGGCGTAGACGAGCCTGAGGCCGGGCTCGAGGACCGCGACGCCGAAGGCCAGCGCGTCCAGTGCCGGCAGCAGGCAGTCCAGCGCCGGGCCAGGGTCCTCGCGCGCCGGCACCTCGGTGCCTGTGGCCGCGGACGGGAAACTCGGACGCGAGGCCGGCATCGGCACGGGCCGATCGATCTGCATATCCATGATTCACCTCCTCGAGTCGCTGGTGCCTCGTGCAGGACACCCTGTGCCAAGCTTAGGCAGCGCAGCTCCGCCACGCCTGTCCCGAAAGGCCCCCGGACGAAGGCACTTGGTCTATAACCGATGGCCAGTTCGGCACGAGGGAAGCGCGGCTATGCGTGCATTGATCGTCGACGACCACCAACTCGTCGCCTCGGGAATGAGGCTGCTGCTCGCCGAATGGATTCCCGTCGAGAACGTGATGACCTGCGCCGACGGCGACGAGGCGCTGCGCTTGGTCGCGGCGCAGGCCTTCGAACTCGTCCTGCTCGACTGGAATCTGGGCGGTGGCGCCGACGCTGCCGGGGCGCCGCTGATCCGCCAGCTGTGCGCGCTGTCGTCGGCCAAGATCGTTGTCGTCTCCGCCGACACGCGCGAACAGACCGTGCGCGACGCCATCGACGCCGGCGCGGTCGGCTTCGTGTTCAAGAACGCCGAGCCGCGGCTGCTGACCGACGTGCTCAAGATCCTGCGCCACGGTGGCATCTACCTGCCCCAACCGACGCTGGCCGGCGGGCCCGGCGCTGCGGCGGCCCGGTCCGCCGTGGCGCCGGGCCCGCCGCGCGCGCACGTCGGACTGCGCGAGATCGGCGACGCGTTTCCCGGCCTCACGCCGCGCCACGCCGAGGTCCTGGCACGCCTGGTGCGCGGCATGTCGAACAAGCGCATCGCGCGCGAGCTGGACATCGCCGACGGCACCGTCAAGCAGCATCTGGTGGCCATCTTCCGCGAGATGGGCGTGGACAACCGCACCGAGGCCGTCTACGCGCTGGCCAGACAGGGCGTGCGCCTGCCCTGAAGCAGTCCCCTCAAGTCAGCAAGGCCAGCTGCAGCCGCTCGGGCGCGATGCCGGGCTCGCCCTTCAAGAACTCCACCGTCAGGCTGCGCCCGGCCGCGTCCGGCTCGAGCACGGCGAAGCCGTCGCCCGGCGCGGCCCAGTGCGTGCGCGTCCTGACGGCCACCCCGCTGGCAGTCGTGAACGGCCGGTCGGCGAAGTCGCGCGGCTGTGAATTGGTGAACGGGAACGGGGCGTACAGCGCCGAGCTGTGCACCGAGACGATCTTCACCGGCGGCGCGCCCTCGTGCGCCGTCAACCAGGCCTCGGTGACGAAGGACCGATGCTCGTCGCCAGAGAGAAAGACGGTGCGCAGGATCCGGTTGCCGGCGATGAAGTCAAGCAGGCGATCGAGCGACGCCTCGTAGCCGTCCCAGGCGTCGCTGTGCGCCCGGCTCTCGGCGGCGCCGGCGCGGTCGACACGCTGCGGCAGCAGCGTCGACGGCGTCATCACGAACTTGAGGTCGTCGTGATGCCCGAGCAGCCAGGACTGCAATGCGTGCCACTGCTCGGGTTCGAGGATCTGCACGTCCTGCGGCGCCTGCATGGCGCCGCGCGGCGAGCGGCCGGTGCGCGTGTCGGCGGCGTAGAAGGCATGGCTCGCATGGACGAACGCCCGGTCGGCGCACGGCGGCCGGCCCGGCTGCCGACGCTGCGGCGCCATGCGCTCGTAGTTCCAGTAGGCGGCCAGCCCACGGACGAGCATCGCTGCCCGCGCCGCCGCGCCGCGGCAGCCGGGGGCGAGCGGCTCCCAGTTGTCGACGATCTCGTGGTCGTCGACGAGCATGAAGGCGTTCATCCGGGCCAGCAGACGGCGCAGCGGGGGCCGCTGCATTGCGACATCGTGCGGACGGTCGTAGCGCTCGTCGCTGCGGCTCGGGTCGACGAGGCCGGCGCTGGCGTCGGCGTAGATCTGGTCGCCGGCGAACAGGAGCAGACCGATTTCGGGCGACTCGGCGCACAGGCGCTCCATGCGCAGCAGGCTGGCCTGTGCCGCCAGCGCATCGACGGGACCGGCCGGGTACTGACAGCTGGCGAGCACGAAGCGCAGCCGGGTCCCCACCGGCACGGGCTGCGCGAGCCGCACCGCACGCTCCAGGTCAGCGCGATCGACGCAGGCCTGCGCGAGCAGTTCGGGCCGCTGCGTCGGCAGCCATTCGCGCACCGAGACCCGCAGCGCCGAACCGCCATCGAGCGGAGGCATCTCGGCGGTCGGGATTTGCAGACTCCCGGTGTCGAGATGGAACTCGTCCAACATGAACTCTTGGTCCAGCAAACGCGGTACGCCGAGTGACCTGGTGGCCGGACCACCCGGACCTGTGGCCCCGCCCTCTGCCGTCGTCTCGTCGCGTGCATAAACCAGCAGTGCCAACCAGCCGAATTTCCCGACGCCAGGCACTGGCGGGAACGCCACAGGATCCGGCTCGGCGAACTGCCAGCGCCCGCTCTGCTGGTCGATCGGCCCAAAGAACATCGGGGCGCCAGCAGCGACCGCGAAGCGACCAGCGCAGTGTCGCACGGGCACCATCACCAGCCGGGACAGGCCTTGATCCGGCCGCGACAGGCATCCCACACGCACCCGCGGGGGTGTGCCTTCCGCCACGTCCAGCCGAGGTCCGAGCCAGGGCAGCGCGAACACCACCGATTCGGCGGGGCACGCGCGCGCCTCGGCCCGTGCTGGTCGCGGCGCCTCGGAGAGAAAAGCCTCGATGTCGTCGAAGACGAAGGCCGCGGCGCGCCCGATCAGCAGGTCCTGGTGGCCCAGGCCCTTGTAGGTGATGGCGCGCACCGGGACGCCGGCGCCCCCGAGCTGGGTCTCCAGCAACTGCTGCGTGTAGACATCGACCAGGCCGTTGTCGGCCCCGTGCAAGGCCAGCGTCGGGATGTCGCTCCAGCCACGGCGCAGCCGCTGGCGGGTCACGAATTCGCCGCGGCCGCGCTGGTTCGTCACCGCATCCCAGCGCGCGAACTGGATCGTCTGCGCCACCGTCTCCAGGTTGAGGGGGCCGAACAGATCGTCGATCGCGGCCAGCGTCTGTGCACCCAGTTCGGTGGCTTCGAAGGTGCGCCCATAGAGTGCGTCCATCCGATGGCGGCTCGCCACCCAGGGCGTGCGGGCCCAGGGCCGGCGCGGGTTCTCGACGTCGTAGTCGGCATCGGAATAGGGCAGGCTGGCAAGCAGCCGATCCACCAGGTCGTCCGCCACGCCTTGCGGCTGGCGCGGGCGGAACGCATAGCCGTCGGGCAACAACCAGCGGCGCAGGTACTGCATCAGGTAGGCACGCAGCAGGTTGTCGTCGGTGTAGCGCAGCACCGGCCCCTTCTGGCTGAGCACGATGCGTTCTATGCATGGGTGGCCGTCCACCCGCGCGGTGCGCCGGTTGAACGCCGCCAGCGTCGCGAGTTGTTCGGTGTCGAGCCAGCTGTCCACGCCCAGTTCGACACGCCCGCTGCGCACCTCGCTCGCCTCGGCGAGCAGCGCCATCGACAACATCACGCCACCGATGCAATGCGCCAGCACGTCGACGCGACGGCCGGTCACCTGGCGGATGTGCAGCAAGGCCGCCGGGATGTCGATCAGTCCGGCGTCTTCCATCGCCCAGGGCAGGCTGGCGGTGGGCAGACCCGCGCTGGTGCGCAGGTCCAGCACCCAGACGTCGCGCCCGCGCTGCCAGAAATATTCGGCTGCGCTCGGTGCCAGCGACGCGTGGGTGAAGGTGGTGCCGCTCGCGCTGTAGCCGTGGATCATCACCAGCGGCGGCCGCTCGCTGGACGCGCGCGCGTAGCGCGTCAGCCGCACCTGCACCGGTGCGCCGCCGCGGCGGTTGCGGCCGACGTTCAGCAGGGTCACCTCGGGCAACACGTCGGCGCGCGCCAGCCGCCCCGGCAGCCGCTGGGGCGGGCGTGCCGACGGCGTATCGGGCTTGCGCAAGGTCCACAGGTGGATCGGACCGAGTGCGCGCGCGAAGGCCAGCGCGAGCGAGGCCAGGTCGGCCAGCGCCGAAACTTGGTCACGCTGGCGCGTGATGCGCAGCAGCGGCACCGCGTACTCGCTGAAGAAACGGGTGTCCAGGCGAAGCAGCGGTGGCTGCGCTTCCTGCATTGCCGGCATCATGGTCAGGCTGAGTTCGGTCAGCTGACGCCAGGGACTGGCACGGCAACCATAGGTCAGCCGCTTGTGACCCCGGATGACCGCGCCGGTGGGGATCGCCCGGGCGGGCCGGCCGGCGTCGTCGACGAGGCGGTCGTGCAGGACCGCACCGATCTCGAGCTCGTAGTCGAAGCGCCGCACTTCGCCGGCACGATCGGCCAGCGCGAGCAGCAGGCATGGGCGACTGGAGTCGTCGCCGTCGCCCTTGCGGCCATCGCCCTTTCCATTTCGGTCGGCCACGGCCTGCCAGCTGTCGCGCAGGCCGCGGTTTCGCGCCCAGGCCAGCAGCGCGCGCAGCCTGCGTTGCCATGGCCCCGACGCCTCGCGGTGCAAAAAGCGCAGGCTGCCGCGCAGCTCGGCCTCGAACAGCGCATGCGGGATGCGCTGCGCCTCGTCGAGCGAGCGCAACCCGAGCCCGTCCCAGGTCGCGGCATCGAACAGGCGCAGCGTCGAGCGCGGCCGGTGCAGCGACGGCGTCGGCGCCGCCTCGGGCACCACGCACAGGCGCCTCTCGAGCGTCGAGACCAGTTCGCGCACCGCCACCGGCGCGTAGACCAGGCTCAGCTCGACGACGTAGGGCCGTGCCAGCGTCGACCCCATGTTCAGCCGCACCGGGCCGCGCAACCGCTCCATCACCTGGATCTCGGTATCGGGCGGCGTGCCCGGCACGGCGTGCAGAGCCGGCGCCGGCGCGCGCAGGCGCGGTGTGCCGGGCGCCGCCGGGTCGGCAGCGCGTTCGCCGAGCGCGCCGCCCCCGGACAGCGCCCAGGCCTCGCGCAACGCCGCCATGGCGCGCAGCGCGAGCGCGGTGATCGTGAGCGCGGGGTTGGCCGCCAGTGCACCCGGCACGATGGCGCCGTCGAGCACGACGAGGCTGCCTTCCCACCCGCTGTCGCGTGGCGCGGCACCGGCGTCGAAGACCCGGCCGCAGTCGTCGACGACGCCGTCGGCAACGCTCGCGCCGATCGCGCAGCCGCCCAGGGGGTGGGTGGTCAGCACCGGCCCGCGCGGCTGCGAGACCAGATCCTCCAGCGCCTTGGGCAGCAAACGCCAGACCGGGTTGGCCAGCATCGCTGCACCTTCCGGGGTGTGCTTGCGCAATGCATCGTGTGCATGGTCAAGAGCGCGCGAATGGCGCGCCTGCGGCCAGACGATCTGCACCGTCGACGGGCCCGCCGCGGCACCGCGATCGCGCGGCGCCAGGCGCAGTATGCCAGCGCCGTCGTCATGACCGATCGTGCCCACGAGGAGGGTACGCGCCATCGCCGCCGCATCGACCGCCATCGGGTCGAGCGCCGCGGGGTCCTCGCCGCCGTGCGTTGTCCGATCCCCGCCGGGCAAGGCGGCAATCGCGGCGGCGCTGGTGACGGCTTCGTCGTACACGCGCTTGAGCGGCGCCGGCACCGAGAAGTCCTGGACCAGGAATCCGGGGCCCTTGGCGTCGGCCGGCACGCGCAGGATGCCGGTGATCGTCGGCCCGACGCCGCGCCCGACGAGCGGGCTGTCCTCGTCGGCACAACCCTGCACCGGCGGGCCGGCCGGAAAGCGCAGCGCAGCGATATTGTCGCCGTTGCAGGAGAACCGCTCCCCCAGGCGGGGCGAGAACCGCAGCCGCCCGCGCTGCGAGCGCAGCAGCAGTTCGGTGCTGCCCAGCGATCCAGCGGCCAGCACTAGCCGGCGCGCCGCGACGCGCAACGGCCCGCCTTCGCGCGCCTGCAGTCGCGCGTCGGTATGAACGACGTTCAGCCACCACTGTCCATGGTCCGCGTCACGCTCGAAGTCCCGCACGCTGGCGCCGGTGTAGATCTCGACGCCGGCGCGGCGTGCCAGCGTGAGCAGGTTGACGTCGAGCGAGTTCTTCGCGCCGACGTTGCAACCGCTCATGCAGTCGCCGCACAGCGTGCAGGCGCTCAGGCGCACGCCGGCGGCGTTCGTCTCGTCGGCCATCGCCACCGTGATCTGGGCCGGCTCGAACGTGTCGGCGCCGCGCCTGAGACCCCGCAGCGCGTCGAACTTGCCCAGGGATCGGGCCCCAAACTCCGCGTGGCGCTCGATCGTGTTCGCCCGTTCACCGTGCCCGTCGGCCACGACGCCACCGAGCACCCGGCGCGCGCGTCCATGCCATCCGTCGCGATCGAGTGCCGTCAACAGATCGCGCCAGGGGCCAGGCTCGAACTCCATCGGCCTGGGCTCGAGCAGCACGCCGGCATTGATAAGCGAGCCGCCACCCAGGCCGTTGGCGAGCAACGCCACCACGTCGTCGCCCCAGCGCAGATCGAACAGTCCTTCGCGCTGCTTGCCCAAGCGGCCCGAGTTCTGGCGCGCGATGCGCAGCTCACCGGGCAGGTCGGCCAGACGCGCCGGGAACGCGCCGGCACGGAATTCGCGCCCGCGCTCGAGGACGCAGACCGACAGGGTGCGCGTCCCGCCGTGGCCATCGGACACCGAACAGCCGGCAAGCGCCGCGGCAGCGACGCTGCCGCCGTAGCCGCTGCCGACGACGACGACGTCGAAGACGCGTCCGGCCTGCGGCCACAGGTCGACCAGGCCGCGCGACAGCCACGCGTCGCGGTCGGGCGCATCCGTTACGCTCACGGCGCCCGCCCGTTCAGCGCGGCCAGCCCGCCACCGGCTGGTGCAGCAACGGCAGGCCGGCCGCCTCAGCCTCCCGGATGCGGTCGGGCGCGGTGTCGCCGGTGACGAGCACCACGCGCGCCCAGGGTTGCTGCGCCTGCACCTCACGCAGAGCGATCAACCCGCTGTCGCCCTCGCGCAACCGCAGGTCGGACAAGGCCGCGTCGATGCGCGTCGCGGCCAGCACCTCGCGCGCCTGCGCGGTGCCATCCGCGAGGTGGATGCGGCAGCCGAGTTCACCGAGCAGCAGCCGCATGCTCTCGCGCACCTGCGCCTCGTCGTCGATCACCAGCACCGACAAGCCCGCCAATGCGGCGATGCCCGCTTCGCCGGCGGGCCGCGCAGGGTCGGGCGGAACCGCCGTCAGGCCGATGCTCAGCGTCGTGCCCTGGCCGGGCCGGGACCGAAGCCGCAGCTCGGCGCCGAGCAGCGCGCACAGGCGCGCCACGATGGACAGGCCCAGCCCCAGACCTCGGGAACGGTCGCGCTCCACATTGCCGACCTGGTAGAACTCCTGGAACACTCGCTCGTGCTCCTCCTCGGCAATGCCGATCCCGGTGTCGCGCACCGACAGCCAGGCACGCGCGCCGTCGTGCTGCAACGCGATCTCGACCTCGCCGCCGCGGGGCGTGAACTTCATCGCGTTGTCGGTCAGGTTGCCGAGCACGCGCGAAAGCAGCGCGCGGTCCGAGCGCACGGTGACCGCATGGTCGAGCGCGAGCATGCAGCGCAGCCCGCGCTCCGCGGCCACCGGCGCCACCATCGCATGGTGCATTGCGGCAAACTCGTCCAGCCGCAGCGCTGCGAGTTCGGGTTTGACGACTCCGGCATCGAGCCTGGAAATCTCGAGCAGCCCGTCGAGTTGTCCGACCATCGCTTGGTTGACGCTGCCGAGCAGGTCGACGATCTCGCGCGTGCGCTCGTCCAGACGGCGCAGCGACAGCGCTGCGAGCAGCGCGTTCATGCTGTGGATGGGCTGGCGCAGGTCGTGGCTCGCCGCGGCGAGGAACTGGGTCTTGGTGCGGTTCGCCTGGTCGGCGCGCTCGAGCGCGCTGTTCAGCTCCGCGTTGCGCTCGCGTTCTGCGTAGCGGATCCGGCATGACTCGTCGAAGACCGCGTAGGCCTGGCGACCGACGACCGACATGTAGGCCAGGAACATCAGGATCAGCACCCCCATCCCCAGCGCACCCGGCAGGGCGGGCCCGTCGCCGGCCAGCACCGCCCAGGCCGCGGCCAGCGGCAGCAGCATCGGCGCGGCAAAGGCGAGGAAGATGCGCCCATAGCCCGCGGTCGTCGCCACCGATGCCGCCGCTGCTGCCGTCAGGATCATGGTCATCGCCGCCCGGCCTTGTTCGCCCAGATGCGCAAAGGCCGTCAACGGCACCGCCATCAGCAGTCCGTTGACGGCGAGCAAGACGGCAATGCGCCGCGTCGACCGGCGCGAATCGCGGTGGCGCACGAGGCGCTGCGTGAACCGCAGGCGAGCCAGACCGACGGCCAGCATCAGCCCCAGCCAGGCCAGCGCCGATGTCGACTCCGTGCCGTCGAACCAGATGAACGCCAGCGCGGCCCCGGCCGCGAACATGCCGAGCTGGCCGTTGCGGCCGTTGCTCAGGAACATCTCGACGAAGCGGCTGCGGATGAAGTCGTCGATCGGCGCGCCGGCCGCGGCATTCGGCGCGTCGGCGGCCTCGGTGCGGCCCGGCTGCGGCGGCATGCGCTCCGGTCTGGCGATCCCCGGCGTCGACGGCACGACCCCTCCTTGCCCGGCGCGTGAACGGTCGATGACGTCACGCTGCACGGATGGCGCCCGGCTCCAGGGCCGCGACGAATTCAGTCTAGCAGCGCACCGGCGCGCGTTCCTCATCAGAACAGTGGATGCGCGCGCAGGGCCACCGCGCCGACGATGTCGCAGGTCCGTCCGATCCGTTCACCTGACGGGCTCTCAACCTTTCGCGGAGCAAGCCATGCAACATCGACACCACAGACTGCAAGCGACCGCCTTGGCCTGCAGCAGCCTGGCACTGATCAACCTGGCCGGCTGCGGCGGCGGAAGTGGCGGCAGCAGCACCGCCACGCAGCCGCCCGGCACGACCACCGATCTCGCCACCACCGTCATCGACGGCGCGATCGGCAACGCCCTCGTCTGTCTGGACGCCAATGCCAACGGCATCTGCGATCCCGGCGAGACCCAGGGCCGCACGGATGCCACCGGCAAGGTCACGCTGGCGGTGCCGAACGCCGACGTCGGCAAGTACACGCTGGTCGCGATGGTCGGCACCGATGCGGTCGATGCCGACCACGGCCCGGTCACCGCCGCGTTCACGCTGGCGGCCCCGGCCGACCAGACGGCGGTGATCAGCCCGCTGACCACGCTCGTGCAGCAGATGGCGGCGCGCAGCGGCGTCAGGAGCACCGAGGCTGCAAACACGATCGCGGCAACCGCCGGCCTGAGCGCATCGCCGCTCGCCGACTACACGCAGGCCCCTTCCCCCGCCGACGGCAGCACCGACCCGGCCGCGCTCGCGCGGCTGCTCGTGCTGACGGCCCAGAAGCAGGCGGCCGCGGTCAGCGCCGCGCTCGGCACGAAGGCCGTCGACGGCACGACCATCGCCCAGGCCGACCTGGACCGCGCCGTCGCGCAGCAGTTGCTGGCCATGCTGCCGGAGCTGGCGACGGCGGTCGCCGACCCCGCGGTCGCTGCCGCGTCGCCGGCCGCGCGCGAGGCTGCGCTCGGAGATGCAGCGACGACTCTCGTCGCCGGCTCGGGGCTGGACGGCGCTTCGGCCGCCATCCTGGTGGCGGCCGCCAAGCCGGCCGCGGCCGACGTCAGCACGGCAACGCCCGGCGCCTTCATCCAGTTCGCCGAGATGAACTACGTCGATGCGGCGAACTACTACCTTCGGCTGTTCAGCGGATCGGCGGCACAGAACACGCCCGACGCCAGCGGCGTCAGCCGCTTCATCGATCGCCGGATGCGCGCCAGCGCCGGCCATCTGGCAACCTGGGGCCTGGGCGGCGACCCGCGGCGCAACGCCGACCTCGCATGGACCGGCAGCGACTGGACGGCCTGCGCGCCCAACTTCGAGAACCAGAGCAGTGCACGAGACGCCAGCGGCAACAGCCGCTACGACTACTGCGGCGGCCTGCAGACGGGGATCACGAGCCGGACCAGCGTCGACGTCTCGGGCCAGACGCTGGCCAGCGTCTACGCGAGCGCCACCGCCGCCGGCTACAAGAACCTCGTCATCGCCGACCCGTCGGCGCTCGGCGACGCGGTCTTCCCGTCCGGCTCCAAGGTGTATTTCCAGTCCAGCACGGTGCTGACCCGGGCCTACGCCTACTTGCCCGCCGGCGCGAACAACCCGGCCGGGTTCAGCAACGTGGTCAGTCAGTACAGCGCCGCGGTCTCGGCCGGCGGCGATGCCAGTGCCCAGCCCGCCGGCGCCCAGTGCAACTCGAGCGAGACCGCAGGGCGTGGCAGCCCGACGAAGACGCTCGAGGCGATGATGGCTGCGGCCAGCGGCACGCCGTGCAACTATGGCCCCGGCAGCTTCAGCTACGGCGGGGTGACCTACTCCAGCGGCACCCCGCAAGCCTGGTGGGGCAACAGCACGCTGAGCCTGGGCAAGGTCGGCAACGTGACGCTGAACAGCGGCAGCACCGCGCCGGGCTATTACAGCGGCAACACCTTGCTGCGCGTGGCCTTCCAAGGCAGCGGCAGCAACCGGGTGACCTATTACGCCTGCCAGGAGCAGTTCATCAACGGCTCGACGCGAAACTGCACGGTCGCAGGCAGCGGCAGCTACAAGATCGAGACGCTGGGCGACGCGCGCGTGCTGAGCTTCAGCAACGCGCCCGCCGCTGCGGCGCCGCTGAACTACGACACCGTCTTCGTCGAGCGCGGCGGCAACGTCTACTACGGCTACCGCAGCAAGCCGTCGACCGCCCCCTCGGTGCGCTTCAACGACACCGGCACGAAGGCGCTGCTGGCGCAGCTCGGCCTGCCCGCGGTGGACCCGGACGTGCCGCTGGCGCTGAGCGCGGGCTCGTACCAGGGCATCTGGGACTTGCGCGACGCCGCCGAGACCCGCACCGACAGCGGCACCACGGTGTTTCTTCAGGCAGACGGCAGCAGCCGTTGCCAGGAGCGTCCGAGCGGCACGTCCTACGCTTGCACGTTGACGATCGACGACCCGGCGACCGGCGCGTTCACGCTGACCGACAGCGTCAGTTCGGCGAGCGGCCACTTCGACTTCATGGCCGGCACCGCCGCGGGCACCTACCACGACCCGACGTCGACCCCGGTCGACGGCAGCTTCGTCGGCTACCGCCGCTGAAGCCGCGGCCTGGCCGGCGTCGCTGCCGGCCAGGCCGCTCAGACCGCCTCGCCCCAGGGCAGCATCAGCGCGAGCAGCAGCAGGCGGTCGAACTCGGGCGCGAAGCGGTCGATGATCGCCTGCGGGTGCGGGCACAAGGCCGCGTCGGTGATGAGCCCGACCTGCACGCCGCCGCCGTAGCTGAGGATGCTGACGCCGACGCCGACCTCGCCCGAGGCCGGCACCCAGAACATCGCCTGGCGCAGCGTCGCACCGCAGAGCTTCAGCGCTTCGGCCGGGCCGGGCACGTTGGTCATCACCGCGGTGGTCTTCTTCGCGAACAGGCCGAGCACGAAGTCCTGCACCGGCTTCACGAACAGGCCGGTCATCGCGAGGATCGCGTAGGCCAGCAGCGGCTGGGTGCTGCCCTTGAGCTCGCCCATCCGGCGCCGCACCGCGTACAGGCGCTCGATCGGGTTCGCGATGCCCACCGGCAACACCAGCGGCGCGAGGCCGAAGCGGTTGCCGAGCTGCCAGGCGTCGCCCGGCGCGCGCAGGTTCACCGGCACCATCGCACGGATCTCCTTGCCTGCGGGATCGTCGCCGCGCGCACGCAGATCGGCGCCGATGGCGCCGGCGACGCAGGTGAGAAGCACGTCGTTGACCGAGCAGTTCAGCGCCTTGCCGACGAGCTTGACCGCGTCGAGCGGGATCGGCTCGCCCCAGGCCACGACCTTGCATGCCTTCATGGATGGAGTGGTCGCCCAATGGCAGTCACGCCATGCGGTGGAGCGTTTCGACTATGTCCAGGCCGAAGAGGACTTCCCCATTCTTTCGGATACCGCGTTGCAGCAAATGGTTTGCAATGTGCTCGACAATGCCTCCGAGGCATCTCCCGGCCATGTGGCGCTGCACCTGTCCGTGCGCACCGGCATGCTGTGCATCACCGTGCGCGACAAGGGTCCCGGCTTTGCACCTGCCGTGCTGGAGCAGCTGGGCCAGCGCCATATCTCCACCAAGACGGAGCGCCCGGGCCGCGGACTGGGCCTGTTCCTGGTGCTCAACGTGGCGCGCTCGCTGGGCGGACGCGTTCAGGTGAGGAACACCCCGCCCAGGGGCAGCGAGGTGGAGATCCGCCTGCCCCTGTCATCGATTGCCATTGAACCCGGCGCCTGAAGCGGCGCCCACAGGAACCCGAATCGCCCATGGACAGCTCCCGCCTCCTGCTGCTGGTTGAAGACGATGCAA
>MEGM01000007.1 GCA_001725505.1 Rubrivivax sp. SCN 70-15 | reverse complement strand
TACGGCCATGGCCCGGAGCGGCCAAGGGCCGCTCCGGGCCGAGAGCCGCCCGCTTGCGTCAGCGTGCGTGCCGGCGCCGCGCCTTGACCGCGGCGGCCAGCACGTCGAGCACGTTGACCGTGTCGTCCCAGCCGATGCAGGCGTCGGTGATGCTCTTGCCGTATTCGAGCTGGCCCGGGTCGTCCTTGCCGGGGGTGAACTTCTGCGCGCCGGCGTGCAGGTGGCTCTCGACCATCACGCCGAAGATGCAGCGCGTGCCGGCCTCGAGCTGCGCCGCGACGTCGCGCACCACGTCGATCTGGCGCTGGTGCTGCTTGGCCGCATTCGCGTGGCTCGCGTCCACCATCAGCCGGCAGGGCAGCTTCGCGGCCTCGATCTCCTTGCACGCCGCGGCGACGCTCGCGGCGTCGTAGTTCGGCGCCTTGCCGCCGCGCAGGATCACGTGGCAGTCCTTGTTGCCCCGCGTCTCGACGATCGCGACCTGGCCGTTCTTGTGCACGCTCAGGAAATGGTGCGCCCGCGCCGCGGCCTGGATCGCGTCGATCGCGATCTTGATGTTGCCGTCGGTGCCGTTCTTGAAGCCGACCGGCGCGCTCAGGCCCGAGGCCAGCTCGCGGTGCACCTGGCTCTCGGTCGTGCGCGCGCCGATCGCGCCCCAGGCGATCAGGTCGCCGATGTACTGCGGGCTGATCACGTCGAGGAACTCGCTGCCCGCCGGCACGCCCAGGCGGTTGATGTCGACCAGCAGCTGGCGCGCCATGCGCAGCCCTTCGTGGATGCGGAAGCTCTCGTCGAGGTAGGGGTCGTTGATCAGCCCCTTCCACCCGACCGTGGTGCGCGGCTTCTCGAAGTACACGCGCATCACGATCTCCAGCTCGCCGGCGTGCCTTTCGCGCTCGGCCCTGAGCCGGCGCGCATAGTCGATCGCCGCCGCCGGGTCGTGGATCGAGCAGGGGCCGACGATCACCAGCAGCCGGTCGCTGCCTTCCTCATCGCTGCCGTTCATGATCCTGCGGATCGCGCTGCGCGTGCCGGAGATCAGCGTCTCCACCGGCGTGCCGGCGATCGGGAAGAAGCGGATCAGGTGCTCCGGCGGCGGCAGCGGCGTGACGTCGCGGATGCGCTGGTCGTCGGTCTGGCTGGTCTTCTCGCTCAGCGTGTAGCGGTCTTCGGTGGGCTTGGGGCTCATCACGGGATCCTCGGGGCGGAAATGAAAAAACCGCCGGGGTTGCCGGCGGTTTCGAGGGTTTCGCTGCGTTTCGTTTGCCTAGACGCTTGCCTCTCCAGCCGCCGGACGGGGCGAGAACCAGAAGTAGGCAAAGAAGAAGACGGGCGCGAAACGCATGGGCGGGAATGTAGCACGCCCATGCAGCGCCTGTTCGGGGCTCCCGGCCCGCCAGGCCGCGTGGGCCGCCGGCTCCCGCCGGCCTCGGGGCGCTCAGTAACTCTTCGCGTCGAAGCCGGCGCGCTGCAGCGCGGTGACGACCTCGGCCACGTGGGTCGGGTTGCGCGTCTGCAGCACCAGCTCGACCTCGACGTTCTGCGCCGCCAGCGTCGAGAACGCGCGCTGGTGGTGGACCTCGTCGACGTTCGCGCCCGCCTCGGCGACGACGGCGGTGATGCGCGCGAGCACGCCGGGCGTGTCGCGCGCGCCGACGCGGATGCGCGCGAGCCGGCCGGCACGCACCATGCCGCGCTCGATGATCGCCGCGAGCAGCAGCGGGTCGATGTTGCCGCCGCACAGCACGAGGCCGACCTTGCGCCCGGCGAAGCGCGCCGGGTCGTCCAGCAGCGCGGCCAGGCCGGCGGCGCCGGCGCCTTCGACCACCGTCTTCTCGATCTCGAGCAGCATCAGCACCGCCTGTTCGATCGCGCCTTCGTCGACGAGCACCAGGTCGTCGACGAGCTCGCCGACGATGCGCCGCGTGATCCGCCCCGGCTGGCCGACCGCGATGCCCTCGGCGATCGTGCCCGCGCCCTGCGGGTAGGCAGTGCCCTTGACCGCGTTGACCATCGCCGGGAAGCGCTCGGTCTGCACGCCGATGATGCGGATCTGCGGCTTGAGAGCGCGCGCGGCGACTGCGATGCCGCTGATCAGCCCGCCGCCGCCGACCGCGACGACGAGCGTGTCGAGGTCGGGTTGCGCGCGCAGCATCTCGAGCGCGATCGTGCCCTGGCCGGCGATCACGAGCGGGTCGTCGAAGGGGTGGACGAAGGTCAGGCCCTGGGCGTCGGCGACCGCGAGCGCGTGCTCGCGCGCGTCGTCGAAGGTCTCGCCGTGCAGCAGCACCTCGGCGCCGAAGCCGCGCGTGCGCTCGACCTTGACCGTCGGCGTGTGGCGCGGCATCACGATCACCGCGCGCAGGCCGAGCCGCTGCGCGTGGTGCGCGACGCCTTGCGCATGGTTGCCGGCCGAGGCCGCGATCACGCCCTTCACGCCGCTGCCCGCGAGCGCGAGAAGCCTGTTCAGCGCGCCGCGCTCCTTGAACGACGCGGTGAACTGCAGGTTCTCGAACTTGAGGAAGACCTGGCAGCCGGCGATCTCGCCCAGCGTCCGGCTCTCGACGCAGGGCGTCTCGAGCACCTGGCCGGCGAGCCGCTGCGCCGCCGCCTCGATGTCGCCAAGCGAGACGGCGCCGCCCGCCGCACCCTCGCCAAGCGGCCGCCGCGGACCCGGCTCCGCCGGTCCGCCGGCGGCGCCCCCCCGGGGGGGAGCGCCGAAGGCGCTTCGGGGGGGGCTCACCTCAAGCGGTGCCGCCGACGGTCAGCCGCTCGATGCGCAGCGTCGGCTGGCCGACGCCGACCGGCACGCTCTGGCCTTCCTTGCCGCAGACGCCGACGCCGGTGTCGAGCTCGAGGTCGTTGCCGATCATGCTCACGCGCTTGAGCGCCTCGGGGCCGCTGCCGATGATCGTCGCGCCCTTCACCGGGTACTGGATCTTCCCGTTCTCGACCCAGAAGGCCTCGCTCGCCGAGAACACGAACTTGCCGCTCGTGATGTCGACCTGGCCGCCGCCGAAGTTGGTCGCGTACAGCCCGCGCTTGATCGAGCCGATGATCTCCTCCTTCGTGCGCTTGCCGGCGAGCATGTAGGTGTTGGTCATGCGCGGCATCGGCACATGGGCGTAGCTCTCGCGCCGGCCGTTGCCGGTGGGCTTGACGCCCATCAGGCGCGCGTTCAGGCTGTCCTGGATGTAGCCCTTCAGGATGCCGTCCTCGATGAGCACGTTGCGCTGGCTCGCGTGGCCCTCGTCGTCGACGTTGAGCGAGCCGCGGCGGTCCGGGATCGTGCCGTCATCGAGCACGGTCACGCCCTTGGCCGCGACGCGCTCGCCGATGCGGCCGGCGAAGGTGCTCGAGCCCTTGCGGTTGAAGTCGCCCTCCAGGCCGTGGCCCACCGCCTCGTGCAGCAGCACGCCGGGCCAGCCGGGGCCGAGCACGACCGTCATCTCGCCCGCCGGCGCGGGCCGGCTCTCCAGGTTGGTGAGTGCGGCCTTGACGGCCTGGTGGACGTAGCTCTCGATCACCGAATCCTGGAAGTAGCCCAGGCCGAAGCGGCCGCCGCCGCCGCCGCTGCCGACCTCGCGCCGGCCGTCCTGCTCGGCGATCACGGTGACGCTCAGGCGCACGAGCGGGCGCACGTCGGCGGCGCGCGTGCCGTCGGCGCGCGCGACCAGCACCACGTCGTACTCGGCGGCCAGCCCGGCCATCACTTGGACGACGCGCGGGTCCTTCGCGCGCGCCAGCGTTTCGACCTTCTCGAGCAGCGCCACCTTCTGCGTGCTGTCCAGCGTCGCGATCGGATCGGTCGGCGCATAGAGCAGCCGGCTCGCCGCGACATGCGGCGCGCGCGCCAGCTTGACGCGCTTGTTCTGGCCGGCGGCGGCGATCGTGCGCACCGTGCGCGCGGCGTCGAGCAGCGCGTCCTCGGACAGGTCGTCGCTGTAGGCGAAGGCGGTCTTTTCGCCCGCGACCGCGCGCACGCCGACGCCCTGGTCGATGCTGAAACTGCCGCTCTTGACGATGCCTTCCTCCAGGCTCCAGCCCTCGTGCCGGGTGGTCTGGAAGTACAGGTCGGCATCGTCGACGCGGTGCTCGCGGATCGTGGCCAGCGCGCGCGCGATCGCGTTCTCGCCCAGGCCGAAGGGCTCGAGCATCAGCGCCTGGGCGACCGCCAGGCGTTCGAGGGTGGGTTCGCGGGTGATCATCGGTGGCCTCTCGAAGGACGGATCATTGTAGGGAGCGGCCCCGTGCCGCGAGGCCGGCGCGGGCTTGGCCGCTTCGCCGTGCCGCGTGCCTGTCTCTCGCGGTGCTCGCGTCCCGAGGAAAGCGTCACGGCGCCCGCGTTGCGAGCGCGTGCTCGTAGAGCGCGTTGCGCGGCGCACCGCTGATCTCGCTCGCCAGCGCCACCGCCTGCTTCAGCGGCAGCTCGCGCAGCAGCACCGCCAGCGTGCGCAGCGCGGCGGCGGGCAGCGCGTCCGGCGCCGCCGCCGGCAGCGCGTGCAGCACGAGCACGAACTCGCCGCGCTCGCGGTTCGCGTCGGCGGCCAGCCAGCCGGGCAGCTCGGCCGCGGCCAGCGTCACGATGGTCTCGAACTGCTTGCTCAGCTCGCGGCACAGCGTCACGCGCCGTCCCGGCGCGTCGGCGGCGAGCGCGGCGGCGAGCGCCTCGATCCGGTGCGGCGCCTCGAACAGCACCAGGGTCGCCGAGTCGGCCAGGCAGGCGGCGAGCGCGTCGCGCCGCTCGCCGCCCTTGGCGGGCAGGAAGCCGACGAAGCGGAAGCCATGGCCGAGCGTGTCGCCGGCGACGCTGAGCGCCGCGGTCGCGCTGCTCGCACCGGGCAGCGGCACGACGCGGTAGCCGGCCGCCGCGACCGTGGCGACGAGCGCGGCGCCCGGGTCGCTGATCGCCGGCGTGCCGGCATCGCTGACATAGCCCACCGCCTCTCCGCGCGCGAGCCGCTCGACCACCGCCGCCGCGGCCTGCTGCTCGTTGTGCGCGTGCAGCGCGATGAGCGGCTTCTCGAGTCCCAGGTGATGCAGCAGCTGCGCGCTGACGCGGGTGTCCTCGCAGGCGAGCGCGTCGATGCGCCCGAGCAGGTGGATCGCGCGCAGCGTCAGGTCGGCCAGGTTGCCGATCGGCGTGGCCAGCACGTAGAGTGTGGCGCCGGGGTGGTGCTGGCGGCCGGCGGCCTCGAGGGCGGCGCGGCGCAACAAGGAGGCGTCGATGTTCAAGGGCTCGGCCGCGGGGGGCTCCAAGGCGGTGGGGGACGAGGCCGAGTCGCGTGCGCTGGCCTGGCTGCGTGCGCGGGGCCTGACGCTGCTGGAGCGCAATTATCGGGTCGCGCGCGGTCCGCACGCGCGCGGCGGCGAGGTCGACCTGATCCTGCGCGACCGCGACGGCACGTTCGTCTTCGTCGAGGTCCGCGCGCGTGCGGCGGCCGGCTTCGGCGGCGCCGCGGCGAGCATCGGCGCGGCCAAGCGCAGCCGCCTCGTCTTCGCCGCGCGGCATTACCTGCAGCGCTACGCCGCGCCGCCGCCCTGCCGTTTCGACGTCGTCGCGATCGACGGCGAGCGCGTCGAGTGGCTCGCCGCGGCGTTCGACGCGGAGTGAGCGGCTGCCGTGCCCCGAGCGGCGCCGCGGCGGGTCAGCGCGGGGCGTCGGCCCGCGCGTCGTCCAGCGGCACCAGCCCGGCGGGCGTGTAGCGCCACGCCCGGCGCGGATGCGCCGCGAGCGCACGTGCCGCGTCGATCATCAGCCGCGCGCTGAAGGCGACCGGGTCGAAGCGGGCCTCGAGGATCAGGCTGGCATGCGGGCCGCCCGGCCCTTCGCCCAAGCGCTCGACGAGCACGCCCCGGTTCTCCTGCTCGAGCGCGGCGACGTCGTCGACCGCCAGCACCTGCGTCGGCTCGTCGGCAAACAGCGGGTCGGCCTCGATCTGCCGGCGCACGCGCTCGAAGTCGGCGCCGCGCGCCAGTTCGACGTAGACATAGCGCTGCAGGCCGCCGCCGGGGGCGTGCAGCTCGCTGCACAGCGCGCCGCGCACGCCGATCACGCTCTCGGCCGCCGCGGTGTGGTGCAGGCTGGCGCTGACGCGCCGCGTCACGTGCGAGCGGCCCTGCGGGATCAGCCGTTCGAACAGCTGCTGCAGCTGCGGCAGCACGCCCGGGTCCCAGCCGGCGCCGACCACCGCGCCGACGCGGAACCGCTCGGCCAGGTGGGCGATCGCTGCCTGATGCTCGCGCAGCGCATCGCCTTCGAACGCGGCGCACTCGACCAGCGACAGGTGCGACTGCAGCAGCTCGTGCGCCACCCCGGGCGCCGACCCGGTCGGAACGCACAGCAAGGCCGCGTCGACCGCGCCGAGCTCGCTGACGTGCGAGACGCAGGCCACGCCCCGCAGCGGGCTGGCCGGTGCTGCCGCGAGCGAGTCCGCACGGCGCACGATGCCGGCCAGTGCCAGCTCCGGCGTCTCGCGCAGCCTTTCGGCGCAGGCGCGGCCCAGCCGTCCCCAGCCGACGATCGCCACGCGCGGGCGTGCCGGCTGCCGCGCCGCTTCGAGCCCGGCCCCGGCCGCAGCGCCGCGCAACGCTCAGCCCAGGTGGTGCTTGCCGACGCTGACGCGCTTGGCCTGCCGGCCCTGCGCCGCGCCCTCGGGGATGAACTGCACCTCGGTGCCGAGCGCGAGGTGCTCGAACGGCAGGCCGGCGACGTTGTCGGCGCCGAACCAGTATTCGTCGCCATCGGGCGTGCGGATGAATCCCGACTGCCCGTCGTCGGCGAAGCGCACGACCTCGCCGTGCAGCGGCGTCGCGTGCAGCTTCTCGTCGCCGCGAATGCGCCGCACTGCATCCTCGAGCTGGCGCTTCATGTCGTCGAAGGCGTCGCGCAGCGCGACGTAGACGTCCTCGTCGTGGACGCGATCCACGTTCAGCTCGTGCCCGGGCAGCGTCGCGGCGATGCGCACTGCGAACGACCGTCCCTGGTGCTGGTGCTTGTTCCTCTGCTCGATCGTGACCCGGCACGACATCAGGTCGGGGGCGAAGCGGTCCAGCTTCTCGGCCTTCTCGCGCGCGGCGGCTTCGACGGCTTGCGACGGCTCCAGGCCGAGGAAGTGGATCTGTAGCGGCAGTTTCATGACCATCCTTGGGGTTCGGGTCGGGTCGTCCGGGAGCGTGGCCTCGCGCCGTCGTGACGATCCGGATGCCTCGGCATCGACTGTAGGAAAGGCGGCGCGCAGCGTCTTGATCGCGCGCAACCGATGCCCCCGCGGGCCCCGGCCCGGCGACACCCTTCGCAGCCCCGGCGCGAGGCGACAATGCGCCGGTCGGGCGCAGCCCGGGAGTCGTCCATGAGCCTTCAACCCCTTCCTCTCGACACCGCGCTGGCGCAGGCGCTCGCCGGCGTGTCCACCGCGACGCTGACGACGGTGCTGCTCAAGCAGGGGCTGCGCAACGTCTGGCTGCGCGGCACGCGGCCGCTCGCGCCGGGCCTGCCCCGGCTCGTCGGGCGGGCGTTCACGCTGCGCTTCGTGCCGGCGCGCGAGGACCTCGCGACGCCGGCGTCCTGGGGCGCGCCGATCTCGACGCGCGCCGCGATCGAGGCCATGCCCGCCGGCTGCATCGCGGTCGTCGGCGCGCTCGGCTGCACCGACGCCGGCATCTTTGGCGACATCCTGTGCGCGCGCATGCAGCGCCGAGGCGTCGCCGCGCTCGTGACCGACGGCGTCGTGCGCGACGTGGCCGGCGTGCTCGGCACCGGGTTGCCGGTGTGGTGCCAGGGTACCGCGGCGCCGCCGTCGGTGGCCGGGCTGACCTTCGTCGGCTGGCAGGAGCCGATCGCCTGCGGCGGCGTCGCCGTGTTCCCGAACGACGTCGTCGTCGTCGACCAGGACGGCGCGGTGCTGATCCCGGCCGCGCTGCTCGACGCCGTGACCGCCGCTGCCGTCGAGCAGGAGCGGCTCGAGTCCTGGATCATGGGCGAGGTCGAGGCCGGCGCCGCGCTGCCCGGTCTGTACCCGCCGAACGAGGAGAACCGGGCGCGCTACGCTGCCTGGGCGGCGGCGCAGGGCGTGCCGCGCTGAGCCGCAGGGGCCTGGTGCCGTGCGCGTGCCGCGGAACCGGCCGCGCGCAGGCCGTGTCATATGATGCATGCTCATGCTCGAACAGCGCATCCAGCAGCATTTCTTCGACAGCGCGGACCTGAAGTACCAGACCGCGGAGACGCTCGCGCGGCCGATCGCAGATGCCGCCGGCGCCTTGCTCGGCACCATCACCGCGGGCGGCAAGATGATGGCCTATGGCAGCGGGAGCGCGGCGCCGATCGCCCAGCACGCGGCGGCGCTGTTCGTCGGCCGCTTCGAGCGCGAGCGGCCGCCGCTGGCGGCGCTGGCCTTGTCGGGCCAGGCGCCGCTGCAGCTGCAGGCGCTCGGCCACCCCGGCGATCTGCTGCTGCTCTTCGATGCCGGCGAGGCCGACCCCGGAGCGGCGCTGGCGGCGATCGCCGCCGCGCAGGCGCAGGAGATGACGGTCGTCGTGCTCGCCGGGCGCGGCGGCGGCGCGCTGCGCGAGGCGCTCGCCGAGACCGACGTGATGATCGCGGTGCCGCACGAACGCAGCCCGCGCGTGCTCGAGATGCACCTGCTCGTGCTGCATTGCCTGTGCGATGCGGTCGACCTGCAACTGATGGGAGAACAAGACCCGTGACCCAACCAATCCCCGCCCCGCGGCGCCTGCTGCTGCTGGCCTGCCTGGCCGCGTCGACGACCCTGCTGCCCGCTTGCGCGCCCTTGCTCTTCGGCGGCGCCATGGTCGGTGGCAGCATGGTCGCGATCGACCGCCGCACCACCGGCGCGCAGGTCGACGACGCCGCGATCGAGGTCAAGGCCAGTTCGCGCATCGCCGCGCTGGCCACGCTCGGCCACGTCAACGTGACCAGCTACAACCGCATCCTGCTCCTCACCGGCGAGGTGCCGACCGAGGCCGACCGCGCGCGCGTCGAGCAGACCGCGTCGCTGGTCGAGAACGTGCGCTCGGTCGACGACGAGCTCGCGGTGATGCCCAACAGCTCGTTCGGCTCGCGCTCGAACGACACCTACATCACGGCCAAGGTCAAGGCGACCTTCCTCGACGCGAAGGACCTGCAGGCCCCGGCGATCAAGATCGTCACCGAGCGCGGCATCGTCTACCTGATGGGGCTGGTCACCGAGCGCGAGGCCACGCGCGCCGCCGACCTGGCCGCCAGCGTGCCCGGTGTCAAGAAGGTGGTGCGCGTGTTCGAGATCATCACCGAGGCCGAACTCGCCAACCTGCAGGCCAAGCCGGCGCCGGTGCGCGAGCCGGCCTCGGCGCCCAAGCCGTAGTTCCTGGCCTGGCCCGGGCCGGCGGCTCGGCCCGGTCGCTGGTATCGCGCCCGGGACTTCGCCAGCCGCGGGTTCAGCGCAGCCGGCGGATCAGGCTCGACGTGTCCCAGCGCCGGCCGCCCATGGCCTGGATGTCGGCGTAGAACTGGTCGACGAGCGCCGTCACCGGCAGCTTGGCGCCGTTGCGGCGCGCCTCGTCGAGCACCAGGCCGAGGTCCTTGCGCATCCAGTCGACCGCGAAGCCGAAGTCGAACTTGCCCTCGACCATGGTCTTGCCGCGGTTGTCCATCTGCCAGCTCTGCGCGGCGCCCTTGCCGATCACGTCCAGCACCAGCGGCATGTCCAGGCCGGCGTGCTGGCCGAAGGCGATCGCCTCGGACAAGCCCTGGACGAGCCCGGCGATCGCGATCTGGTTGACCATCTTCGCGAGCTGCCCGGCGCCGCTGTCGCCGATGCGCGTGACCGCCTTCGCGAACGCGAGCGCGAGCGGCTTCATCGCCTCGAACGGGGCGGCGTCGCCGCCGCACATCACGGTCAGCGCGCCGTTCACCGCGCCGGCCTGGCCGCCGGAGACCGGCGCGTCGACGAAGTGCAGCCCGCGTTCGCGCGCCGTGGCGTCCAGCTCGCGTGCGACCGCGGCGGACGCGGTGGTGTGGTCGACGAAGACCGCGCCTTGCGCCATGCCGGCGAAGGCACCCGCGGCGCCACCGGCGCCGCTGCCCAGGTTGTCGCCGAGCACCACCGAGCGCAGGTCGTCGTCGTTGCCGACGCAGGCGAAGACGAATTCCGCGCCCGTTGCCGCGGCCGCCGGCGTCGCGGCGCGCCGGCCGCCGTACTCGGCGACCCAGGCCTCGGCCTTTGCGGCGCTGCGGTTGTAGACAGTGACCTGGTGGCCGGCGCGCGCCAGGTGGCCGGCCATCGGGTAGCCCATCACGCCCAGCCCGAGGAAGGCGACGCGGCGCGACGGGGTGGGTTCGTAGCTGCGGGGTGAGTTCATGGCGCCAATGCTGCCATGAACCCCGGCGGCGCGCCTACATCACCTTCATGTGCTCGGTGCCGGCGGCGAGGTCGGGGTTGCGCGCGCGCTGGCTGTTGAGCTTGATCTGCAGCCGCAGGTCGTTCACCGAATCGGCGTTGCGCAGCGCGTCCTCGTAGGTCACCGCGCCCGATTCGTAGAGATCGAACAGCGACTGGTCGAAGGTCTGCATGCCGAGCTCGCGCGAGCGCTTCATCAGCTCCTTGATCTCGCCGACCTCGCCCTTGAAGATCAGGTCGGACACCAGCGGCGTGTTGAGCATGATCTCGACCGCGGCGACGCGGCCGCGCCCTTCCTGGCGCGGCAGCAGCCGCTGCGAGACGAGCGCCTTCAGGTTCAGCGACAGGTCCATGAGCAGCTGCGCGCGCCGCTCGTCGGGGAAGAAGTTGATGATCCGGTCGAGCGCCTGGTTCGCGCTGTTCGCGTGCAGCGTGGCCATGCACAGGTGGCCGGTCTCGGCAAAGGCGACCGCATGCTCCATCGTCTCGCGGTCGCGGATCTCGCCCATGAGGATGACGTCCGGCGCCTGGCGCAGCGTGTTCTTCAGCGCCTGGTCCCAGCCATCGGTGTCGATGCCGACCTCGCGTTGCGTGACGATGCAGTTCTTGTGCGGGTGGACGAACTCGATCGGGTCCTCGACCGTGATGATGTGGCCGAAGCTGTTCTCGTTGCGGTGATCGACCATCGCCGCGAGCGAGGTGCTCTTGCCCGAGCCGGTGGCGCCGACGAAGATCACCAGCCCGCGCTTGGTGAGCGCGATCTCCTTCAGTACCTTGGGCAGGTTCAGCGCGTCGATCGTCGGCAGCGTCTGCGGGATCGTGCGCAGCACCAGCCCGACGTTGCCCTGCTGCATGAAGGCGTTGACGCGAAAGCGCCCGATGCCGGACGGCGAGATCGCGAAGTTGCACTCCTTGCTGCGCTCGAACTCGGCCGCCTGCTTGTCGTTCATCACCGCGCGCGCGAGCTGCAGCGTGTGCTGGCCGGTGAGCGGCTGCGGGCTGACCTTGGTGACCTTGCCGTCGACCTTGATCGCGGGCGGGAATTCGGCGGTGAGGAAGAGGTCCGATCCGTTGCGGCCGACCATCAGGCGCAGCAGGTCGTTGACGAATTTCGAGGCCTGGTCGCGTTCCATGAGGTCAGTGCTCCATGTGACCGAAAGCTGCGGCGCGACCGACCCGGCGAACGCCATGGATCCGGCTTGGCCGGGCCATCGGCGTTGCCCCCTGGGGGGAGGCGGCCGCAGGCCGCTTCGGGGGGGTCGTTGTCATCCGGGGAAGTTCTCGGGAATCTTGGCCTTCGAGCGTGCCTCGGCGGCCGAGATCACGTTGCGCCGCGTCAGGTCGGCCAGGTTCTGGTCCAGCGTCTGCATGCCCAACGTCTGGCCGGTCTGGATGCTGGAGTACATCTGCGCGATCTTGTTCTCGCGGATCAGGTTCTTGATCGCCGACGTGGCGACCATGATCTCGTGCGCGGCGACGCGGCCCGAGCCGTCCTTGAGCTTGCACAGCGTCTGCGAGATCACCGCGACCAGCGACTCCGACAGCATCGCGCGCACCATCTCCTTCTCGGCCGCCGGGAAGACGTCGACGACGCGGTCGATGGTCTTCGCCGCGCTGCTCGTGTGCAGCGTGCCGAAGACCAGGTGGCCGGTCTCGGCCGCGGTGAGCGCGAGGCGGATCGTCTCCAGGTCGCGCATTTCGCCGACGAGGATCGCGTCCGGGTCCTCGCGCAGCGCCGAGCGCAGCGCGTTCGCGAAGCTCAGCGTGTGCGGCCCGACCTCGCGCTGGTTGACCAGGCACTTCTTGCTCTCGTGCACGAACTCGATCGGGTCCTCGACCGTCAGCACGTGCCCGTACTCGTTCTCGTTCAGGTGGTTGACCATCGCCGCCAGTGTCGTGCTCTTGCCCGAGCCGGTCGGGCCGGTCACCAGCACCAGGCCGCGCGGCTTGAGCGCCAGCTCGGCGAAGACCTTGGGCGTGCCGAGCTGCTCGAGCGTCAGGATCTTGCTCGGGATGGTGCGGAACACCGCGCCCGCGCCGCGGTTCTGGTTGAACGCGTTGACGCGGAAGCGCGCCAGGCCCTGGATCTCGAAGCTGAAGTCGCACTCCAGCGTGTCCTCGTAGTGCTTGCGCTGGGCGTCGTTCATGATGTCGTACACCATGTCGTGCACCATCTTGTGGTCCAGCGGCTCGACGTTGATGCGCCGCACGTCGCCGTGCACGCGGATCATCGGCGGCAGCCCGGCCGAAAGGTGCAGGTCCGACGCCTTGTTCTTGACCGAAAACGCCAGCAGCTGGGTGATGTCCATGAATCGGGCGCGCGCGAACGCTTAGAGTCTCGAAGGATTATGGGCAGCATCGGAAGCAAGCGGCAAGAAGTGAAGCAGCGCATCGCCGCGGCGGCGGTCACCGCCGGCCGCGATGCCAAAAGCATCACGCTGCTGGCGGTGAGCAAGACCTTCCCCGCCGACGCGGTGCGCGAGGCCTTCGCCGCCGGCCAGCGCGAGTTCGGCGAGAACTACGTCCAGGAAGCGCTGGCCAAGATCGACGCGCTCGCCGACCTGCGGCCACGGATCGAGTGGCATCTGATCGGCCCGTTGCAGAGCAACAAGACGCGTGCGGTGGCCGCCGCGTTCGACTGGGTGCACTCGGTCGACCGGCTGAAGATCGCCGAGCGCCTGGCCGGGCAGCGCCCGCCCGAGCTGCCGCCGCTGCAGCTGTGCCTGCAGGTCAACGTCAGCGGCGAGGCCAGCAAGAGCGGCGTCGCGCCTGCCGAGCTGCCGGCACTGGCGCAGGCGGTGGCCGCGCTGCCGCGCGAGCGCATCGTGCTGCGCGGGCTGATGGCGATCCCCGAGCCGGCGGCGGACGTCGAGGCGCAGCGTGCACCGCACCGGGCGCTGCGCGAGCTGCTCGAGGCGCTGAACGCCGGCGGGCTGGCGCTGGACACGCTGTCGATGGGCATGAGCGCCGACCTCGAAGCGGCCGTCGCCGAGGGCGCGACGATCGTGCGCGTGGGCACGGCGATCTTCGGCACGCGCTGACGGCGCGCCGGGCCGTGCGCCGGCGTCAGAACAGCCCGAGTGCGGCGCCCAGCCCGTAGGCGAAGTAGGCCATGACGCCGACGATCACGAGGCCCTCGACGGCGCGGATGCGCGCCGCGCTCGCCGGTGCCCAGACGGCGGCCGGGCCGACGCGATGGTCGATGCTGGGGTCGGCCGCCGGTGCGTTGACCCTGGGCTGCAGCAGCGCGGTGACCGGTGCCGATTCGACCGGCACGAAGCGGGAGGTCGGCTCGACGACCAGGCGATCTTTCAGGTTCAGCATGGCGCTCTTTCAAAGTCGTTGTGACAGATGAAAGAGAAGGTTCGGCTCACGATCCACCTCGGGGCTGGGTGGCCGGCAACCCCGCTGGCATGGCGCTGTGGAGCGCTGTAGCCCGGTGGCTTTGCGTCGCCGCCTTTCGGCGGGTTTGCCCTTCTCGCCGGTCAATTGCAACCGGCGAGAAGGAATGTATCGAAAGGCGACGCGGCGTGCACGGACCGCGCCCGGGCGCGCGTCGCGTCCGTGACGGGATCCGCGCAGATCGCCGCCACGGTGCAGGCGCCTACAGCGGCAGGCGTGAACTGTTCTTCACTTCTTCCATCACCGCGTAGGTGCGCGTCTCGCGCACGCCGGGCAGGGTCCAGATCACGCTGGCGATGAACTCGCGGTAGGCGGCCATGTCGGCGACGCGGGTCTTGAGCAGGTAGTCGAAACCGCCCGCGACCAGGTGCGCTTCGAGGATCTCGGGCCGCACCTGGACCGCGGCCTTGAAGGTGTCCATCACGTCGCGCACGGTGCGGTCGAGCAGGATCTCGACGAAGACGAGCAGCCCGGCATCCAGCCGCTGCGGGTTCAGCCGCGCCTCGTAGCCGAGGATGTAGCCGTCGCGCGTGAGGCGCTTGACGCGCTCGAGCACCGCGGTCGGCGACAGGTGCACCTCCTCGGCCAGCTTGAGGTTGCTGATTCGGCCGTCGGCCTGCAGCACGCGCAGGATGCGGCGGTCGATCTTGTCGATGCCGCGCTCGCCGGGCGGCGGTGCGGACGGCGGGGGGCTCGCATCCATCGGGCCGGATTCTCCACGAAGCGCGCAGGGTCGCGTGCGTGCGCACGCGGGCGCGCGCCGATTGCCCGCCGGCCGGCGATCGTGGATGATCGCGCCCGTCGGCAGCCAGGAGCGGCTGGCAAAACCGTTCCTCCCCGGGGCCACCCCCCCCGCTGCAGTTGGTCGACCTTCCATGAGTCTTTCTTCGCCGGGCCAGCGCCCCGGCCTCGCCAGCCGCCGGCGCCGCGGCGCGATCCAGGCCCTGTCGCTGCTGCCCTGGCTGGGGCTGGTGCCCGCGGCCCGCGCTGCCGAGCCGGCGGCGACGGCAGCGTCCCCGGCGCCGCACAGCGGCGAGTGGATCACCGCCTTCGCCGCCTACGGCGACCCGAAGTACGCCCCCGGCTTCGACCATTTCGGCTACGTGAACCCGGCTGCGCCGCAGGGCGGCGTGCTGCGCCTGCGCAACCCGGACCGGCGCTCGAGCTTCGACAAGTTCAACCCCTGGACGGTGCGCGGCAACGCGCCCGCCGGGGTGATGATCTGGATGGTCGAGGGCCTGGCGATGCTGTCGCAGGACGAGCCGCAGACGATGTATGCGCTGCTCGCGCAGGAGATGTGGATCGCGCCGGACTATGCGTCGATCGCCTTCCGGCTGCGCCCCGAGGCGCGCTTCAACAACGGCGACCCGGTGCTCGCCGACGACGTCGTGCACAGCTTCAGGATGCTGACGAGCAAGGAGTCGGGCCCGGACGTGCAGACGCAGCTGTCGGGTGTCGCCAACGCCGTCGCGGTCGATGCGCGCACGGTGCGCTTCGACCTGCGCGAGCGCACCAAGGACCAGCTCTTCATCGCCGCGCTGATGCCGGTCTTCTCGCGCAAGTGGGGCGAGGGCAAGAAGTTCGACCAGATCGTCGACGAATGGCCGATCACGACCGGGCCGTACCGGATCGCTAAGGCCGAGATGCCGAGCCTGATCGACTTCGAGCGCGACCCGAACTACTGGGCGCGCGGGCTCAACGTCCGGCGCGGGCATTTCAACGTCGACCGCGTGCTCTACCGGATGTACTCGGACCAGGCGGTCGCGCGCGAGGCCTTCAAGGCCGGCGACTTCGACATCTACAAGGAGTACAGCTCGCTCGCGTGGCTGCGCCAGGACAAGGGCCCGAAGTGGGACAGCGGCGAGATCGTCAAGAAGAGCTTCCACACCGCGATGGGCCAGGGCCTGCAGGCCTACGAGCTGAACCTGCGCCGGCCGATCTTCCAGGACATCCGCGTGCGCGAGGCGCTGGGCTACACCTACGACTTCGAGACGCTGAACAAGACCGGCATCTTCAAGCGCGCGAACAGCGTCTTCAACAACTCGCCGTTCGCCGCGCAGGGCCTGCCCGGGCCGGGCGAGCTCGCGCTGCTCGAGCCGTTCCGCGCCCAGCTGCCGCCGCGCGTGTTCGGCCCGGCCTTCGTCGCCCCCAGCACCGGCGGCACGCCCGAAGGCCTGCGCCGCAACCTGCTCAAGGCGCGCGACCTGTTCGGCCAGGCCGGCTGGCAGCTCGCGAGCGACGGCAAGCTGCGCAACGCCCAGGGCGAGGCCTTCGAGTTCGAGTACCTCGCGCCCGGGCCGGGCGGCCTGACCGACTGGCAGCGCAACCTCGAGAAGATCGGCGTCACGCTCAAGGTGCGCTCGGTCGACTTCGCGCTCTACCAGCGCCGGCTCACCGCCTACGACTTCGACATGGTGACCATCGTCGAGAACGACTTCACTCTGCCCAAGGCCTCGGACTTGGCGCAGATCTACGGCAGCAAGTCGGCCGACGAGAAGGGCAACGGCAACTACCGCGGCGTCAAGAGCCCGGCCGTCGACCACCTGATCTCGGTGATGGCGACCGCGCGCACGATCGACGAGCTGCGCGACGCCGCGCGCGCGCTCGACCGCGTCGTGATGTGGAGCTTCTACCAGGTGCCCGACCTCTACCTCGACGCCGAGCTCGTCTCGTACTGGAACAAGTTCGGCCTGCCCGAGACGCAGGCGCTGTACTTCCAGACCGACACCTTGTTCAGCGGCTTCATCGAGTTCGGGCCCTGGCCGCTGTGGACCTGGTGGGACAAGACGCTGGCCGCGAGGAAATGACATGCTGAGCTACATCCTCAGGCGCGTGCTGCTGATGCTGCCGACGCTGCTGGGCGCGCTGACGGTCACCTTCGTCGTCGTGCAGTTCGTCCCCGGTGGGCCGGTCGAGCAGCTGATGGCCGAGGCGCACGCGACGAACAAGGGCAGCTACAAGGCCGGGCGCGACCTCGACCAGCAGCATATCGCGGCGCTGAAGAAGCTCTACGGCTTCGACAAGCCGGCCTACGTGCGCTACTTCGAGATGCTGTCGAACTTCGCGCGCTTCGACCTCGGGCGCAGCTTCCTGCAGAACAAGACGGTCTGGGCGTTGATCAAGGAGAAGCTGCCGGTCTCGATCTCGCTCGGCGTCTGGACCTTCCTGCTCTCGTACCTGATCTCGGTGCCGCTGGGCATCGCGAAGGCGGTGCGCGAGGGCTCGCGCTTCGACACGCTGAGCACGCTGTTCGTGCTGCTCGGCTACGCGATCCCGGGCTTCGTGCTCGGCGTGCTGCTGATCGTGCTGTTCGCCGGCGGCAGCTTCCTCGACTGGTTCCCTCTTCGTGGGCTGACCTCGGACGGCTGGTCTTCGCTGCCCTGGCCGGCGCGCATCGCCGACTACTTCTGGCACCTGACGCTGCCGCTGATCTGCCTGGTGATCGGCAGCTTCGCGGTGACGACGATGCTGACGAAGAACACCTTCGTCGAGGAGATGCGCAAGCAGTACGTGCTGGTCGCGCGCGCGAAGGGCCTGTCGGCCAAGCGCGTGCTCTACAAGCACATTTTCCGCAACGCGCTGATCCCGCTCGTCACCGGCTTTCCGGCCGCCTTCGTCGGCGCGTTCTTCGCCGGCTCGGTGCTGATCGAGACGCTGTTCTCGCTCGACGGCCTGGGCCTGCTCGCCTACCAGTCGGCGGTGCGGCGCGACTACCCGGTGGTGCTCGGGTCGCTCTACCTGTTCACGCTGATCGGCCTCGTCGTCAAGCTCTTCTCCGACCTGATGTACGTCGTGGTCGACCCGCGCGTGCAATTCACGAGCGTGGCCAAGTGAGCGCGGTCGCGAACCCGGCCGCCGCGGCCGACGCCGCCACGCCGCCGAGCGCGGCGTGGCGGCCGCTGTCGCCGAACCAGCGCGCCTGGGCGCGCTTTCGGCGCCACCGGCTGGGCTACTGGTCGCTGTGGGTGTTCCTCGCGATGCTGATCGTCTCGACCGGCGCCGAGCTGATCAGCAACGACCGCCCGATCGTCGCCCGGATCGACGGCCACTGGTACGTGCCGATGTTCGACGACCCGGCCGAGAAGACGATCGGCGGCGACTTCGGCACGCCGACCGACTGGTCCGACCCGTACGTCAAGCAGATCGTCGCGCGGCCCGGCAACTGGGCGCTGATCACGCTGAACCCGCATTCGGCGACCTCGACCGACTACTTCTCGAAGGTCATCGACCCGGCACCGCCGAGCGCGAAGGACTGGCTCGGCACCGAGCAGAACGGGCGCGACATGCTCGCGCGGCTGCTCTACGGATTCCGCGTCAGCATCTGGTTCGCGCTCGCGCTCACCGCGGTCGGCACGCTGATCGGCATCGGCGCCGGCGCGCTGCAGGGCTACTTCGGCGGGCGGGTCGACCTGATCCTGCAGCGCTTCATCGAGATCTGGGGTTCGATCCCCGAGCTCTACCTGCTGATCATCTTCGCGTCGATCTTCGAGCCCTCGCTGCTGCTGCTGCTGGTGCTGCTGTCGCTGTGGGGCTGGATGGGGCTGTCCGACTACGTGCGCGCCGAGTTCCTGCGCAACCGCAACCTCGAGTTCGTCAAGGCGGCGCGTGCGCTCGGGCTGTCGAACGCGCAGATCATCTGGCGCCACGTGCTGCCGAACTCTATGACGCCGGTGATCACCTTCCTGCCGTTCCGGATGAGCGCGGCGATCCTGGCGCTGACCTCGCTCGACTTCCTCGGCCTGGGCGTGCCGGCGAGCGTGCCGTCGCTGGGCGAACTGCTCAAGCAGGGCAAGAACAACCTCGACGCGTGGTGGATCATCGTGCCGACCTTCGTGCTGCTGGTCGTGACGATGCTGCTGCTGACCTTCATCGGCGACGCGCTGCGCGACGCCTTCGATACCCGCAAGTCATGACCCCCCCCGAGTCGCCTTCGGCGCCTCCCTCCCGGGGGGGCAACGCCAGTGGACCGGCCAAGCCGGATCCACGGCGTTCGCTGGGCGACGCGCTGCTCTCGGTCGAGCGGCTTTCGGTTCGCTTCGGCGCCGCGACCGTGGTCGACGACGTTTCGTTCGCGATCGCGCCGGGAGAGAAGTTCGCCCTCGTCGGCGAGTCGGGCTCGGGCAAGTCGATCACCGCGCTGTCGGTGCTGCGCCTGGTCGACGCGGCAACGACGAGCGGTGCGATCCGCTTCGACGGCGAGGACCTGGTGCGCCTGCCCGAGCGCCGCATGCGCGCCGTCCGCGGCGCGCAGATCGGCATGATCTTCCAGGAGCCGATGACGGCGCTGAACCCGCTCTACACGGTGGGCAACCAGGTCGCCGAGGTGCTCGAGCTGCACGAGGCGCTGCGCCCGAACGCGGCGCGCGCTCGCGCCGTCGAGCTGCTCGCGCTGACCGGCATCCCCGAGCCCGGGCGCCGCGTCGACCAGTACCCGCACCAGCTCTCGGGCGGCCAGCGCCAGCGCGCGATGATCGCGATGGCGCTGGCCTGCAAGCCGCGGCTGCTGATCTGCGACGAGCCGACGACCGCGCTCGACGTCACGATCCAGGCCCAGATCCTGGCGCTGCTCGACGATCTGCAGCGCGAGATGGGGATGGCGCTGCTGTTCATCACGCACGACCTGAACCTGGTGCGCCGCTTCACGCACCGCGTCGGCGTGATGGAGCGTGGCAAGCTGGTCGAGATCGGTGCGACCGAGGCCGTGTTCTCGACGCCGCAGCACGCCTACACGCGCAAGCTGCTCGCGAGCCGGCCGCAGCGAGTCGTCCAGCCGGTCGCCGCCGATGCGCCGGTGCTCGTGCAGGCGCGTGACGTCGCGGTGCGTTTCACGTCCGCCGAGGGCTGGTTCGGCAAGCGCCATTTCGACGCGGTGCGCGGTGCGACGCTGCAGCTGCGCCGCGGCGAGACGCTGGGCATCGTCGGCGAATCGGGCTCGGGCAAGACGACGCTGGGCATGGCGCTGCTCGCGCTGCAGACCATCGCCGCCGGCAGCGTCGAGATGGGCGGCGAGCGCATCGACGACGCCGACCGCCAGCACCTGCGCCGGATGCGCCGGCGCATGCAGGTCGTGTTCCAGGACCCGTTCGCGTCGCTGTCGCCGCGCATGACGATCGGGCAGATCGTCGGCGAAGGGCTGGCGCTGCACCAGCCCGAGCTGAGCGCCGCCGAGCGCGAGCAGCGCGTGCTCGCGATGCTCGACGAGGTCGGCCTGTCCGAGCGCCAGGGCGTGGCCGGCGTGCTGCAGCGCTACCCGCACGAGTTCTCGGGCGGCCAGCGCCAGCGCATCGCGATCGCGCGTGCCGTCGTGCTGCGCCCCGAGGTGCTGGTGCTCGACGAGCCGACCTCGGCGCTCGACGTCTCGGTGCAGCAGCAGGTGCTCGCGCTGCTCGCCGAGCTGCAGCGCCGCCATGGTTTGAGCTACGTCTTCATCAGCCACGACCTCGCGGTCGTGCGCGCGATGTCGCACCGCGTGATGGTGATGAAGAACGGCGCGGTGGTCGAGGAAGGCGAGGCCGAGGCGCTGTTCGCCGCGCCGCGCGAGCCCTACACGCGCGAGCTGCTCGCCGCGGCGCACCTGGCCTGAACTGCCGAAGCCGCCCCTTGGGGGGGCGGCGCCGCAGGCGCTTCGGGGGGGTCAGTTCAAGTACATGCCCAGGTAGCGCCGGCCCTGGCTCACGACCTCGGGGTCGGGGCAGACCTCGAACCATTCGACGAGCTGGCGGCGCGCCTTCTGGCGCCAGCCGTCCTCGTCCGCGGTCTTGTCGCGCAGCACGACCTCGAGCAGCTGCTCGAACGCGGCCTGGAAGTCGCCGCGGTGCGCGTGCAGCGCGGCGAGCTGAAAGCGTGCCTCGTGGTCGCGCGGGTTGGCGGCGATGCGCGCGGCCAGCGCCGCCGGGTCGCCGGGGGGCGCCTCGGCCGTGAGCAGCTTCAGCCGCGCGACCAGCTTCGCATGGCGCGCGTCGCGCGCTGCGGGTGGCTGGGCGTCGAGCAGGGCCTGCGCCTCGGCATAGGCGCCCTCGTCGATGAGCGCCTCGGCGTCGTCGAGCGGCGTCGGTGCCGGTGCCTCGGGCTCGGCGTCGGGCGCGGCGCCCAGGTGGCGGTCGAGAAAGGCACGGATCTGGCCTTCGGGCAGCGCGCCGAGGAACTGGTCGACCGGACGCCCGCCCTGGAACAGCGTCACCTGCGGGATGCTGCGGATGCCCATCGCCTGGGCGACCTGCGGCGATTCGTCGGTGTTCAGCTTGGCGAGCACGAAGCGGCCACCGTAGGCCTGGACCAGCTTGTCGAGCAGCGGCCCGAGCGCGCGGCAGGGCCCGCACCAGGGCGCCCAGCAGTCGAGCAGCACCGGCACGTCGAGCGAGCGCTCGAGCACGGCGGCCTCGAAGTCGGCGTCGGTGACGTCGTAGGAAAGCTCGGGGGTCATTTCAGGCGTCCGGTTCTTCAGTCCAGCTTGAGGCCCAGGTGCGTGATCACCGGGCCCCAGCGCTTGATGTCGGCGTCGATCGAGTGCTGGAAGTCCGCCGCGCTGCCGCCGACGATGGTGAGGCCCTGCGCCTCCAGCGTCTTGCGCACCTCGGGGTCCTTCAGCACGGTGTTCGCGTCGGCGTTGATCTTCTCGACCACTGCCGCGGGCGTGCCCGCGGGCGCGAAGATCCCGTTCCAGGCCAGCGACTCGACCCCCGGGTAGCCGCTCTCGGCCATCGTCGGCAGGTCCTTCAGGCTGTCCGGGCGCTGCGCGCTGCTCACCGCGAGCATGCGGATCTTCTGGTTCTGCACGTAGGGCAGCAGCGCCGGCGCGACCATGAAGGTGGCGTCGGCCTCGCCCTGCGCGACCGCCATCGCGGCCGGCGGCGAGCCGTTGAACGGGATGTGCGTGGCCTTGAAGCCGGCCGCGGACTTGAACAGCTCCATCGTCAGGTGGGCCGAGCTGCCGTTGCCGAGCGACGAGTAGTTGACCTTGCCGTCCTGCGCCTTGGCCCAGCGCACGAACTCGGCCACCGTCTTGGCCGGAACCTTGGTGCTGACCGCGAGCACGTTGGCCTGGCTCGTGGTCATGATCACCGGCAGCAGGTCCTTCACCGGGTCGTAGGCCATCTTGCGGTAGAGGAAGGGCGCGAACGCGATCGGGCCGTTGAAGCCGATCCCGAGCACGTGGTCGTCGTGCGAATGGGCCACCGCGGCCATGCCGATCATGCCGCCGGCGCCGGGCTTGTTGTCGACGACCACCGGCTGGCCCCAGCGCTTCGAGAGGCGGTCGCTCATCAGGCGCGCGATCAGGTCGAGCGAGCTGCCCGGCCCGGTGGGCACGACGATGTGCACGGCCTTCGTGGGCCAGGAGGCCTGGGCGAAGGCGGGCAGGGACAGCGCGCACAGCGCGGCGGCGGCGAAGAGGGAGCGTCTTTGCATGGTGGTCGAAGCGAGAACGGGCCTGGAAGGGCCCGTATCGTAGTCGCTGCGCAGCCCTGCGCGCGTTGACAGGGCTCAGGGATAGAGGCCACGCTCCTCGCGCGCCGTGAGGATGCGCTCGCAGGCAACCGCGAAGGTCGCGGTGCGCAGCGTGATGCGGTGCCGATCGGCGGTGTCCCAGATCTTCTTCAGCGCGCCGATCATGATCTTGTCCAGGCGCAGGTTGATCTCGTCCTCGGTCCAGAAGAAGCTGCTGAAGTCCTGCACCCATTCGAAGTAGCTCACCGTCACGCCGCCGGCGTTGCAGATCACGTCGGGCACGACGAGCACGCCGCGGTCGGCCAGGATGTCGTCGGCGCTCGGCACGGTCGGGCCGTTCGCGCCTTCGAGCACGAGCCTGGCCTTCAGGCGCCGGGCGCGGTCGGCCGTGATCTGGCCTTCGAGCGCGGCCGGGATCATGATGTCGCAGGCGACGTCCCAGAAGGCCTCGTCGTCGACCTTCTCGGCGCCCTTGAATGCGCCCACGCCGCCATATTGCTTCAGCGACGGCATCAGCACGGCCATGTCCATGCCTTTGGCGTTGACGATGGTGCCGGTGTGGTCCTGGATCGCGACGATCTTCGCGCCCGCCTGCGCGAACAGCTCGGCCGCCGCCGAGCCCACGTTGCCGAAGCCCTGCACCGCGACGCGCGCGCCGTTCAGGTCCAGGTTCAGGCGCCGCGCCGCCTCGCGCCCGGTGACGAAGACGCCGCGACCCGTGGCCTTGACGCGGCCGAGCGAGCCGCCGAGGTGGATCGGCTTGCCGGTGACGACGCCGGTCGCGGTGGTGCCGGTGTTCATCGAGTAGGTGTCCATCATCCACGCCATGATCTGCGGGTTGGTGTTCACGTCCGGCGCCGGAATGTCCTGCTGCGGCCCGATGATGATGCCGATCTCGCTCGTGTAGCGCCGCGTCATGCGCTCGAGCTCCTTGTTCGAGAGCGCCTTCGGGTCGACGCGGATGCCGCCCTTGGCGCCGCCGAAGGGCAGGTTGACGGCGGCGTTCTTGACGCTCATCCAGGCCGCCAGCGCCATCACCTCCTCCAGCGTCACGTCGGGGTGGTAGCGCACGCCGCCCTTGCCCGGGCCGCGGCTCAGGTTGTGCTGCACGCGGTAGCCCTCGAAATGGGCGACCTCGCCGTCGTCGAGCTCGATCGGGATGTCGACGATGAGCGCGCGCTTCGGGCGCTTGAGCGTCTCGACCCAGCGCGCCAGGTGGCCCAGGTAGGGCACGACGCGGTCGACCTGCATCAGGTAGGTGGTCCAGGGGCTGTCGGGCCCGGGGTGGACGAAGGACAGGGGCTGGTTGTTCATCTCGGGTTTCCTTGGATGCGCCGCCGACCGCTGCATCGCGCGCCTCGTGAGCGTCGCCCGCCGCCGGTCCCGGCATGGCTGCGCACTGTAGGCGGCCGCCGCCCGGCTGTGCGCCGGGTTTCATGCGACGTTTGCATAACCCTGGGGGAGCCGTTTCATGGCTGACTACACTGGCGCCATGAACCCAGCCCGGATTGCCTTCATCGGCGGCGGCAACATGGCCGGCGCGCTGATCGGCGGCCTGCTCAAGACCGGCCGCACGCCGGACTCGGTGCTCGTCGTCGAACCCTTCGAGGCCCAGCGCGAGCGGCTCGCGCGCGACTTCGGCGTCGTCGCGCTGGCCGCGGCCGACGCCTCGCTGGCGAGCGCCGCGACGGTGGTCTGGGCCGTCAAGCCGCAGCTCTTCGCCGCGGCAGCAGCGCCCTGCGCGCCCTTCGTCGCCGGCGCGCTGCAGCTCAGCGTGATGGCCGGCGTGCGCAGTGCGGCGATCCAGCGCGCCAGCGGCAGCGCGCGCGTCGTGCGCGCGATGCCGAACACGCCGGCGCTGATCGGCCGTGGCATCGCCGGCCTCTACGCGCGTGCCGAAGTGACGCCGGCCGAGCGCGCCGCGGTCGAGGCGCTGCTCGCGCCGACCAGCGCGCTGCTCTGGGTCGGGCGCGAGGAGGACCTCGACGCCGTGACGGCGATCTCGGGCTCGGGGCCGGCCTACGTCTTCTACGTCGTCGAGGCAATGATGCAGGCCGGCGTCGAGATGGGCCTGAGCGAAGCCCAGGCGCGCGCGCTCGCGCTCGCCACCTTCGACGGTGCGACTGCGCTGGCGGCGCAGTCGCCGCTGCACCCGAGCGAGCTGCGCGCCCAGGTCACCAGCAAGGGAGGCACCACGCAGGCCGCGATCACGTCGCTCGACGCCAGCGGCGTCAAGGCCGCCTTCGTCCAGGCCCTGAAGGCGGCGCGGCAGCGCGCGGTCGAACTCGGCGACGCGTTCTAGGAGCCTGTCGGGCATTGGGTTGGGCCCAACCCAAAGCCCGACAGGCTCCTAACGCAGCGCGAGGTCGAGCGCGACGCCGCAGAACACGGCGAAGCCCAGCCAGTGGTTGAGGCGGAAGGCCTTGAAGCAGCCGTCGCGCGAGCGGGTGCGGATCAGCGTGAAGTGCCACAGCGCCTGCGCCGCGCCGGCGCCGATGCCGAGCAGGAAGACGCGCCCCAGCCCGAGCGACAGGCCGAGCGCGGCCCAGGACGCGAGGTAGATCGCATAGAAGCCCATCACGCCGGCGACGTCGAAGCGGCCGAGCGTGAGCGCCGAGGTGCGGATGCCGATCTTCAGGTCGTCGTCGCGGTCGACCATCGCGTACTCGGTGTCGTAGGCCAGGACCCAGAACAGATTGCCCAGCAGCAGCCACCAGGCCTGTGCCGGCACCGATGCGAGCGTCCACTCCTGACCGCCCTGGGCCGCGGCGAAGGCCATCGGCACGCCGAAGCTGAACGCGACGCCGAGCACCGCCTGCGGCATCGCGACGACGCGCTTGGCATAGGGGTAGAGCAGCGTCACGACGAGCGCCACCACCGACAGCAGCACGGTCGGCCGGTTGGTCGTGAGCACGAGCGCAAAGGCGGCCAGCGCGAGCAGCGCGCCGAGCATCAGCGCCTCGCGCACCGGCACTGCGCCGCGCGTGACCGGGCGCTGCGCGGTGCGCTTGACGTGGCGGTCGAACTCGCGGTCGGCGACGTCGTTGATGCAGCAGCCCGCGCTGCGCATCAGGACCGTGCCGAGCACGAAGACCGCGAGCAGGTGCCAGCCCGGCCAGCCGTCGGCGGCGATCCACAGCGCCGACAGCGTCGGCCACAGCAGCAGCAGCCAGCCCGCCGGCCGGTTCCAGCGGATCAGGTCGAGGTAGAGCGGAAGGCGGGCTTGCAGGCGCACGCGCCGGATTATCCCGGCGCCCCGGCCCTCAGCCTTCGAGCTGCTTCTGGAACATCAGCCCGGCGTGCTCGCGCAGCGCGTGGAAGCGGATCCTGGGCCAGTTCTCCTGCATCGCGCGCAGCTCGCCGGCGTATTCGAGCAGCACGCAGGGCGCGTCGACCGCATCGTGCGCGACGCGGTGGCTGTTGCCGTCGACGAAGCGCTTGAGCTCGCGCTCGTCGGCGGCAGCGCCGTCGCCGGTGTCGGCGGTGACCCAGCGCGCGACGTTGTAGCGCGCCGGCAGGATGCGAGCCTTGCAGCCGTACTCGTGCTCCAGCCGGTGCGCGACGACCTCGAACTGCAGCTGCCCGACCGCGCCCAGCAGCAGCACGGTGCCGGCGATCGGGCGGAAGACCTGGATCGCCCCTTCCTCGCCGAGCTGGGTCAGCCCGGCGCGCAGCTGCTTGGTCTTCAGCGGGTGGGCGACCTCGACGCTGCGGAACATCTCGGGCGCGAAGAAGGGCAGGCCGGTGAACTGCAGCGGCTCGCCCTCGCTCAGCGTGTCGCCGAGCTGGAGCACGCCGTGGTTCGGGATGCCGATGATGTCGCCGGCGAACGCCTCGTCGAGCAGCTCGCGCCGCTGCGACAGGAAGCTGACCACCGTGTTCGGCCGCAGCTCCTTGCCCGAGCGCGTGATCTTCAGCCGCATGCCGCGCTCGAAGTGGCCGCTGGCCACGCGCAGGAAGGCGATGCGGTCGCGGTGTGCCGGGTCCATGTTGGCCTGGATCTTGAAGACCACGCCGCTGAACTTCGGCTCTTCGGGCTCGACGACGCGCTGCAGCGCGGCGCGCCGGTTCGGCGCCGGGGCGAGGTCGACCAGCGCGTCGAGCACCTCGCGCACGCCGAAGTTGTTGACCGCCGAGCCGAAGAACATCGGTGTCTGCCGGCCGGCCAGGAAGGCGGCCGCGTCGAAAGGCGGCGCGGCGTCGGTGAGCAGCTCGATCTCGCCCTGCGCCTGCTCGTACTGCATGCCGAAGCGCTGCGCGTAGGCCGGGTTGTCCAGGCCGGCGAGGATCTCGTCGGCGTTGCGGTCGCGGTCCTCGCCCGGGCTGAACACGCGCATCTGCTTCTCGCGCAGGTCCATCACGCCGTGGAAGGCCTTGCCCATGCCCACCGGCCAGGTGAAGGGCACGACCTCCATGCCGAGCTCGCGCTCGATCTCGTCCATCAGCGCCAGCGGGTCCTTGACCTCGCGGTCCATCTTGTTGACGAAGGTCAGGATCGGCGTGTTGCGCGCGCGGCAGACCTGCAGCAGCCGGCGCGTCTGCGGCTCGACGCCGTTGGCCGCGTCGATCACCATCAGCGCCGCGTCCACCGCCGTCAGCACGCGGTAGGTGTCTTCGCTGAAGTCCTGGTGACCCGGGGTGTCGAGCAGGTTGATGACGCAGTCGCGGTACTCCATCTGCATCACCGAGCTCGCCACCGAGATGCCGCGCTGCTTCTCGATCTCCATCCAGTCGCTGGTGGCGTGGCGGCTCGCCTTGCGCGCCTTCACGCTGCCGGCAATCTGGATCGCGCCGCTGAACAGCAGCAGCTTCTCGGTCAGCGTGGTCTTGCCCGCGTCCGGGTGGCTGATGATCGCGAAAGTGCGGCGGCGGCGCACTTCCTGCGCGATGCGGGACGGGGTGTCGGCGGACATGGGGCGGCTCGGGTGAATCGCGGATTATCGTTTTTCCCGCGCTCCCGCCCCGGTCCGAGCCCTTCGCCGCGCCCGGCGCGGCGAAGGGCGGCCGCGCCTACTCCTCGAGCAGGCTGCGCAGCATCCAGGCCGTCTGCTCGTGCACCGTCAGGCGCTGCGTCAGCAGGTCGGCGGTGGGCTCGTCGCCGGCGCTGTCGGCGAGCGGGAAGATCGCGCGCGCGGTGCGCGCCACCGCCTCGTGGCCCTCGACCAGGATGCGCACCATCGCCAGCGCCTTGGGCGGCGTCGCCGGCGCATCGGCGAGCGAGCTGAGCTTGCCGAACTGGGCGTACGAGCCCGGCGCCGGGTGGCCGAGCGAGCGGATGCGCTCGGCGATCGGGTCGACCGCGTTCCACAGCTCGGTGTACTGGGTCATGAACATCGCATGCAGCGTGTTGAACATCGGCCCGGTGACGTTCCAGTGGAAGTTGTGCGTCGTCAGGTACAGCGTGTAGGTGTCGGCGAGCAGCTTGGACAGCCCGCCGGCGATCGCCGCGCGGTCCTTCTCGCCGATGCCGATGTGGATGGACGGGCTGGTGGTGGCGGCCGCGGCGGCCTTGGACTTCTTTGCCATGTCATCTCCTTCGTGGGGTCGAAATGGTCCGGACGCGGCCTGCGGCGCGTCGCGCTGCCGACACTGTACGCAGCGCTGCGGTCCGGCGTCCAGACGTTTGACGCTAAGACCGCGATAGGCGGCGCGCGCCGCCCGGTGCTCAGGCCGTCAGCCGTGTCACGCCCGGCAGCTCGCAGGCGTAGATCGCGTTGCGCAACGCGGCGATCGCCTCGTAGCGCGGGAAGGTGCGCCGCCACGCGAGCACGACGCGGCGCGTCGGCGCCGGCGGCGTGAACGGCACGTAGCGGATGTGCGGCTGCAGGTCGACCGGCACGCTGAGCTGCGGCACGACGGTGATCCCCATCCCGGACGCGACCATGTACTTGATGGTCTCGAGCGACGAGCCCTCGAAGCTCTTGCGGATGCCCTCGGCATCGCTCGAGAAGCGCGCGTACTCGGGGCAGACCTCGAGCACGTGGTCGCGGAAGCAGTGCCCGGTTCCGAGCAGCAGCATCGTCTCCGATTTCAGCTCCTCGGCGCTGACGCTCTTGCGCTTCGCGAGCGGGTGCCCGGTCGGCACCGCGGCGACGAAGGGCTCGTCGTACAGCGGCGCGACGGCCAGCCCGGTGTCCGGAAACGGCTCGGCCATGATCGCGCAGTCCAGGTCGCCGGTGCGCAGCATCTCGAGCAGCTTGGCGGTGAAGTTCTCCTGGATGATCAGCGGCATCTGCGGCACGCGCTCGATCGCCTGCCGGACCAGGTCGGGCAGCAGGTAGGGCCCGATCGTGTAGATGATGCCCAGGCGCAGCGGGCCGGAGATCGGGTCCTTGCCGCGCTTGGCGATCTCGCGGATCGCCTGCGCCTGCTCGATGACCTGCTGCGCCTGGCGCACGATCTCCTCGCCCAGCGGCGTCACGCTGACCTCGCTCGCGCCGCGCTCGAAGAGCCTGACGTCGAGCTCCTCCTCGAGCTTCTTGATCGCCACGCTGAGCGTCGGCTGCGAGACGAAGCAGGCCTCGGCGGCGCGGCCGAAATGCTTCTCGCGCGCGACGGCGACGATGTACTTCAGCTCGGTCAGCGTCATGGGCCGATTCTGCCCCCGGGTTCAGGCCTTGAGGAATTCGGACTTGCCGCCGAGCCAGCGCGCCACCTGCGCGCGCGCGGTCTGCGGCTGCTCGCGCAGCAGCCGGGGTGCGAGCGCGCGCGCCTGCTGCAGCAGCGCGCCGTCGTGCTCCAGGTCGGCGAAGCGCAGCAGCGCGTCGCCGCTCTGGCGCGCGCCCATGAACTCGCCCGGGCCGCGGATCTCGAGGTCGCGGCGCGCGATCTCGAAGCCGTCGGTGGTCTCGGCCATCGCGCGCAGCCGCTCCTTGCCGGTGGCCGACAGCGGCGGCGTGTAGAGCAGCACGCAGACACTCGCGAGCGCGCCGCGGCCGACGCGCCCGCGCAGCTGGTGCAGCTGCGCGAGGCCGAAGCGCTCGGCATGCTCGATCACCATCAGGCTCGCGTTGGGCACGTCGACGCCGACCTCGATCACCGTCGTCGCGACCAGCAGCTGCGTGCGCCCGTCCTTGAAGCCCGCCATCACCGCGGCCTTCTCCGCCGCCGCCATGCGCCCGTGCAGCAGGGCCACCGTCGCGCCGGGCAGCGCCTGGCCGAGCTGCGCGTGGGTCGCGGTCGCGTTCTGCAGGTCGACGTGTTCGCTCTCCTCGACGAGCGGGCAGACCCAGTAGACCTGGCGCCCCTGCGCGACCTCGTCGCGGATGCGCGCGATGACTGCATCGCGCCGGGTGTCGGCGAAGACCTTGGTCAGTACCGGCGTGCGCCCGGGCGGCAGCTCGTCGAGCGTGCTGACGTCGAGGTCGGCGAAGTAGCTCATCGCCAGCGTGCGCGGGATCGGCGTCGCGCTCATCATGAGCAGGTGGGGCTCGAGCGCGCCTTCGTCGAGCTTCTTGCGCAGCGCCAGCCGCTGCGCGACGCCGAAGCGGTGCTGCTCGTCGACCACCGCCAGCCCCAGCTTCGCGAACACCACGTCGTGCTGGATCACCGCATGCGTGCCGACCACCAGCGCCGCCTCGCCCGACGCCACCTGGTCGACCATTGCCTGGCGTGCGCGGCCCTTGCGGCTGCCGCTCAGCCAGGCCACCGTGAGCCCGAGCGGTGCGAGCCACTCGACGAGCTTCCTGAAATGCTGCTCGGCCAGGATCTCGGTCGGCGCCATGAGCGCGCATTGCCAGCCGGCGCCGATGGCCACCGCGGCGGCCAG
>MEGM01000006.1 GCA_001725505.1 Rubrivivax sp. SCN 70-15 | reverse complement strand
GCAACGCTTGCAGCGCCTGGGCCTGGCCGACGAGACGCAGCCGGGCACCTGGGCCGTCCACGCCGATGCGGAAAAGACCCTGCGCGCCCTGGGCGAGCGCGGCGACATCATCCGCACCATGCAGCGGGCCATGAGCGGCCAGCCGCGCGAGCTGGCGGTGTTCGAGCCGGGCGACGATGGCCGCACCATCGTCGGCCGCGTGGCCGCGAAGGGGCTGGCCGACGAACTGCGCGACCGGGGCTATCTGGTCATCGACGGCGTGGACGGCAAGGCCCACTACGTCGCGCTCAACGCCCGCGACGAGCTGGCGAACTACCCGACCGGCGCTGTGGTGGAAGTGAAGGGATCGGCCGACGTGCGCGCGGCCGACAAGAACATCGCCGCGCTGGCGAGCGATGGCCTGTACCGCACCGATCATCACCTCGCCATCGCGCAGGGTCAGGCCGTGCCCGGCCGCGATCCGCAGGAAGTCGTCGCGGCCCACGTCCGCCGCCTCGAAGCCCTGCGCCGCGCCGGCATCGTGGAGCGCGTGGCCGAGGGGCTATGGAAGGTGCCGGGCGAGCTGCCTGAGCAGGGCCGCCGCTACGACGCGCAGCGCCTGGGCGGCGTGGTCGTGGAACTGAAATCGCATCTGCCGATCGAGCGGCAGGCGCGGGTGATCGGCGCGACTTGGCTGGATCAGCAGCTGGTCGGCGGCGGCAAGGGGCTGGGCGACCTGGGCTTTGGCGGCGAGGTGAAGAGCGCCCTGCAGCAGCGCTCCGACTTCCTGGCCGAACAGGGGCTGGCCGAGCGGCGGGGACAGCGTGTGATTCTTGCCCGTAACTTGCTGGGAACGCTGCGCAATCGGGAACTGGCGCACGCCGCCAAGGACATTGCTGCCGAAACCGGCTTGGAGCATCGTCCGGTGGCCGATGGGCAGCGTGTGGCCGGGATCTACCGGCGCTCCGTCATGCTGGCCAGCGGGCGCTACGCGATGCTTGATGATGGCAGGGGGTTCAGTCTGGTGCCGTGGAAGCCGATGATTGAGCAGCGGCTGGGGCAGCAGATTGCCGCCACGGTGCGCGGCGGATCCGTGTCGTGGCAGATTACGCGGGCGCGTGGGCTGTCGATCATGTAATCGGCGCTCAGCCGGATCGACAGCAAGTCTTTCGATGGACATTACGACCACTTCGTCGAAATTGACACAACATATAGCGATGCATGAAGTGCTTGATACGATCAAATTTAGAATGATATAACATCACAAAATTCGTCATGGCAAGAAAATTGAACCGCATGCATTTGTCGGCAAGCTGAATATGACGCCTTCTTTTTATCGCTTTCCTACCTCGCACCGGAATCTCTCTATGTTCAGATGCTCGTTTCCCGTGCTGCGCCAAGGCTTATACATGGTTGCCATGCTCGCCGGCACCCTAGCCGCAGCCGTGCCTGTTTCTGCACAGCAGAAACAGGCGCATGTCCACGGCCACATGACTCTCGATGTGGCCGTGGACGCGCAGACGATTACCCTAGCCATCGAGTCCCCACTGGATAGTTTTCTAGGTTTCGAGCGCGCACCACGCACCGACGCTGAACGCAAGCGCGTGGCCAACCTTGTCGCGCGCCTTCAATCAGCTGACAGCTTGTTCCAGCCCGATCCAGAGGGCGCTTGCAAGCTCTCGAAGGTCGCACTCAGTTCCGCAGCCCTGGGTCTGGGCGAAAAACAGGAAGATGAACACGGCCACGATCATGCCGACAAGAAGGCGCATGATCATGAACACGCGAGCATTGATATCGACATCGTCTTCACCTGCACCCAGGCTACCGAGGCTCGCTTCATCGATGTCAAGTTGTTCGACAGCTATCCACGCATCCGCACCGTCGCTGCTCAGGTGGCCACGCCCCAAGGCCAGTTCAAGCACACCCTGCGCAAGGGCACGTCACGTCTGAACCTGTCGCATTGAATGGGCTATGGCAGATCAGCCCTTGATGGAGCTCATGAACCTTCGCTTTGCCTGGCCGGGCGATGCCCACGACTGCCTGGACATCGCTGCCTTGCGCGTGCAGTCGGGTGAAACCGTGTTCGTGCATGGTCCCAGCGGTTGTGGCAAAAGCACGCTGCTGTCGTTGCTGGCCGGCGTGTTGCTGCCTCAGGCGGGTCGCGTTGCCTTGCTGGGCACAAACTGGGCCGAGCTGCGGCCCGCCGCGCGTGACCGTCAGCGCGTCGATCACGTGGGCTACATCTTTCAGCAGTTCAACCTACTACCCTATTTGACGGCGCTGGACAACGTGCTGTTGCCCTGCCGATTCTCCGCCCCGCGGCGCGACGCGGCCCGGCGCCAGGCCGGGTCGCTGCACGCTGCGGCTGAGCATTGGCTGGCCGGCATGGGGCTGGACGCCTCGGTGTGGCAGCGCCCCGCCCATACTCTGTCGGTCGGCCAGCAGCAGCGTGTGGCTGCGGCGCGCGCCCTGGTGGGCGGGCCTTCCCTGATCATTGCCGACGAGCCGACTTCCTCACTCGACGAGGATCGGCGCGATGCCTTTCTCGACCTGCTGTTGTCCGCCTGCTCCACGGCCTCCAGCGCACTGGTGCTCGTCAGCCACGACCGGCGCATCGCTGGGCGTTTCGATCGCCAGCTGTCGCTGCCGGAAATCAACCGGGCGGCGCAAGGTGCGGGAGCGCTGGCATGAGGGGCGGCTTCTTGCTGAATCTGGCCTGGCGCAGCGCCTGGAACCGGCGCTTCACCCTGACGCTGACCGTCTGCTCGATTGCCTTGTCCACCTTCATGCTGCTGAGTGTGGAACGTCTGCGCGCCGACTTGCGCAGCAGCTTCACCTCGTCGGTCTCGGGGACGGACTTGATCGTTGGTGCCCGCACTGGCTCCGTGCAGTTGCTGCTGTACTCGGTTTTTCACGTTGGCGCAGCCACCAACAACATCCGCTGGAGCAGCGTGCAGGCGCTGGCGCAGTGGCGCGGCGTGGCATGGGTGGTGCCGCTGTCGCTGGGTGACTCACACCGCGGTCTTCCGGTGCTCGGAACGACCGAGGCCTATTTCGAGCATTTCCGCTACGGTGAGCAGCAGCCCCTGCGCTTGCGCGAAGGGCAGCGCTTTCATGATCTCTACGATGCGGTGCTCGGTGCCGAGGTGGCCGAGCGTCTGGGCTATCGGTTGGGTCAGCGCATCACCCTGGCGCATGGCACGGGTGAGGTGAGCCTGGGGGCCGATCACGCAGACAAGCCCTTCACCGTCGTCGGCATCCTGGCGCGCACCGGGACGCCGGTCGATCGCACCGTGCACATCAGCCTGCAGGCAATGGAGGCGATCCACGTCGACTGGGTGGCCGGTGCCCCACTGCCCGGCATGCGCGTTGGAGCTGAAGAGGCGCGCCAGATGGGTTTGCAGCCCAAGAACGTCACCGCCGCGTTGGTCGGTCTGGAACGGCGTGCGGTCGTGTTCTCGGTCCAGCGCCGGTTGAACACCTTCGCGGACGAACCGTTGATGGCTATCTTGCCCGGCGTTGCGCTGGATGAGCTTTGGGACGTGGTGGGCACAGGCGAGCGCGCGGTGCTCCTGATGTCGGGTCTGGTGGCCTTGGTCAGCATGGCCGGCCTGATGTCGGTGGTGCTCGCCGGCTTGAACGAAAGACGGCGCGAGCTGGCGGTGCTGCGCGCAGTGGGCGCCAGCCTCTATCATGTGCTGGCCCTGCTGGCACTGGAAGGTGTTTTGTTGACCCTGCTGGGTATCACCTTCGGCATCGCGGCCTTGGGGGCCTGCGCGCTGGCGCTGGGCCCGTGGCTGCAATCAGCCTTTGGTTTGTCGCTGCACCTGGGACAACCCACGGCGACGCAAGGCCTGTTGCTCGCGGGGCTGTTACTGGCTGGCTGGCTTGCCAGTCTCTTGCCCGGTTGGCGAGCGTATCGCCTGTCGTTGGCCGACGGCCTGTCTCCAAGGATTTGATGCCATGCACAAACGAATCAAACACAGTGCGTTGCGCCGCCACCTGCTAAAGGGTTTGATAGCTGCACCATACTTGGCCACGCCGCACTGGGTGCAGGCCGCCCAGTTCCCGGAAATCAGCTGGGAGGCGCTGATACCCCCGAATTGGGATCCGATGAAGTCATTCAGGGACCTGCAACACTTGGCGAATGCACCGGACTCCGATCCTCGGGTGCAGACCTTGTACGGCCGGATGCGCAAGGTCTGGGACGAAGCACCCACCGTGGCCTCGCTCAAGGGCCGCCGGGTGAAAATCCCCGGCTTCATCGTGCCGCTGGAAGGCGGTGGCGAGAAGGGACTCAAGGAATTTCTGCTGGTGCCTTATTTTGGCGCCTGCATTCACACCCCGCCGCCGCCCGCCAACCAGATCATCCACGTCACATCGAATCCACCCGTGAAAGGCTTTCAGACGATGACCGCGGTGTGGGTCAGCGGCACGATGGAATTGGAGCGCGGCGAATCGGAGATGGGGGCGAGCGGCTATCGCATCCAGGCGGCGCGAGTGGAAAAATACCGCGAAAAGTAGCGGCGCGTGGGCGGGCGACGGGTGACCACGACGCCTTGGGACGTCAGCGCGAAGGCTTGCCATCTCCTTGCAGCGCGCCGAGCAAGGTGGCCGCATTGGTCTCCATCATGTCGATATAGGTAGGCGCTGATCCGCCAACGAGGGACAGCGCATCGGAATAGAGTTTTCCGCCCATCGTGGCGCCAGTTTCTCGCGCCAGTTGCTCCAGTAGTCGGGGATCGGAAATGTTCTCAATGAAAATCGAGCTGATGCGTTCCCTGCGGATCTGTTCCACCAATCGGGCGATGTCGCGCGCCGAAGGCTCGGATTCGGTGAACAGACCCCGAACCGGCACGAAGCGCAGTCCATAGGCCTGCGTGAAGTAACCAAAGGCGTCATGGGTGGAGATTACATTGAGACGCTCAGCGGGCAATGCCGCAAACCGCGTGCGAAGGCTGGCATCAAGTGCGTTGAGACGAGCAACATACTCCGCCGCCCTCGCGCGATAGTAAGCCCCATTCGATGGATCCGCCTGCGCCAGGCCTTGCTCGATGTTCTTCACATAGACCACAACGTTCCTGACATCTTGCCAGGCGTGCGGGTCCTGGGCCCGAGCATGCGAGTGCCCATGGTGATCTTTCGCGCCATGCCCTGGCTCTGCAAGCGCAAGCGGCCGAATACCTCGCGAGGCCACGATCTCCTGCCCCTTGAAGCCAGAGGCCTTCTTCAGACGAGGGAGCCAGCCCTCGAAACCTAGACCGTTGGACACCAGCACCCGTGCCTGTTGCAATTGCCGGGCCTGCTGCGGCGTGGGCTCAAAAACATGAGCATCGCCATCCGGCCCGACCAACTCAGTGACACTCACCAACTCCCCGCCAACCTCGCGCACCAGGTCTCCCAGGATGGAAAAGCTGGCCACCACCGGCAGCGGTGGCGCAGCGGCCCAGACGGGCAATGAGCAGCTCAGTGCGGCGCCCAGCAAGGCGCGGCGATTGAAGGGGAAGAATGTCATGGTGAGACTCCTGTTTTGAGACGAACAATATGCTTCGCGGCCTGCCGGCGGTGCGCGAGCACGCTGCCAAGCGGGCCAACGGACAGCGACAGCGCATATAGGCTCCCCAAACTCAGCGTGATGGCGGCCGATGCAGCGATGCCCACGTGAAACGACACCAGCAATCCGATGACGCTGCCCAGCACGGCCACTACGACCGCCATGGCCATCTGCGGACCCACACCGCGTACCCAGAAGCGCGCTGCCGCCGCGGGTAGCACGACGAAGGCCACGGACATCAAGGTTCCCAACGAATGAAATCCTCCCACCAAGTTCAGCACCAGCAGCGCCATGAAGACGGCATGGGCCAGTTCACCCTGGCGCCCTTGCATGCGTAAGAAACCAGGATCGAAGCACTCCACGATCAGGGGGCGGTAGATCAATGCCAACGCCAGCAGGGAAACCGTGGCGATGGACGCGGTCAGGAGCAAGGTGGGATCGTCGAGTGCCAGCACCGAGCCGAACAGCACATGCAGCAGATCGACGTTGGAGCCGCGCAGCGAGATCAGCAACACGCCCAGTGCCAGAGAGATCAGGTAGAAGCCGGCGAAGCTCGCATCTTCGCGCAGCGCCGTATGCCGGGTGACCACGCCCGAGAGCAAGGCCACCAGCAGGCCAGCCAGCAGGCCGCCGATGGACATGGCGGGCAGGGACAGTCCGAAGATCAGATAGCCCAGCGCGGCGCCCGGCAGGATGGCATGCGACATCGCGTCGCCGACCAAGCTCATGCGCCGCAAAAGCAAGATCGTCCCCAGCGGGGCGGCACCGGCACTCAGGGCCAGGCATCCCGCCAGCGCACGCCGCATGAATCCGTATTCGGCGAATGGGGACCAAATCTCGCCGATCATGCACGCGCTCCCACTAATTCCTGTGCATCGAATGCGCTCCGGGTATCGCCCCAGGCCAGTACCCGCTCGGCCAAAACCAGGGTTTGCGGAAAATGCGTCCGCACCAACTGGCGGTCGTGCAGCACTGCAATCACCGTCCTACCCTGCGCATGCCAAGCGTGGATGAGCTGCAGCAATGTGAGGACCGTGGGCTCATCGACGCCAGAGAATGGCTCGTCGAGCAGTATCACCGACGGGTCCTGAGCCAGCAGGCGTGCAAAGCGCATGCGCTGAAACTGTCCTCCGGACAATTCGCCGATCCAGTGCGAGGCCTGGTCTTGCAGCCCCACGGCAACAATGGCTTCGTCAACCCGGCGGGCGAGCGTTCGTGCCACAGCGCGCAGGCCGCCAATGCGGGTCCACAGCCCTACGGCCACAAAATCTTCGACATGAACCGGAAACTGAGTCTCTACTTCGCTGGCCTGGGCCAGATAACCGAGTGCTGATCGCGGATACCTGGATTCGATCGTTCCCCGCAAGGGCCGCAGCAGCCCAAGCAATCCTTTGAGCAAGGTGGATTTGCCCGCGCCATTGGGACCGACAATGGCCGTCATGGTGCCTGCAGTGAATTCCCCGTGGACATCGCGCACAATGACCGTCTCGCCGTACCCAAGGCTGACGTGGTTCAGCACGAGATCGGCAGGCTGAGCCTGAAGTGTTGGTGTGAGCGCCGTCATGCGTTCCCCACGGCCCAGATCACAACCAGCCACAGCATCGCAGCCGCAATCGCGGCCATCAGACAGCGTGTGAAGGCCGAGGTTTGCAGAAGACTGGCGCCCCATTGGGCTGAGTGCCCGCTATCCGTATTGCGCATGTGTTCACTTTCCTGGTGTGTCATCGTCCGGAACGTAGATGATTTCCCCGCTCTCCAATCGATAGGCAGTACCCACGCGCTGACCTTGACGCGCCTGCTGTGGGTCTTTGCCATCGGCCTTGGCGTCCCCGGCCACATAGCGCGAGACCTTGCCGCCCTCGCGCGTGATGATCTCCATGTTTGGCTGGCCGGGGTTCTTGACCACGGTGAAGTCTTTGGCTGTGAGCATGTCGGCGATGCGCAGGTTGGACACCAGCGCGATCATCAGCGCAAGAGCAAACACCAAGGCGACATCGAACAGGTTAATCAGAAAGCCCATTGGATCCATGTCGTCGCTGTCGCCACCCAGGCCGGAGCCATGCAGCAGGGAGCGGCGGCGTTTCATGCGGCTTCTTCCTGTTTGGTGCCTTGCAGGCGTGCACTGACGAATTCCAGCAGCGATAAATCGTCCATCGCCCAACGCTGCGCGGCCTGGTACAGCAGGAAGCCGATGGCGCCGATCACGAGACCGACCACGGTGGTGGCAAAGGCGACCTCCATCTTGCGCGCCAGCACTGCGATGTCGCCAGCGGCCAGCGCCACCAAGGCGGGTCCCAGCGGGATCAGAGTGCCCATCAGTCCCAGCAGTGGGCCGATGCGCGTCATGGTGCGAAGCAGCGCCAGTTGACGATCGATGGCGAGTTCGAACTCCGTCACCACACGCTCATGCCACACAGGGTCGGTGGGGGCTTGACGCAGAGCGGCCAGTGCCTGGTGTAGCGCGTCGGCCTTGCGCGGGGTTGCGTGCTCCAGCGTGTCGAGCAGTTCACCCGTCGGCACCGTGGCCAATGCACCGGTGTTTCGCCGCCGGCGTAGCCGGTCGCTCCAGCGGCCGTAGAAGCCGCCCAGCGCAAGCAGGCCGCGAACGAGCAGGTAGAGGATGGCGACCACCACCGGCACCTGCAGCGCGGTTGAGATCCAGGAGAGGGTTTGTATGAGCGATTCCATGTGTTTTTCTTTGATTGATTCAACGTCGCCGCTGCAGCAACCAGCCCAGAGCGGCCAGCGCGGTGACTACAGCGGTCAAGATGGCCAAGCGGTCACCCCACAGCGGTACGGGGTCAATGGCGATCTGGAAGGTGGGCCGTGCCAGCCACAACCCGGCAACGGCCTGTGCACCATGCAGGCCCACGCGCAGCACGCCACGTGTGGCGGCATCGGGCAAGGCCCAGCGCAGCAGCGCAGTGGCAGCGGCCAGCAACAGGGCAAAGACCAGCGCGCAAAGCCAGGCCAGCGTGCCGTAGTCCCAGCCATCGATCACCATCATCACTGTCACCTGGGCGAAGAACAGCGACAGCAGCGCTGAGGACGGCGGCAGCCAGCCCAGCCAGCGCCACCAGCGTGTGGGCTGCCCCTGCGCTGCACGCACGGCCTGGCTACCAAAGAGCAATGCCTCCGTCAATAGCAGTGCCGACAAGTCCTGCCGCCGTTGGGGCGACGCGACCCAGCGCAGAATCTCGGCGGTGCTAGTGCGGCTGGCCAGTTCGCCCGATGCGGCCAGCGCGCCAGCCAGCGCCAGAACCATCACCGCTTGCAGCGGCCGGGGCCATTCGCTGGCCTGCAGGGCCGCGAGGACCATGCAGCAGGCGGCTAGCAGCAGCAGGATGCTGCCGTCCAGGCTCATGTCCTGACTCCAGAGTGGCGGCGGCGCAGCCGCCACACCAGGGCCCCCAGCACCAGTAGCGCGCCTGCCAGTACGGCGATGGCGGCGGCCCCAGGACGCAATGCCATGGACTGTTCCTGCGTGGCCTCACTGGGTGCGCGACGTTGCTCGGCGGCCTGGTCTTCCGCGTGCTGGGCCGCCGGCCGGTCATCAGCCTTGCGCAGCACCGTGGCCTTGTCAGTAGCGATGGCAGCGCCCTCGTTGGCGTTCTGCAGCGCATCGTCATAGGCCAGGCGAGCGTCGGGGGCCACCTGCTCGGCGATGAAGCCGCGCAGTGCCCGGTTGTCGTTGACGAAGCCCGTGCCGCTGGCGCCAAAGCGAGCGACCAGGTCGGCATGCAGGCCGGCCACCTCGCGCAGGCGTGCGTCGCCGGGCTGCCAGTAGCCTTTGCGCGCGGTCTCCAACATCACCGCTGTCATCTCCTGCAGCGCATAAGGATTGGCGCGCTCGAAGAACTGGCGTGTGCCCAGACCGTGCGTATCGCGGACATAGGTGTCGTGCAGCGCATCCCACATCTCGGTTGGGATGGCATCGGGCTTCATCACATTCCAGCCATAGAGATTGCGGAACGTCTCGGCGAACACCTCGGCGGACGAAGCACCGCCTTTGGCCATAGCTTCGATATAGGCGGGATTCAGCACGGTGGCACGCGCTTCCACGGCAATGGCTGTCTTGGCCTCGCGCACGGTGGGCCGCGAAGGGTTGCGATAGTCGCTGAAGTACGCGGCCGGTTCCTTCCCAGTGACCTCGCGCACCGCCAGGTTCAGCCCGCCCATGAATTCATAGACATGGTCGAGCGAGATCGGCCCCCAGGTGTTGGATTCGAGCGGCTGTACCACTACCTGGGTGCCGGCCAGAGCTGCCTCAAACGCGCCGCTCTGGAAAGCGCCCCACAGGTCGCCCTCGCCGAAGGCTGCACCCATGTTGGCCAGATAGGTGTGGGCGACTTCGGAGCGGTCCTTCCAGCGGTCGCCGGCCTCGACCATGTCCATGATGCCACTGCCGTAGTTGCCATTGATGCCGCCGAATACGCGCACAGCGGCATAGCGGCGCGCATCGGCGGGCGAAGCACCGCGTTCCTTGAGCGCACGCTCCACGGCCTGTAGGCCTTGGGCTACGGCATTGTCTTGCTCGCGCGCCTGGGCAGCCATCGTCACGGCCTTGTTGATCAGATACAGGCGCGAGGCTGCCAAGTCGCGCAATTGGCCCGAGGTCTGCACAACCACGTCAACGCGCGGACGACCCAATTCCTCCCGCGGAATCAGGCGCAAGCCCGACACGCGCCCGAACGGGTCGCGCACCGGCGCCACGCCCAATAGGTAGAGGATCTGCGCGACGCTGGTGCCTTCGGTGTGGATGAAGTCGCCAGCCCATAGCGTGAAGGCTACCTTGCTCGGCCACTGGCCTTCGTGGGCTGCACGGTGCTGGGCCAGCATCTGGTCAGCCAGTTGTCGACCCACAGCCCAAGCCTGTTCAGACGGGGTTTTTTCGGCGTCGATGGCGAACAGGTTGCGTCCGGTGGGCAGCGCTGCCGGGTTGATGAGCGGGTCGCCGCCCGACGAGGGCGGCGTGAAGCCGCCGGCCAGTGCATTGGTGAGCGCGCTCAGCTCGCGTGCCGGACTTTCAGCCAACTGGCCGCGATAGTGAGGAATGGCCTGCAGGCGCTCGCGCAACGTCAAAACGGCCTGGGCGAAGCGCCTTTCGTCCTCGGCGCGTCGGGTGGCACTGCGCTCCAGTGCTTGTGTGAGATGGGCGATGCCGGCCGCCGCCTCCTGGCGGCGTGCCTGCCAGGAGTCCTGCAGTGCCGGTGCCTGCTGCCAAAAACGCAGCGCGGCGAGCAGCCGGGCTTGTGCAGGCGCATCCAGACCCTGGATGCGCTGCTGCGCTGCCTGCGCGTCCGGTGTGGACTCGGCCGTTTCCAGCGCGCCCTGGTGTTCGCGCGCCTGAGCTCGCAGGGCCTCTTGGGCACGGCCGGCCTCGGCCTCGGTGCCAGCCCGAAGCTCCGGGTCGGCCAGCCAGCCCAGTATTTTGCGGCGCATGGGCTCGCTCTGCATGGCGGACAGCAGGGGCTTCACATCGGAGTCGGCGGCGATCTCCAGCGCCTGGGCCATAGCGGGAATGGCCTTGGCGACGGTGCGCGCGCTCTGCTGGGATTCTGGGTCCAGCGAACGCAGCGCCTGCTTGAGTTTCTGGTCGGAACGCAACCCTTCCAGGAACTCACGCTTCTTCGGATTTGCCAGCGCACGCGCCAGGTGCTGACGCAGTGCGCCATCGTCGGCCACTGTGTCGGAGGCAGGCGCGCGACGGGCGCGTGAATCACCCATGGCGATCAAGCCTCGCACCAGGTCGTCGTCGCCAGGGCGGCGCTGCGCTTTTTCCCAGTTCAGGGCGCGCTGCAACTCGCCGGGCTGCACCACCTGGGCCAGCAGGGGCGTGGCTGCTTCGCCGCGCTCGGCGCGCGCAATCAAGGTCTCAGCGTGGGGCCGGTAGGTGCGCGCCAGCCACGCCGAATGGTCGAGCTGCTCACGCCGTACGGTGCCGCGCGCTACATCCAATTCGGCCAACGCCTGTACCACCGCATCCAGGCCCATCAGCCGCGCAGTGGCGTCCAGCGCGGGCGGCGCATACGGGTTGCCCAGTGTGTACAGACCGGCGGTGATGCGCGCATCCTCCACAGTTTCCATGTGGTCGGCCAACTGCTCCAGCTGGGCATCGCTCCAGGGCTGCTCTGCAGCGAACGACAGGTCGCGGTGCAGGCCCAGTGTCACGGCCTGGCGCTGAATGTCCTGCGCGTACTGGTGCTTGAGCGCGGGGCTGCCAGTGGCACCCCAAGTTTGCAGGCGGTCTGCGAGCTGCTTGTAGCCGGACTGTGCGCCGCCTTCGCGCAGCGGCGGTGTCAGGTGCGAGACGATGGTAGCGTAGCTGCGGCGCTTGGCGATCATGGCCTCGCCGACGTTGCCCATGGTGTACAGGTACAGATGCGGCACCTGGCCTATCAAGGCGTCGGGCCAGTCGTTGTCGGACAGCGCGACTTGCTTGCTGGGCGTGAACTCCAGGCTGCCGTGGGTGCCGAAGTGCATCACCGCATCCGCACCGAAGACCTCGCGCGTCCACAAGTACGAGGCCACATAGGGCCAAGGTGGCGCGAGCTGAGTGCCGTGCACGATCTTGAAGGTGTCGTCACCCACACCGGACAGCGGCTGCGGCAGCAGTACCACATTGCCCAGCGGCACGCGCGCTACGGCGACGCGGCCCTCATCGCCGGCTCTATCGCTTAGGTAGACGCCGGGCGCAGGGCCGAACTGTCGAGCTACCTGATCGCACAAAAGCTGCGCGATCTGCTGGCCACACCAGTCCTTCAGTTGCGTAGCCTGTACCCAGGCCGGATCGGCCTCGCTCAGGAATTTGGAGAGATCGCCCTTTGCATAGGGCCCGATGTTGGGGCCGCGCCGTTGCAGCAGCCGGGCAAAATCGGCCTCGGTGGCAGGCAGTCCATCCACACGGTAGCCATCGGCCCGCAGGCGCTTGAGCAAAGCGTAGAGTGAGGGCGCGACCTCCAGGTCGCCTGCGGTCAGCGCGCTCTGGCCGGGGCCTTTGTAGTAGTAGATGGCCAGCTTCTTGTCGGCATTGGCCTTGGCTTTGAGCGCCACAGTGCGCTGCACCAGATCGGCAAAGCGTTCCAGCCGCTGCGGCAGCGCGCGGAACACGCGCAGGCCGTCCCGGTCGCGGAACTGCGCGGCGATCGCCATCGGCGTAGTCGCGCCGTCGATCTCGGGCAGAGTGACGGACATCGTCAGAAGGCCGCCATCGAAACTGCGCTGATCGGCCAGCCATTCGCTCTCCTCGGTGAAAACGCTCACTGGCGCGAACAGCGGGATATTGCGCTCAGTGAGCCACTGCCGTGCCTCATCGGCCTGCCCCACAGTCAGTCTCCCATGGGGCATATACACCACGGCGGCCGGATCGGCCTGCCGCAGAAAGGCCAGACGCTGGCGCACGGCGGAGATGGGCACGACTTCAAAGCCACGCGCTTCAAAGACTCGGATGGCAGCGTCCACATGGTCTCTGTTGGCGTTGAAGGGCCCAGGCACGCTAGTCAGCAACGCCAGGCGCGGGCGACCTGGCTTCCAGCCTGCCTGCTTTTGCAGGTACTGCTCGAAACTCGCGAAGTCCGCAAAGACCGCTTCGTCACTCAAGTGGAAAAACACATCCTGCGGCATCGGTTGGGGTGGCTCCACCTGGTTCGCGAACAAGCGCTTTCCGTCCAGCACGCGGCGGGCGTAGGTCTGCAGGCGCGCATAGTTCACCGGACCGCCGCCGCGCAGGTAGGCCGAGACGGCATCGAGATCGACGCCCTGCAGGCTGGTGAGCATGTCATGTTGCGGGTTGGTGGCACCGTCCACATAGACGGGCGTTCCTGACTGTGCGGCGGAGCGCAACTGCTGCACTTGCGCATCGTCGAGCTTCAGGCCGCGACCAAAGACCAGCACGAGGTCATAGTGCCGCGCCTGTTTCAGCCGCTCCAGCGGCAGGACCTCGGCGCGGGTGAAGGCACCGGGGCTGGCCTTGAGCAGGCGCGCCGCCTGGAAGTCGGGGTAATGCACCAGCGCCACCCGTGTGGGTGCCAGCCAGGCGCTCCAGACCATCCATAGCGCGGCAGCGGCCACGAGGAACAGCACCGCAGCCAGCAGTGTGCTGCGCCAGTTCCAGACTGTTTTGATTGAGCCACGAGCCCATCCCATTTTTCTCTGCCAATCTCAAAAACCAAAGTGTGATGTTATAACATTCATAAATACTTTGTTTTATGAGGATGGAATTTCCATGTTTCGTTTGAAGCGGCTGCACGCAGCCATGTGGGGGGTATGGGCAGCCGCAGGGGCGGTGTGGGCGCAGGAGACGCCGGCGAGCACACCGGCCCAGGCCATTGCTAGCGAAGTAGCAACATTGCCTTCCGTTGTCATCAATGCCACACGTCGGCCTACGGCGGCACTAACTACGCCAGCGACGGTGTCGGTGATCGACGAGATACAGCTACAAGAAAACCTAGTGACGGACTTCAGCGAGATGTTCCGCTATGAACCTGGTATCTCGGTCAGCCGTGAGGCGCGCGGACGCGGAGGCGAAGCTGCGATCCAGGTGCGTGGCATTGGTGCCCAACGCCTGGGCATGTTCCTCGATGGCGTGCGCCTGCCGGGCGGCTATGTAGCGGCGGGAGCCAACTCCGGCCAACTTCGCGTGGACCCACTGTCACTGAGTCGTGTGGAGGTACTCAAGGGGCCGGCCTCCAGCCTGTACGGCAGCGACGCATTGGCCGGCGTGGTGCTGTTCCGCACGCTGTCGCCGCAGGACTTCCTGGACAGTTCCAGAGGTTTTGCTGGCTCTGCCTCCGCGGGCTACGACGGCCGCGACAACGGCCGCTGGGGCCATGCCGACCTGGCGTTTCGGGCCGGCCCAACGCAGAACCTGCTGTCCTTCACGGAGCGTGACGGACGCCAGCTCAAGAATCACCCGGACAGTGACTTGCATCCCAACCCGCAAGACACGCAGATGCGCAATCTGCTGTTCAAGTCTGTGCTCGACATCGATTCTGCGCAGTCGCTGACGTTCACGGGTGAGCATTACGAGCAGTCGATCCGCATTGACCAGCAGTCGCTGATGGGCCCCATTGCAGGTGGCACACGCATCACCGGCAGCCAAGCGGACGACATCAGTCGCCGCGACCGGCTGGGCCTGGCTTACCGCTATGCACCCAGCAGCGCCTGGTTCGACAATTTTTCGGCGCAGATCGACTACCAGCGTAGCCGCAGCGAAGAACGCACGCACGAAGGACGCAAACCTCCGGGCGCCGCCCCGGCGTTGCTACGTGACAGCACCATGTCCTACCGCGAGCCTCAGTGGTCTGGTAGCCTGCAATTCGACGGACATGCCGACACGGGCAGCGTGGCCCACCGTTGGGTGGCGGGCATGGATGTGCTATCCAAATCGGTCAGCCTCTACAACAATGCCGTGCAGCGCACTGTGGCGGGAACCGGTGCTACGAGCGTCATCGATGGCGAGATCTTTCCGCGCCGCACCGCGCCTGAGGCCGACGTGCGCAGCCTCGGCCTGTTTGTCCAGGACGAGATGGCCTTCGGCGACGGCAGGCTACGCCTGACACCGAGTCTGCGTTTCGACACCTACCGGATCTCACCCAAGCCCGACGCTCTGTTCGCTAACGCCAACGTGGGCGGTACCACCCCGGTGGCTCTATCCAAGACCGCATGGACGCCGCGCCTGGGGTTGAGCTACGAGTGGCAGCCCCGCCAGGTTGCCTATGCCAACCTCGTGACGGGCTTTCGCATGCCCACGCCGGAGCAACTCAACCGTGCCGGGCAGACTGCTGTGGCGACATTCATCCACGACTTCATCCCCAACCCCAACCTCAAGCCCGAGCGCAGCCGGGGTGTGGAGTTGGGCCTGCGTGGTGAGTCGGACATGGGTTCGTATGAGCTGTCGGCCTTCTACAACCGCTACACCGACTTCATCGACACCCAGATGATCGCATTCATCCCACCAGGGCAAAGCGGCGGCCCACGCGCGATACGGCGCTTTCAGTCGCGCAACCTCGGAGAGGTGGAGATCTACGGCATCGAGGCCAAGGGGCAGATACCGATCAGCCACTGGTTCAACGCAGCTGACCGCTGGCGCCTGATCGGCGCCATGCAGTGGTCGATGGGCAACGACAAAACCGCTGACCAGCCACTCAACAGCATTCAGCCCGCGCGGCTGGTTGCCGGGCTGCGCTGGGATGAGCGCGGCGGGCGCTTTGGCGGGCAACTCACGAGCAATTTTGTGGCGGGAAAGCGGCGTGTCAACGAGGCGTTGGCGCAGACTGGACCGACTGCCCCCGTGCCACTCAAGACCGCCGGCTATGCCACGATGGATATGACAGCCTACTGGCGCATCGGCAAGCAGGCCACACTGAACCTGGCGATCTACAACTTGTTCAACCGGCAATACTACGATTGGCCCACAGTGAGCGGGTTGACGGGCAACGATGCGCGGTTGGCCGCCTATACGGCGCCGGGGCGCACAGCCTCAATCAGCATGCGCGTGGATTTCTGACGAATTGTTGAGAAGGTCGAGCCGCGCGCCTATAGGCTGTGCGGGGCCGACTCCACGGCGGGCGGATGGTCGCAGCGGCCACAGGTACCGTGCATCTCGACGGAGGCCTTGCTCATGCGAAAAGCGTGGTCTTTCGACCAGCCATTGAGACGACGTTCGATGGCTTGGTCTGAGAACTCCTCCACCTGCCCGCACTGATCGCAAATGGCGAAGACGACCAGCCCATGCCGGTGGTCATGGGGGTGAGCGCATGCGACGAAAGAATTCAGCGTTTCCACGCGGTGCACAAGCCCGTACTCGATCAGCTTGTCTAGTGCACGGTACACCTGTTGCGGCGCGCGCAATCCCTCCGCTCGCAGATGGTCGAGTAGCGTGTATGCGCTCGCAGGACTCTCCTCACGTGCAAGCGCGTTGAGCACGAGTGACTGGTGCTTGGTCAGCTCATGAGAGTGCGGCTTGGCAGAGGGCGACATTGCTTCAAGCGTTATGTTGTAACGCCCAACAGTTTAGCGCTTCTAGCCCACAGAGGAAATATCAAACCTTGCCTCGGGCTGTGGCATTCAATGGCGTCAATGCTCCTGGGAACGGGGCGATCCCAAAGTCCATTCACATGGCCTGGTCGAGCGGATGGACGGGCCAATCTGGTTCCACTGCAATTTCGCTCCGAATTAAGTTATGTTATAACATCACATAAATTTCAATCTTAATCCCTGTGCATATCGCGATCCACGGAGAGTTCTGTGCAACTGACCACCAACCAGCAACGAGTCCTTACGGCCCTTCGGCAAGCCAGCGAGCCGCTCAGCGCATATGCGCTTCTTGAACGATTGCGCGAGCACGGTTTCAGTGCACCCATGCAGGTCTATCGAGCTCTGGAGCGTTTGGCCAACGATGGGTTGGTACACCGTCTTGCGACCTTGAATGCGTACGTGCCATGCAATCACGCGGTGGACTGCCAACAAGGCCTCAGGGCTTTCGCCATCTGCGATCAGTGTGGCCATGTGGACGAGTTCTCTGAGCGTGATTTGGGTCGCTGCATCGGCCGCTGGACGAAGAACAACGCCTTCTCGCTGCGCAGTTCGACCATCGAATTGCACGGCAAATGTGCAGCTTGCGCAGGGTCGCATTGACGTCTCGTCAAGCTGATTGCCCATGAAGATGAAGAAATCAACATGAAAACCGCAACCCTAGATCCCACGAAAAAACTCCCCGTCACTGTCCTGTCCGGCTTTCTGGGCGCGGGCAAGACCACGCTGCTCAACCACATCCTGAACAACCGCGAGGGCCGCCGCGTGGCGGTCATCGTCAATGACATGAGCGAGGTCAACATCGACGCCGCGCTGGTGCGCGACGGCGGGGCCGAACTCTCGCGCACCGACGAGAAGCTGGTGGAGATGAGCAACGGCTGTATCTGCTGCACGCTGCGCGAGGATTTGCTGCTTGAAGTGGATCGCCTTGCCAAAGAAGGCCGCTTCGACCAACTCGTGATCGAATCCACGGGGATTTCTGAGCCGTTGCCCGTGGCTGAGACCTTCACCTTCGAGGGCGAGGACGGCCGCAGCCTGGGTGAAGTGGCACGGCTCGACACGATGGTCACGGTGGTCGATGCGTACAACTTCCTGCGCGACTACAGCTCGCGCGACAGCATTCAGTCACGCGGTGAGTCGCTGGGCGAGGAAGACCAGCGCACGGTGGTGGACCTGTTGATCGAGCAGATCGAGTTTTGCGACGTGATCGTGCTTAACAAGGTTGACCTGATCAGCGACGATGAGCGCGACCGGTTGATGGCGATTTTGGGCAGCCTCAATCCGCGTGCTCGTATCGAGATTGCCGAATTCGGCAAGGTTCCGCTCGACCGCGTACTGGATACCGGTCTGTTCGACTTCGACGAAGCCTCCAGGGCGCCGGGCTGGTTGCAAGAGCTGCGCGGTACACACACGCCGGAAACCGAGGAATACGGCATCCGCAACTTCGTCTATCGCGCGCGACGGCCCTTCCATCCGCAACGCTTCTTCGACTGGGTGGAAAGCGAATGGCCCGGCGTAGTGCGCTCCAAAGGCTTCTTCTGGCTTGCTAGTCAACCGACGCTGGCGGGCAATTGGTCGCAGGCGGGCGCGGTGGCCCGGCATGGCGTGGCGGGCTACTGGTGGGCCGCCGTGCCACAGGAGCGCTGGCCGCAAGACCCTGAAGCCGTGGCGCTGATCCGCGAAAAATGGGACGGGCACGTCGGCGACGCCCGCCAGGAACTGGTGCTGATCGGTATGGACATGGATGAGGCTGCGCTGCGCGCTCAATTCGACGTTTGTTTACTGACCGACGAGGAAATGGCCCAAGGCCCGAAGACGTGGGCGGCCTGGCACAACCCGTTCCCCGATTGGTCCTGATTGGTTCTGATCGGTGCTGATTTGACCGTGCTTCCCATGCTCTGAACCGGGTTGGGGCGGCACCCCCACTGGATTTAGAGCATGAATGCCGCACTTCCCGACGTTTCACTGACCGACATCGCTCCCCGCCTCAGCCCGCTGGCGTGGGTCGGTATGCAGGGCATCGACCTGCCCATCACCGTAGCCGAGCCTGGCTACCGGCGCGAACTACATGCGCACGCCGACGTGCAGGTCGACTTGCCCGCCCCGCACGTCAAGGGCATCCACATGTCCCGGCTATACCGGCTGCTGGATGCACTGGGCCAGGGAGAGGGGCTGTCGCCCGCTGGCCTGCGCCATCTGCTCCAGGCCATGATCGACAGTCATCAAGACTGCGACACCCGCAGCGCGCGGCTGCGCCTGAACCTGGACCTGCTGGTGCGCCGCCCGGCACTGGTCACGCAGGGACTGTCGGGCTGGAAGTCCTACCCCATCCGCCTGGATGCGTCTCTCGTCAAAGGCGAGTTCAGATGCCGCGTGCAGGTCACGGCGGGCTACTCCTCGACCTGTCCTTGCTCAGCCGCGCTGTCGCGGCATATCATCGAACAGGGTTTCCTGAAAGCCTTCGGCCGACAGACCCCAGTGGAGCCGGCCGACGTGGCGGCTTGGTTGCATCAGCATGCGACGCTGGCGACGCCCCACAGCCAGCGCAGCGAAGCCCAAGTCACAGTGGATGTGGCTGGAGACTGCGACTCGCTTGGGCTGCTGGCGTTGATCGACCGCATTGAGCAGGCCGTGGGCACGCCCGTCCAAACGGCGGTCAAGCGCGCCGACGAGCAGGCGTTCGCCGCACTCAACGGCCAGAACCTGATGTTCGTCGAGGACGCGGCACGGCGCATCGAAGCGGCATTGAGCGGCTACGTCCGCCCCAGCATCCATGTCCGGCACCTGGAGAGCCTGCACCCGCACGACGCGGTGGCGTGGGCTACTCCTATGTCCGAAGGAGTTTCCGCATGACCACCGAATCCCCATCCAGCCTGATCCCCGTCACCCTGCTGACAGGGTTCCTTGGCAGCGGCAAGACCACCGTGCTCAATCATCTGGTGCGCAAACCTGAGCTGGCCGACGCGCTGGTCATCATCAACGAGTTCGGCAAAATGGCGCTTGACCACTTGCTGGTCGCCCACAGCACCGAGAACCTGGTGATGGAAATGAGCAGCGGTTGCCTATGCTGCACCATCCGCGGCGATCTGGTCAAAACCTTGCGCGACATCACTTGGCGCTTCTCGCGCGGCGGTCAACGGCAGTTCCGGCGCGTGCTGATCGAGACCACGGGCTTGGCCGATCCGGCGCCCATCATCCACACGCTGATGACCCATCCGCAGATCGCGCCAAAGTACCGGCTCGATGGCATTGTCACGACCGTGGACATGGCCACCGGCATGCACACCCTCGATCGGCACCCGGAGGCCGTCAAGCAGGCGGCCGTGGCCGACGCGCTGCTGCTTACCAAGGCGGATCTGGTCTCTGACGAGCAACGCAATACGCTGTTGCGCCGACTGGTCGGCATCAACCCGGCCGCCCCGCGCTGGGAGGTGCAGGGTGGCGATATTGCACCGCAGAAGGTGCTGAATCTCGGACTGTTCTCTGCGGATGGCAAGACCCTCGACGTGGCGCGCTGGCTGCGGGAGGAAGCCTATGCGCCGGCGCATGAACACGCACACGATCAGCATGAGCATGAGCATGAGCATGAGCATGAGCATGAGCATGAGCATGGCCAGACTGTGCATGAATCGCGCGGCCACCATGAGCACGGTCACGCGCATGACCACCACGACGTGAACCGCCATGATGACCACATCCGCGCGTTCTGCTTCCATGTCGATGAGCCGATACCCGACGAGGTATTGACCAACTGGCTCGAACTGCTCATGAGCTTCGTGGGAAGCAACATCCTGCGCGTCAAGGGCATTCTCAATGTGGACGGAGAAGAGCAGCCGATCGTCGTGCATGGCGTGCAGCACATCTTCCATCCGCCTGTACCGCTGCCCGCGTGGCCGAGCGAAGACCGCCGCTCGCGCATGGTCTTCATCACCCAGGACGTTGACCGGGAAGTGGTCGAGCGCACTTTCGAGGCGCTACGGCAGGCGCTGCCACAAGCGGGGGAGCCGACCGCATGAACCCGCCCATCCTTCTCTACAACACGCTCGGGCGTAAGAAGGAACCCTTACGTACCGAACAACCCGACCGGGTGACGATGTATGTGTGCGGCCCCACGGTCTACAACTTCGCCCACATCGGCAACGCGCGGCCCGCCGTCGTGTTCGACGTGCTGGCCCGGTTGCTCAGGCACGACTACCGCGAGGTGGTCTATGCCCGCAACTTCACCGATGTGGACGACAAGATTAACGCGGCCGCCGCTACCGAGGGGGTGCCCATCGGCACCATCACCGGCCGCTACATCGACGCCTACCACGAGGACATGCGGGCGTTGGGGGTGCTGACACCCGACCTGGAGCCGCGCGTCACCGAACACATCCCCGCGATCATCGACCTGATCCGGGAACTGATCGATCGGGGCCACGCCTACATCGAACAGGAGCACGTGCTGTTCCATGTGCCGTCCTATCCAGCCTATGGGCAGCTCTCGGGGCGGCGCATCGAGGACATGCTGGCCGGCGCCCGCGTGGAGGTGGCGCCCTACAAGCGCGATCCAATGGACTTCGTGCTTTGGAAACCCTCGACGCCGGAGCAGCCGGGATGGGACAGTCCCTGGGGCCGGGGCCGCCCTGGCTGGCATGTTGAATGCTCGGCCATGATCGGCCAGCACCTGGGCCACACCATCGACATCCACGGTGGCGGGCAGGATCTGATCTTCCCGCACCACGAGAATGAAATCGCCCAGGGCACCTGCGCCCACGGCGCGCTCTACTGCCGCACCTGGGTACACAACAGCTTCGTCACGGTGGACGGGCAAAAGATGTCCAAGTCGCTGGGCAACGTGCTGCTGGTGCGCGACCTGCTGGCGAAGGCGCCGGGCGAGGCCTTCCGCCTGGCGCTGCTGTCCACGCATTACCGGCGCCCGCTGGACTGGAACGCCCAGCGTCTTGCTGACGCGCGGCAAACGCTGGTGCGCTTCTACACCAGCTTGGCGAAGGTCGAACATGTCGCCATATCGCCAGACACTGCCCCCGATCCCGAGGTGTTGGAGGCGCTGAGAAACGACCTCAACGTACCAGGGGCACTAACGCGCTTGCATGTGCTGCGTGTCCAACTCGACGAGGCTGCGACCGACGCAGCGCGGGCGCAGGCCAAATCGCGCTTGCTGGCATCGGCCGGCTTGCTCGGTTTGCTCCAGCAGGCGCCCGCCGCGGCGATGGAAATACTCGCTCCATCGGCGTGGGCGCTGTCGCTGAGCACGGCTCGGGTTCGAGAACTGCTGGCCGAACGGGAGCTGGCGCGGCAGAACCGGGACTTTGTCCGATCGGATGTGCTGCGCGATGAGCTGGAAGCCGCCGGGTTCATAGTCGAAGACACCCTCAAGGGCATGGTGGTGCGCCCAGCCAGAAAGGAGCCGGCATGACACGCTGGCCCACTCAGATGGTGGTGCTTCTGGTGCGCGGCTACCAGTTGTTCATCAGCCCGATGCTCGGCCCGCGCTGCCGATTTCATCCCACTTGCTCTCAGTACGCCGTCGAAGCCCTGCAAACGCATGGGGCAGTCAAGGGGAGCTGGCTGGCGTTGCGGCGCGTGCTGCGCTGCCATCCGCTACACCCGGGCGGGCATGACCCCGTGCCGCCCGCCAAACCCACGACATCAAGGCCTACCCCACCATGATCCGAAAGAACCCGCGCGGTGACCTGCCGCAGATTCATACCAGCGCCTTCGTCGATCCGACGGCCATCCTGTGCGGCCTCGTGGTCGTCGAGGAAAACGTGTTCATCGGCCCCTATGCGGTCATCCGCGCCGATGAGATGGACGCCGAGGGACATATTGACCCCATCGTGATCGGCGCCCATTCCAACATCCAGGACGGCGTGGTGATCCATTCCAAGTCCGGGGCCAGCGTGCGCATCGGGCAGCGCACCTCGATTGCCCATCGCGCCATCGTGCATGGCCCCTGCGCCATCGGCAACGGCGTCTTCATCGGCTTCAACAGCGTGCTGTACAACTGCACGGTCGATGACGGCTGCGTGGTTCGCTACAACGCCGTGGTCGACGGCGCTCATCTGCCTGCGGGCTTCTATGTGCGCTCGACTGAGCGCATAGGCCCGGACACTGACCTTTCCTCGCTGCCGCAAGTGCCTGCCGCCGCCAGCGAGTTCTCCGAAGACGTGGCGCGCACCAACAACGAGCTGGTGCTCGGCTACAAGGCCATCCAGAACGAGTTCTAACCATTCAAAAAATAGGAAGCATCCATGTCTCAATCTCAGAGCGCCCTTGTGGTCAGTGCCCATTCTGCGGACTTCGTATGGCGCGCGGGCGGCGCCATTGCCAGCCATGCCAAACAGGGCTGGAAGGTCAAGATCGTCTGCCTGTCCTATGGCGAACGCGGCGAATCGGCCAAGCTCTGGCGCCAGTCCGGCATGAAGTTGGAGAAGGTGAAGGCTGCACGTCAGGAGGAAGCCCAGTACGCCGCGGACATCCTGGGCGGCGAAGTCGAGTTCTGGGACATCGGCGACTACCCGATGCGCGTCAACGATGAGACGCTGTTCCGGCTGGTCGATCTGTACCGCACCTTGCAGCCGGCCTTCGTGCTGAGCCATTCAGTGAAAGACCCCTACAACTTCGACCACCCGTTGGCCATGCACGTGGCCCAGGAGGCGCGCGTCATCGCCCAGGCCGAGGGCCACAACCCCGGCCAGAAAATCCTGGGCGCACCGCCGGTGTATGCCTTCGAGCCGCACCAGCCCGAGCAGTGCGGCTGGGAACCGAACACCTTTCTGGACATCACCGAGGTTTGGGACACCAAGCGCCGCGCCATCGAGTGCATGGCCGGGCAGGAACACCTGTGGCACTACTACACGCGCGTGGCCCAGCAACGCGGCGTGCAGGCCAAGCGCAACATCGGCATCACCACTGCTCGCAACATCGAATACGCCGAGGGTTACATGCGACTGACCCCCTCGGTGGTGGAGGCGCTATGAACGCGTTTCCGGGCTCTGTTCCCGCTTCTGTGGCGGTCACGGTCACGCTGCAGGATCGCAGCCGCCGAACATTCGATCATCCTGTATCCGTGCTGGAGGTTGCACAGTCTATCGGCCCCGGTCTGGCGAAGAACACCGTCGCGGGCAAGATCGACGGGCGGCTCGTCGATGCCAGTGACCTCATCGATCACGATGCCACACTGCACATCATCACGCCCAAGGACGAGGAAGGGCTGGAGATCATCCGGCATTCGTGCGCGCACCTGATCGGCCATGCCGTCAAGCAGCTCTACCCGAGCGCGAAGATGGTCATCGGCCCGGTCATCGAAGACGGCTTCTATTACGACGTTGCCTACGAGCGTCCCTTCACACCCGAAGACCTGGCCGCCATCGAAGCGCGCATGCAGGAACTGATCGCGCAGGACTACGACGTCATCAAACAGATGACGCCGCGCGACAAAGCGATCGAGATATTCAATGCCCGCGCCGAGAACTACAAGCTGCGTCTGATTGACGACATGCCGGACGAACAGGCGATGGGCCTGTACCACCATCAAGAGTACGTGGACATGTGCCGGGGGCCGCACGTACCCAACACCCGCTTTCTCAAGGCGTTCAAACTCACCAAGCTGGCCGGTGCCTACTGGCGCGGTGATGCGAGGAACGAGCAGCTCCAGCGCATCTACGGCACGGCCTGGGCAGACAAAAAGCAGCTCGATGCGTATATCCAGCGCATCGAGGAGGCCGAGAAGCGCGACCACCGCAGGCTGGGCCGCGAACTGGATCTATTCCATTTCCAGGAGGATGCACCCGGTGCCGTGTTCTGGCATCCGCGCGGCTGGGCCGTGTTCCAGGAATTGATCGCCTACATGCGCCGCCGCCAGCAGGACGCGGGCTATGTGGAGGTGAATTCGCCCGACGTGATGGATCGCAGCCTGTGGGAAATCTCCGGCCACTGGCAGAACTACCGCGACCATATGTTCACCACCGAAACCGAGGATGGCCGCGCCCTCGCGCTCAAGCCCATGAACTGCCCCGGCAGCGTGCTGCTGTATCGCCACGGCCTCAAAAGTTACCGAGACCTGCCCATCCGTATGGGCGAGTTCGGCAAGGTGCATCGTTACGAACCTTCTGGCGCGCTGCACGGCCTGCTGCGCGTGCGCCACTTCACGCAGGACGACGCCCACATCTACTGCACGCCGCAGCAGATGGACGCGGAATGCCGTGATGTCGTGGCCCTGGTGCTCGACATCTACCGCCAGTTCGGCTTCGAGGACGTGCGCATCAAGCTCTCGACCCGTCCCGAGAACCGCATGGGCGATGAGGCAACGTGGGACTTGCTCGAAGGCGCGCTGCTTCAGGCGCTGGACGGCATGGGCCTGGCCTACCGCCTCAATCCAGGTGAAGGCGCCTTCTACGGCCCCAAGCTCGAATTCGTGCTGCGTGATGCCATCGGCCGCGACTGGCAGTGCGGCACCCTCCAGGTGGACATGAACCTGCCAGAACGCTTCGGCATCGAGTACGTCGATGAAGACGGCCAGCGCAAGCGCCCGGTCATGCTGCACCGTGCATTGTTCGGTTCGCTGGAGCGTTTCACCGGCATTCTGATCGAGCACCACGCCGGCAAGCTACCGGCCTGGTTGGCGCCGGTGCAGGCGATGGTGCTGTCGATCACCGAGGAGCATGGTGCCTACGCGCGGGACATTGCGCGGCTTCTGCGGGGTGCCGGCCTGCGCTGCGAAGCTGACGTGCGCAACGAGAAAATCGGCTACAAGATCCGCGAGCAGACCTTGCAGCGTATCCCCTTCCTGCTGGTCGCCGGGGCCAAGGAGCGCGAGGCAGGCTCCATTGCCATTCGCAGCCGCGAAGGGCAAGACCTCGGCGTCTTACCCTTGACGCAAGCCGTCGCCCGGCTGTTGATGGAGGCGCAAACGCCGGACACGGCCGCACGCAGAGAGGCGCAACGCCACCTGTGCGTTCGTCTGAACAGCCAGCACACACCAGGCGAGGCTGCGGCCAATGTGCTGGAGACAGTCCCATGAACGTCACCGGCAACGCCATCACGCTATCGGTGGGCCGGCACGCCGATCTCCTGGTGCAGGGCGGAATCGTCATGACACCGAGCGGTGCCGAGCGCATCGACGTGGCCTGCGCGCAAGGTCGGATCGTTGCGCTTGGCGATCTTCGTGACACATGGAGCGCCAACACCACGCTGGATGCTGCCGGCCTGCATGTATTGCCCGGTGTCATCGACAGTCAGGTGCATTTCCGCGAACCGGGCCTGATGCACAAGGAAAACCTGGAGGCGGGCACGCGCGGGGCGGTGCTGGGCGGCGTCACCACCATCTTCGAGATGCCGAACACGGCCCCGCTGACCCTGAGCGCAGCCGACCTGCAAGCCAAGCTGGATGCCGCCAAGGGACGCGCGTGGTGCGACCACGCTTTCTACGTCGGCGGATCGGCAGTGAACGCTGAGCAGCTGGCCGAGCTGGAGAACTTGCCCGGCTGCGCCGGCGTCAAGATCTTCATGGGCAGTTCCTTCGGCGATCTCCTGGCAGACGACGAAGAGGTGCTGCGGCGCATCCTGCGCCATGGCCATCGGCGCATGGCCGTGCATGCGGAGGACGAAGCCCGGCTGCGCGAGCGCAAGCACGTTGCCCTGGAAAGCACGGACGTGTGCCAGCACCCCGTCTGGCGGGATGTGGACAGTGCGTTGATGGCGACGCAGCGCATCGTGCGGCTGGCCGCCGAGTGCGGCCGACGCCTGCATGTCCTGCATGTCTCCACCGCCGAGGAAATGGCGTTCCTGGCTGGTCGCAAGCATCGTGTCACGGTGGAAGTCACGCCCCACCATCTGACTTTGCAAGCACCCGAATGCTATGAACGCCTTGGCAGCCTGGCACAGATGAATCCGCCCGTGCGCGAGCAGCATCATCAGGATGCCCTATGGCGGGCGATCCGCAATGGTCTTGTCGATGTCATCGGCAGCGACCATGCGCCCCACACGCTACAGGAAAAGGCGAAACCCTATCCACAATCGCCTAGCGGAATGACGGGTGTGCAGACGCTGCTGCCCGTGATGCTCGACCATGTGCATGCCGGGCGCTTGAGTCTGCAACGGCTGGTGGATTTGACCAGCGCCGGGCCGACCCGCATCTTCGGCATCGAGGGCAAGGGACGCATCGCGCTGGGCTACGACGCGGATTTCAGCATCGTTGATCTACGGGCACAGCGTGTTATCCGCAACGACTGGATCGCCAGCGTCAGCGGCTGGACGCCGTATGACGGCCAGACTGTCACGGGCTGGCCCATTCACACGGTAGTGCGAGGGTGCTGTGTCGTTCGGGATGAAGCCCTGACCGGAAAGCCGCAAGGCACGGCGGTTCGCTTCCTAGAATCGTGGTCACAGGAAACCAGAGGAGAGTCTGATGCTTGATTCAACCGAACTCAGAAACCGAGGCTTGAAGGCCACGCTGCCTCGGCTGCAAATCCTGGAAATGTTTCAGAAAGCAGATGTACGTCATTTGACAGCCGAAGAGGTGTATCGCTTGCTGTTCAAGCAAGGTCACGAGGTCGGTCTGGCTACCGTGTACCGCGTGCTCACACAGTTGCAGCAAGCTGGGCTACTCAAGCAGGCGCATTTCGAGGCAGGACGAGCCGTTTACGAGTTGGATGACGGAATGCACCATGACCATCTCGTATGTACGACGTGTGGCCGCGTGCAGGAATTCCATGATGAAGCGGTCGAACAGCGACAGCAGTTAATCGCTTTGGAACATGGATTTGAAGTTATTGAGCATTCCCACATTCTCTACGGCCGCTGCACGAAGAACCCATGCGAGCACCGCCACCGCGATTTCTGAACCATCACAAGGAGCATCCATGAACTCCCATCTAGATAATGAGTCTGCGCAGATCATGCTGAATGCAAGAACATCCATTGAGCAAGTCGAAGAAGGCCGAGAACTTGCGCCCAAGTTTGACAGGGAGGGCTTGATCGCCTGCGTGACGACCGCTGCGGATAGCGGCGAAGTCCTGATGCTGGGCTATATGGACCGCGAGGCCCTCGAAAAGACCCTACGAACTGGGGAGGCGCATTACTGGAGCAGGTCTCGCCAAAAACTCTGGCATAAGGGGGCGACAAGCGGTCTTGTGCAGACGATCGAGGAAATGCGCATCGATGACGATCAGGATGCGATCTGGTTACGCGTGCGCGTTTCTGGCTCCGGTGCCAGTTGTCACGTTGGTTATCGCTCGTGCTTCTACCGGCGAGTGCCAATTGGGCCACAGCGTCGTGCGGGCACTGACCTTACCTACACCGAAGCCGGAAGAACCTTCGATCCCAAGGTGGTTTACGGAGACGAACCCAATCCCACGGTACTTTGAACTGAAGATTTGAGTGCAAATACCGGAGGAAGCAAATTGGAACTACGTCATCTCCGTTGCTTTCTGGCCGTGGCAGAGGAGCTTCATTTCACCAAAGCTGCCGAGCGACTTCACATTGACGAGTCTCCGCTATCGCGCACCATCAAGGAGCTGGAGGAGGAGCTTGGCGCATGCTTGTTCGTTCGCACGACCCGTAGCACTCAGCTCACGCGAGCGGGACTATTGTTCCTGGAGCATGTCCGACGTGTTTTCCTGGTTCTTAGCCAGGCGCGTGATAGTGTGAAGTCCGTTTCCAACGGGTTTTACGGGCAGTTGCGTATCGCCTTGTCCGATGGCATCACTCCTTCGCGCCTGCCGGCATTACTGGCGCAATGTCGCGAGAAAGGCCCCGAGGCAGAGGTTCGGTTGTGCGAGGTGCCGCCGGCCCAGCAGATCAGGGCTTGCACGACGACCTGTACGACGCAGGGTTTTCGATGGCCGAGGACGCGGGCGACGGTATTGTGGTCACTCCCGCGTGGCAAGACGAATTGATGGTGGCGGTGCCCGCTCGCCATCCTGTGCTCGCCTTCAAACAAATCCCACTGGGGGAAGTGCTGCACTACCCGCTGGTACTGGGTGATCCAGCCGTGTGCGAAGAGTGTTAATTTCCACGCAAAACTGGAGTGCTCCCCGTATTTGAGGACAGGAACCCTCACGTAATTTAACGGGTTGCCATGGCCTTTCGGCGGAACT
>MEGM01000005.1 GCA_001725505.1 Rubrivivax sp. SCN 70-15 | reverse complement strand
GCCAGCACCGAGGGCCGCCCCCTCGAGGCACGCCACCGACGGACTCGCTGGGCGGTGGGGGTACCCGCGAGCGCAGGGCCCATTCGCGGTCGCCACGCCCCGTGGCACGAGAAGAGGGCGTTGACGCGGTCACCGTGGCAAACACAAGCCGGTTGCCCGCGAGCGTGGACCGGAGAACGCACCCCCGGGCCACCGCCTCACGCTGAACCTCGCGCACGCGCGACGCGGCCGAACCCGCGCAGGACCGCAGCGGGCCGAAGGCAGACTTCCAGCCGCCGCTCCCGGTGCGACTGCCAGACCTCGCTGGCCGCGCTTCAGGCATCGATCAGCGCCGGGTCCCAGGCATGCACGGTCTGGCGCTGCTCGCCGAGCCGCTCAATGCCCAGCCGCATCACGTCGCCGGGCTTGAGGTAGACCGGGTTCGGCTTGATCCCCATGCCGACGCCGGGGGGCGTGCCGGTGCTGATGAGGTCGCCCGGGTACAGCGTCATGAAGCGGCTGCAGTAGCTCACGAGTTGCGCCACGCCGAAGATCATCGTCGCCGTGCTGCCGCTTTGGTAGCGGTGGCCGTTGACCTCGAGCCACATCGACAGGCGCTGCGGGTCGCCGACCTCGTCGGCGGTGACGAGCCAGGGGCCGACCGGGCCGAAGGTGTCGCAGCCCTTGCCCTTGTCCCAGGTGCCGCCGCGCTCGATCTGGTATTCGCGCTCGGAGACGTCGTTGACGACGCAGTAGCCGGCGATATGCCTGAGCGCGTCGGCCTCCGAGACGTAGCGCGCGGTGCTGCCGATGACGACGCCGAGCTCGACCTCCCAGTCGCTCTTCACCGAGCCCTGCGGCAGCACCACCGGGTGGTTGCAGCCGACTGCGGCGTTGTTCGGCTTCATGAACAGGATCGGTTCCTTCGGCAGCGGCAGGCCGGCCTCGGCCGCGTGGTCGGCGTAGTTCAGGCCGATGCACAGGAACTTGCCCATGCCGGCCCAGGGCACCGCCAGTTCGGCGGGCTCGACGACGGGCAGCTCGTCGACGTTGATCTCGCGCAGCCGCTGCAGCGACTGCGGCGACAACGCGTGCGGCGTGATGTCGAGCATCACGCCGGAGAGGTCGCGCACGCGGCCCTGGGCGTCGAGCAGGGCGGGCTTCTCCTGGCCTCGCGGGCCGTGGCGCAGCAGTTTCATGGGGCAGATCCTTCGCGGTCTTCTGTTCGGACGGGGCCGCACTCTACCGCGCCGCCGAAGCGGCCTATGCTTGCGCGCTGCCACCGCTGCCGATGCCACCTGCCATGGACCTGTTCCTGAAGACCGTCCTCTACACCGACACCGACGGCCGCGCGCGCTGGCGAGACGAGCCGCTGGCGCTGACCGAGGGCAAGCCCGCTGCAAGGCTGTCGCCACTGCTGCCCAGCGGCGGCTACCAGCTGCGCGCCAGCCCGGTCGGCTTTCGCAGCGAGTTCCACTGCACCGAGCGGCCGCAATGGGTGTTCATCCTGGGCGGGCGCATGGAGATCGGCCTGCAGGACGGCAGCGCCCGCGTCTTCGGCCCGGGGGAGCATTTCTATTCGGCCGATCTGCTGCCGGCGGGCGCGCGCTTCGACCCCGCGTTGCACGGCCACCGCAGCCGCCAGCTCGGCGACGAGCCGCTGGTGACGCTGTTCCTGCGCGGCTGATCAGCCGATCCGGCCGAGCAGAAGGCATTCCATGAGTGCCTTCTGCACGTGCATGCGATTCTGGCTTCGGTCCGCCCCCTGCGGTGGCTTCACGTCCGCTGCGCGGACATGAGCCTGCACCGGATTCGCATGCCGGCACTGCGTGCCCGCCGACTCGGCCTTCAGCCGATCCGGCCGAGCAGAAGGTACTCCATGAGTGCCTTCTGCACGTGCATGCGATTCTCGGCCTCGTCCCAGACGACCGACTGGGGGCCGTCGATCACGCCGGCGGTGACTTCCTCGCCGCGGTGCGCGGGCAGGCAGTGCATGAAGAGGGCATCGGGCCGGGCGACGGCCATCATCTCCTCGTCGACGCACCAGTCGACGAAGGCCTTGCGGCGCTCCTCGTTCTCGGCCTCGTAGCCCATGCTCGTCCAGACGTCGGTGGTGACGAGGTGCGCGCCCTCGCAGGCCTGCATCGGGTGGTCGAACACCTTGTAGCAGCCGCGGTCGCGCACGCCGGCCAGCGCCGGGTCGACCTCGTAGCCGCCGGGCGTGCTGACGTGGACCGTGAACCCCAGGATCTCGGCCGCCTGCAGCCAGGTGTTGGCCATGTTGTTGCCGTCGCCGACCCAGGCCACGACGCGGCCCTTGATGTCGCCGCGGTGCTCGATGAAGGTGAAGACGTCGGCCAGGATCTGGCACGGGTGGTACTCGTTCGTGAGCCCGTTGATCACCGGCACGCGCGAATGGGCGGCGAAGCGCTCGATCATCGACTGTTCGTAGGTGCGGATCATCACCAGGTCGACCATCCGGCTGATGACGCGCGCGCTGTCCTCCACCGGCTCGGCGCGGCCGAGCTGGCTGTCGCCGGTGGTCAGGTGCACGACCGAGCCGCCCATCTGGTACATGCCGGCCTCGAAGCTGACGCGGGTGCGCGTGCTCGCCTTCTCGAAGATCATCGCCAGCGTGCGGTCGGTCAGCGGCTGGTACTTCTCGTAGTTCTTGAAGCGCGTCTTGATGATGCGCGCGCGCTCGAAGAGGTAGGCGTATTCCTCGGCGCGCAAGTCCTTGAACTGCAGGTAATGCTTCATCAGCGACAGGCCCGGTTTCATGACTCGGAAAGGAACGCCTTGATCAGCGGGCACAGGATGGCCGCGATCTGGCGCGCCTCGTCGGCCGAGAGGATCAGCGGCGGCAGCAGTCGCACGACGCGATCGGCGGTGACGCTGATCATCAGCCCGGCGTCGGCGGCGCGGCCGAGCAGCGCGCCGCAGGGGCGGTCGAGCTCGATGCCGATCATCAGGCCCTGGCCGCGGAACTCGACCACGCCCTTCACCCCGGCCAGCCCCGATTCGAGCGCGTCGCGCAGCACCTGGCCGACCGTCGCCGCGTTGGCGAGCAGGTCTTCCTCGTCCATGATGCGCAGCGTCTCGACGCCGGCACGCATCGCCAGCGGGTTGCCGCCGAAGGTGGTGCCGTGGTTTCCCGGACCGAGCACGTCCTTCGCCTTCGGGCCGACGACGATCGCGCCGATCGGCACGCCCGAGCCCAGGCCCTTGGCGAGCGGCATCACGTCGGGCTGGATCCCGGCCCACTGGTGCGCGAACCACTTGCCGGTGCGGCCGAGGCCGCATTGCACTTCGTCGAGCATCAGCAACCAGCCGCGTTCGTCGCACAACCTGCGTAGGCTTTGCAGGTAGTCCGCGCGCGTCGGGTTGATGCCGCCCTCGCCCTGGATCACCTCGAGGAAGACCGCGACGACGTTCGGGTTCGTGCGCGCGACCTGCTCGATCGCGGCCAGGTCGTTCAGCGGCACGCGCACGAAGCCTTCGACCAGCGGCTCGAATCCCTTCTGCACCTTCGGATTGCCGGTCGCCGAGAGCGTGGCGATCGAGCGGCCGTGGAATGCGCCCTCGTAGACGACGATCTCGGGCCGGTCTATGCCCTTGTCGTGCCCGTACTTGCGCGCGATCTTCAGCGCGCCCTCGTTGGCCTCGAGCCCCGAGTTGCAGAAGAAGGCCGCCGACAGGCCCGACAGCTCGCACAGCCGGGCGGCGAGCTGCTCCTGCAGCGGAACCTCGTAGTAGTTCGAGCAGTGGATCATCTTCGCCACCTGCTCCTGCAGCGCCGGCACCAGCTTCGGGTGGCCATGGCCCAGCGTGTTGACGGCGATGCCACCCAGGCCGTCGAGGTACTTGCGGCCCTCGGTGTCCCAGACCCAGCAGCCTCGGCCGTGCGACAGCGCGATCGGCAGCCGGCCGTAGGTGTTCATCACGTGCGGCATCTTCGAGGTGACGGCGGGTTCGGGAGCGTTCATCGGCAGTCCTTGGGAAGGGGTGGCGCGGGCGGGGCCTCGCGTCGATTCTAGAGGTCGCGTTCGTCGTGCTGCGATGCAACAATCTGCGGGCACAATCCCGGGCTGACGAGTCCCGAATCGATGACGATCACCCCGCCGCGCCAGCTCTTCATTCGAGGCCTCACGAAGGACGGCCGCAGCTTCCGGCCGAGCGACTGGGCCGAGCGCCTGGCCGGCGCGATGTCGAGCTTCCGGCCGGGCGGCGTGCAGGCCGGCATCGGCGCGTTTATCGGCTATTCGCCGTACTGCGTGCCGCGCATCGTCGGCGGCGTCAAGGGCGTGGTCGTGAGCGAGGCGCTGCGCGGCATCGAGCCGATGGCCTGGGACTTCGTGATGAACTTCGCCCGCGACAACGAGCTGCAGGTCGACGAGCACCCGCCTGCCGACGAGGTGGGTGCGGCGGGGTGACGCAGGTGCTGCGACGCGAGTCGCGACGACGGTGGGCCTGCAAAGCCGCGCGAAATGACGAAGGGGCTACAAAGCAGCGCGAAATGACGAAGGGCCTGCAAAGCAGGCCCTTGGCAACTCGAGCGGCGAGGTCGCTCAGGCAGCGAGCGCGAGCGCCTTGACCTTCGCGGCTAGGCGGCTCTTCAGGCGCGCGGCCTTGTTCTTGTGGAAGATGCCCTTGTCGGCGACCGAGTCGATGACGCTCTGCGCCGACTTGAAGGTCTCGGCGGCTTTCGCCTTGTCGCCGCCGGCGACGACCTTCTGCACGTTCTTCACGACGGTGCGGAAACGCGAACGCAGCGAGGTGTTGTGCGCATTGAGCAGCACGTCCTGGCGCGCGCGCTTGCGGCCGGAGGCGAGGCGAACGGTCTTCTTCTTGGCTTTGGACGAGGTGGCCATGCTGGAGTGTCGAAGTGCTGGAGGTGCAAAGACTTTCAAGTATAGCACGGCACGCCGCGCTGTGCCCATGCGTCCCGGGGCGGCCGCTTATAATGGGGCCCCGACCCGGCTTCGGGCGCCGTCTTCCGCCCCGTCCCGCCTTCGTGAACCTGCTCCGGGCCGCTTCCACCGTCTCCCTGCTGACCCTGGCGTCCCGCGTCACCGGGCTCGTGCGCGACCAGTTCATCGCCGCTCATTTCGGCGCCGGCGCAGCGACCGACGCCTTCAACGTCGCGTTCCGCATCCCGAACCTGTTCCGCCGCCTGTTTGCCGAAGGCGCCTTCTCGCAGGCCTTCGTGCCGCTGCTGGCCGCGACGCGCGAACGCGAAGGCGACGACCACACGCGCGCACTGATCGACGCGGTCGCGACGCTGCTCGCCTGGGTGCTGCTGCTGACCTGCATCGTCGGCGTCGCGGCTGCGCCGGTACTGGTCTGGGTGATGGCCTCGGGGCTGGTCCGCTTCGACGTCGCGGTGGTGATGACGCGAATCATGTTCCCCTACATCGGCTTCATGTCGATGGTCGCGCTGTCGGCCGGCATCCTGAACAGCTGGCGCCGCTTCGCACTGCCGGCGATCACGCCGATCCTGCTCAACGTCGGCATCATCATCGCCGCGGGGGCCGGTGCGCCGCTGTTCCGGCGGCTCGGCGTCGAGCCGGTGCTGGCGCTGGCCGCCGGCGTGATGCTCGGCGGCGTGCTGCAGGCCGCGGTGCAGATCCCGGCGCTGCGCCGGCTCGGGCTGATGCCGCACATCGGCTGGCGCGTGGCATCGCTGCGCCGGGCCTGGCACCACCCGGGGGTGCACCAGGTGCTGCAGCGCATGGCGCCGGCGCTGCTCGGTGTTTCGGTGGCGCAGATCTCGCTGCTGGTGAACACGCAGATCGCTTCGCACGTCGCGGTCGGCGCGGTGTCGTGGCTGAGCTACGCCGACCGGCTGATGGAATTCCCGACCGCCCTGCTCGGCGTCGCGCTCGGCGTCGTGCTGCTGCCGCAGCTGTCGGCAGCGCAGGGCCGGGACGACGCGCAGGCCTATTCCGACATGCTCGACTGGGGCCTGCGCCTGGTCGTGCTGCTCGCGCTGCCCTGTGCCGTCGCGCTCGTCGTGTTCCCCAAGGCGCTGGTCGCGGTGCTGTTCAACTACGGCGCCTTTAATGCCGTCGACGTCGAGCAGACCGTGCGCGCGCTGATGGGCTACGGCGTCGGCCTGACGGGGCTGATCGCGGTCAAGGTGCTGGCGCCCGGCTTCTACGCGCGCGCCGACATCCGCACGCCGGTCAAGATCGCGATCGGCGTGCTGATCGCGACGCAGGCCTTCAACCTCGTCTTCGTGCCGCTGTTCGCGCAGGCCGGGCTGTCGTTGTCGATCAGCCTGGGCGCCTGGCTCAACGCCGGGCTGCTGCTGACCGGCCTGCGCCGGCGCGGCGTCTACCGGCCGCGGCCGGGCTGGGGGCTGTTCCTGCTGCGCGTCGGCCTGGCCTGCACGCTGCTCGGCGCCGCGCTCGCCTGGGCCGCGCAGGCCATCGACTGGATCGGCCTGCATTCGCATTACGGCCTGCGGGCACTCTGGCTCGCGCTCGTGCTGGCCGGCGTCGCGCTGGGCTACTTCGCGGTGCTGGCGGCGACCGGGATGCGCCTGCGCCAGTTCGCGCGCCGGGCCTGACCTACACTGTCGGTGATGGGTGGACCCCTGCAATTCGCGGTGCCGACGGCGCTGCAGTACTTCGCGGCACTGGTCGCCGACGACACCGGCTTCGCGGTCACCGAGGCGGCGGTGGCGGTCGCGCAGGACGACGATCCCGGCCTCGACACGCAGGCCGTGCTGGCGCAGATCGACGCGCTCGGCGAGCGCTTCAGCCGGCGGCTGCCGGCCGACGCCCCGCCGCTGCACCGGCTGCGCCTGTTCAACCGTTTCTTCTTCCACGAGCTCGGATTCGCCGGCAACGTGAACGACTACCACGATCCGCGCAACAGCTACCTGTCCGAAGTGATCAAGTCGCGCCGCGGCATCCCGATCACGCTCGCGCTGCTCTACATCGAGCTCGCCGGCCAGGCCGGGCTGACGGCCAGCGGCGTGTCGTTCCCGGGCCATTTCCTCGTCAAGTTGCGCATGCCGCGCGGCGAGGTGCTGATCGATCCGTTCAGCGGCCAGTCGCTGTCGCGCGACGATCTCGACGAACGGCTGATCCCGTTCCGGCGCGCGCGCGGCCTGGTCGGCGACGACGAGGTGCCGCTCGGGCTGTTCCTGCAGACGGCGCCGCCGCGCGACGTGATCGCGCGCCTGCTGCGCAACCTGAAGGAGATCCACCGCGCGGCGGCGGACCTGCCGCGCCTCGTCGCGGTGCTGGATCGCCTCGTCGTCCTGCTGCCCGAGGCCTGGGACGAACGCCGCGACCGCGCGCTCGCGCTGGCCGAGCTGGGCCGGCGCGAGGCTGCGGCCGACGACCTGGCCGCCTACCTCGACCATTGCCCGGGCGCCGCCGATGCGCCGGCGCTGCGCCGGCGGCTCGAGGCCTGGCGCGCGCTGCGCCGGCCGCGGCTGCACTGAAGCGCGATGAAGCAGATCCCGCTCGCGATCGGCCCCGATCCTCTGCCCACTTTCGACAGCTTCCTGCCCGGGGCGAATGCTGCGGCGCTCGAACACCTGCGGCGCCTGGCGATGCCGGCGTCGCCGGTCTACCTGTGGGGGCCGTCGGGCAGCGGCAAGACCCATCTGCTGCGTGCGCTGGCCCATGCCTGCCAGCAGGGCGGGCAGCGCGTCGGCTGGTTCGAGGCCGGCGACGCGACACCCTGGGCGATGGCGCCGGGCTGGTCGCTGATCGTCATCGACCGCTGCGACGAGCTCGACGCGGCCGCGCAGCAGGCCGCGTTCGCTCTCTTCGTCGAGGCGGCGACCGAAGGCGTGCAGGTCGCCGCCGCCGGCCGCTTGCCGCCGGTCGACCTGCCGCTGCGCGACGACCTGCGCACCCGGCTCGGCTGGGGCCATGTGTTCGCGCTGCAGCCGCCGGCCGAGGCCGAGACGCGCGCCGCGCTGCGCCGCGAGGCCGACCGGCGCGGCATCTTCCTGTCCGACGACGTGATGGACCACCTGCTGACGCGCTTCCCGCGCGACCTCAAGCACCTGATGGCGCTGCTCGACCGGCTCGACGAGTTCGCGCTGTCGCGCGCGCGCGCCGTCACCGTGCCGCTGCTGCGCACGATGCTCGCCGAGGAGGGCGCCGCGTCGTGAGGCTGACCCTGTTCGACCTCGATGGCACCTTGTTGCCGACCGACTCCGACCACGCGTTCGGCGAATTCGTGATCGCCCTGGGCTGGGCCGACGGTGACTCGCACCGGCGCCGCAACGACGCCTTCTTCGAGGACTACCAGGCCGGCCGGCTCGACATCGCGTCCTACGTCGAGTTCTGCACCGCGCCCTGGCGCGACCGCGACCCGGCCGAGCTGGCGGCGGCGCGCGCGCGCTTCATCGCCGAGGTCGCGCGGCCGGCGCTGCGCCCGGCCGCGCTGGCGCTCGTGCGGCGGCACCAGGACCAGGGCGACCTGACGGCGATCGTCACCGCGACGAACGACTTCGTCACGCGGCCGATCGCGGCGCTTTTCGGCGTCGAGACGCTGATCGCGACCGAGCTCGAATGCGACGCGTCGGGTCGCGCCACCGGTGCGATCCGCGGCGTGCCGGCGTTCCGCGATGGCAAGATCGTGCGCGTGCGCCAGTGGCTCACGGCGCTCGGACATGCGCTCGAGGACTTCGAGCGCAGCACCTTCTACAGCGATTCGACGAACGACCTGCCCTTGCTCGAACACGTCAGCCACCCGGTGGCCACCAACCCCGGCCCGGCCTTGCGGCAGGTCGCGCTCGAGCGCGGCTGGCCGATCCTGAACCTCTTCCCATGATCAAGAAATTCATCGACCGCCTGCTCGGCAAGGGCCCCAAGGCCGACGCCGCGCGCCCCGCGATCCCGCTCGGCGTGCGCGTCGAGGTGCCGGTCGAAACGCACGGCATCGACCCCAAGCTGCTCGACGACAACGCGGTGCGCGTCGTCAAGACGCTGAAGGACGCCGGGCACGAGGCCTACATCGTCGGCGGTGCGGTGCGCGACCTGCTCGTCGGGCTGCGGCCGAAGGACTTCGACGTCGCGACCGACGCGACGCCCGAGCAGGTCAAGGCCTTGTTCCGGCGCGCCTTCATCATCGGCCGGCGCTTCCGGCTCGTGCACGTGGTCTTCGGGCGCGGGCGCGAGCACGAGGTGATCGAGGTCTCGACCTTCCGCGCCTACCTCGATGCGGCCGCGGCCGACCAGGTGGTCGGGAACGAGAAGACCGCCAAGCGCGAGATCGCCGAGAAGACGCACGTCGTCGACGCCGCCGGCCGCGTGCTGCGCGACAACGTCTGGGGCCCGCAGATCGAGGACGCGGCGCGACGCGACTTCACGATCAACGCGATGTACTACGACCCGACGACGCAGACCGTCGTCGACTACCACGGCGGCCTCGCCGACGTGCGCGCCAAGCGGCTGCGCATGATCGGCGACCCCGAGACGCGCTACCGCGAGGACCCGGTGCGCATCGTCCGCGTCGTCCGCTTCGCGGCCAAGCTGGGCTTCGAGATCGACCCGGCGACGCGAAAGCCGATCCGCGCGATGGCCGCGCTGCTGGCCAACGTGCCGCAGTCGCGCCTGTTCGACGAGATGATCAAGCTGCTGCAGACCGGCCATTCGCAGGCCAGCATCGCCGAGCTGAAGAAGCAGGGTCTCGAGCGCGGCGTCTTCCCGGTCCTCGACGCGGTGCTCCACCCGCAGACGCCGGACCCGGCGCGCGAGCGCTTCGTGCGCCTGGCGCTCGAGGACACCGACCGCCGCGTCGCCGACGGGCGCAGCGTGGTGCCCAGCTTCATGCTCGCCTGCATGCTCTGGCACGAGGTGCTCGGGCGCTGGACCGCGCTGCGCGACGCCGGCGAGGCGCCGTTCCCGGCGCTGCAGCAGGCGATCGATGCGGTCTTCGACGCCCGCATCGGCGACATCTCCGGCCGCGGCAAGCTGGCCGCCGACATGCGCGAGGTCTGGCAGATGCAGCCGCGCTTCGAGCGCCGCACCGCGAGCACCGCGCATTCGCTCGTCGCGCAGCCGCGCTTTCGCGCCGGCTACGACTTCCTGCGCCTGCGCGCCGATGTCGGCGAGGTCGACCCCGAACTGGCCGACTGGTGGGAAGACTTCCACCTCGGTGACGACGACGAGCGCGAGGCCTTGCTCCAGGACGTGAAGGCGAAGACGGCGCCGGTGCGCCGGCGCGCGCCGGCCGCGGCGCCCCCCGCCTCGCCGTCCGCCTCGCCGTCCGCCTCGCCGTCCGCGCTGCCCGATGCCCAGGCCACGGAGCCGGCGTTTGACGCCGAAGCGCCAGCGCGCAAGAAGCGCCGTCGCCGGCGCCGGCCGGCGGCCGCCGGCGCGACCCCCGCCGCCGAATGAGAGCCTTCGTCGGCCTCGGCGCGAACCTCGGGGATCTGCAGGCGACGCTGAGGCAGGCGCTGGCCGAGATCGCCGCGCTGCCCGACACCCGGCTCGTCGCCGCGTCGCGCCTGTACCGCAGCGCGCCGGTGCAGGCGCTGGGGCCGGACTTCGTCAATGCGGTCGTCGCGATCGAGACCGCGCTCGAGCCGATGCCGCTGCTGCGCGCGCTGCAGCGCATCGAGGCTGCGCATGGCCGCGAGCGCCCGTATCGGAACGCGCCGCGCACGCTCGACCTCGACCTGCTCTTCTACGGCGACCGCGTGATCGACGAGCCCGGGCTGCGCGTGCCGCACCCGCGCCTGCACGAGCGCGCCTTCGTCCTCGTGCCGCTGCTCGAGCTGGCGCCCGAGCTCGTGCATCCGGTCCTCGGCCCGCTGGCGCCCTGGCGCGCGCGTGTCGCCGGCCAGGCGATCGCGGCGCTGCCGCGCGCCGAGGCGGACTAGGCCCGCAGGTCGGCGCCAGCGCTCGGGGCCGCCCGCGCGTCGGCGCCTTCGGCCTGCGACTCGAAGTAGCGCTGCGCCGAGAACGCGATCGTGCCCATCAGCACCGCGCCGCCGACGAGCAGCGCCAGGATCACGCCGAACACCGGCAGCCATGCAGTGGCATGGGCGGGCTGTCCGGGGTTGTGGCGGGCGTCCCATTTCTCGTCCGGCGTCAGGCCGTAGGCGATCGCGCAGAGCATGCCTTGCGTGATCATCAGCCCGAGCAGCGGGATCAGCAGCCAGGCCAGCCGGTCGTCCTGGCCGTACGTCGACATGCGCTCGGCGCCGACGAGCCCGGCCGCGGTCGGCAGCAGATGCAGCCAGCCGAGCTTGTCGCCCCAGCCCTTCAGGTAGAAGCGGTGCAGGCCGATCGCGCCGAAGGCAAGCGCAAGCCAGGTGGCGACGGTCTTGGAGCGATAGGGGTTCATTCTTGCGGTCTCGTGCGGTCGCCGGCGCCCAGCGCGCGCTGCATCAGGATCACGTCGAGCCAGCGCTCGAACTTCCAGCCCGCGGCCTTCAGCACGCCGGCGGGCTCGAAGCCGAGCGCGCGATGGACGCCGATCGAGCCGGCGTTCGCCGCATCGCCGATCACGGCCAGCATCTGGCGCGCACCCAGCGCCTCGCAGCGCGCCACCAGCTCGGCCAGCAGCAGCCGGCCGACGCCGCGCCCCTGGGCCGACGCGGCGAGGTAGATCGAGTCCTCGACGCAGAAGCGGTAGGCCAGGCGGGGCCGGAAATGGTTCGCGTAGGCGTAGCCCAGCACCCGACCCTCGGCCTCGGCGACGAGCCAGGGCAGGCCCTTGGCCAGCACGTCGGCGCGGCGGCGCGCCATCTCGGCTGCGTCGGGAGCGTCGATCTCGAAGGTGCCGGTGCCGCCGAGCACGTTCTCGGCGTAGATGGCGGTGATCGCGGCAAGGTCGGCGTCGAGGCTCGGGCGGATCGCGAGCGCGCCGTGGGCGAGGGGGGCAGGTGACATCTGAAGTGCGGAGTTTATAATGCGCGGTTTTCGACGCCGGCCTGCACCAGTTCTCGATGCGGGCGTATCTACGGCGGCGAGCCCCTTGATGGCCGAACGACGGGCGTGTCCCCGACGGTACGGCGGTCGCCCAAGATTCGAGGAATCATCCCATGGTCGTGATCCGTCTGGCCCGTGGCGGCGCGAAGAAGCGCCCCTTCTACAACATCGTCGTCGCCGATTCGCGCGAGCGTCGCGACGGCCGCTTCATCGAGCGTCTGGGTTTCTACAACCCGATGGCCGCCGGCGCCGAGCAGCCGCTGCGAGTGGCGATCGACCGCGTGACCTACTGGGCCGGCGTCGGCGCGCAGCTGTCGCCGACCGTCGCGCGCCTGGTCGACCAGGCGAAGAAGGCGGCCTGATCGCCCGCCTGGTGATCGCTCCGGCATCGCCACCAGGGTGAGCCTCCCCTCTCACCCGATGCCGGACTCGCCCGATCCGGTCAAGCCCCAGGATGCGGTCGAGGTCGGGCGCATCCTGGGCGCCTGGGGCGTCAAGGGCGGGATCAAGGTCAAGCCCTTTTCCGCCGACCCGCAGGCGCTGTTCTCGTCCAAGCGCTGGTTCATCGAGCCCTCCGACGCCAAGCCCGGGCAGCGCGTGCCGGCGCTGCTGCGCGTGGTGCAGGCGCGCGAGCAGAACGATGCCGTCGTCGCGACCGTGCACGAAGTCGCCGATCGCGATGCTGCGCAGGCGCTCGCCGGTGCGCGCGTCTTCGTCCCCCGCGCCAGCTTCCCGACCCTGGCGGCCGAAGAGTTCTATTGGGTCGACCTGATCGGTCTGTCGGTCGTCGACCGAGAGGGCACGGCACTCGGGCGCGTCGTCGGCCTGATCGAGACCGGGCCGCATTGCGTGCTGCGCGTCCAGGGCGCCGACGCCGACACGGCCGAGGTGCTGATCCCGTTCGTCGAGGCCTATGTCGACCGCGTCGACCTGGGCGGGCGGACGATCCACGTCGACTGGCACGCCGACTACTGAGCCGGTGGCGCCGATGCGCTTCGACGTCGTCACGCTGTTTCCCGAGCTGTTCGCGCCGCACCTGGCCAGCGGCATCACGCGCCGGGCCTTCGCGCCGGACCGCATCGACGTGCGCCTGTGGCCGCTGCGCGACTTCGCCGACGATGCCTACCGCCGTGTCGACGACCGGCCCTATGGCGGCGGCCCCGGCATGGTGATGCTGGCCGAGCCGCTGCTGCGTGCGCTGGCCGCCGTCGCCGCCGACGGCGGCGACGCGCGGCCGGTGGTCCACTTCACGCCGACCGGGCGCCGGCTCGACCAGGCGACGGTCGAGGCCTTCGCCGCCGGGCCGGGCGCAGTGCTGTTGTGCGGCCGCTACGAAGGCATCGACCAGCGCGTCGTCGATGCGCGCGTGACGCACGAGCTGAGTCTGGGCGACTTCGTGCTGTCGGGCGGCGAGCTGCCGGCGCTGGTGCTGCTCGACGCCGTCGCGCGGCTGCAGGGCGGCGTGCTCAAGCCCCCGTCGCACGAGCAGGACAGCTTTTCCGACGGCCTGCTCGAGGGCCCGGCCTACAGCCGGCCGGAGCGGCTCGAGATCGACGGCCGCGAACGGGCGGTGCCGCCGGTGCTGCTGTCGGGCCACCATGGCGACATCGAGCGCTGGCGGCGCGAGCGTTCGCTCGAGCTGACGGCGCGCCGACGCCCCGACCTGATCGCCGCGGCGCGCGCCGCGCGGCGGCTGAGCGCGGCGGACGAGCGCTTCCTCGCATCGCTCCAGCTATAATCATCGGCTTTTCGATCCTCTGCCGGCCACAGGAGCGCGCCTTCGGCGCAGCCTCCATCTCCAACAAGCCCGCGCAAGATCGCTACGGAGAAACCCCCTTGGACCTCATCGCCACCCTCGAGCAGGAAGAGATCGCTCGTCTTGCCAAGACCATCCCGGCCTTCGCCCCCGGCGACACCGTGATCGTCAACGTCAACGTCGTCGAAGGCACGCGCAAGCGCGTCCAGGCCTACGAAGGCGTCGTGATCGCCAAGCGCAACCGCGGGCTGAACAGCAGCTTCATCGTGCGCAAGATCTCCAGCGGCGAGGGCGTCGAGCGCACCTTCCAGCTCTACAGCCCGCTGATCGCAGGGATCGAGGTCAAGCGCCGCGGTGACGTGCGCCGCGCCAAGCTGTACTACCTGCGCCAGCGCAGCGGCAAGTCGGCGCGCATCAAGGAAAAGCTCGCCTGACCCGAGTTTGCCCTGCGGCGATGCCGGCCGCGTCAGGTGCCGGCCGCCGCCTCGTCCGCACCCCTTGCCCAGCCCTCCGCGCATCCTCGACCCGCGTTCGGTCCCGGTCGTCGGGAACGACGGCAGCCTGCCGTCGGTGCCGCCCGAGCGGCTGACGCCGCACGCGCTGCGCGAGCTCTTCGCGTCCGCCGGCGATTGGGAGCCCGAACTCGTCGGCGACGGGCGCCTGATCGTCGACCGCGGCGCGCCGGCGCCCGCCTCGGTGCTGGTGCCGCTGGTCGACCGCGCGCAAGGCCTGCAAGTGCTGCTCACTCGGCGCACCGAGCATCTGCGTGACCACGCCGGGCAGATCAGCTTCCCGGGCGGCCGGGCCGAGACGCACGACGCCGACGCTGCGGCGACCGCGCTGCGCGAGGCACGGGAGGAGATCGGCCTGGCGCACGAGCGCGTCGACGTCATCGGCCGCCTGCCCGAATACGCGACCGTGACGCACTACCTCGTCACGCCGGTGGTCGCGATCGTCGCGCCGCCGTTCGAGCTGGCGCTGGAGCGCGGCGAGGTCGCCGAGGCCTTCGAGGTGCCGCTGGCCTTCCTGATGGATCCGGCGAACCACCATCGCCACCTGTTCCGCTTCGAGGGCGGCGAGCGCCAGTTCCTGTCCATGCCCTGGGGCGAGCGGTTCATCTGGGGCGCGACGGCGGCGATGCTGCGCAACCTGTACCGCTTCCTGAGCCGCTGACGCGCCGCGCGCGGCAGGGGCGTCGGTATCATGGTCGTGCGATGAGCTTCTTCGCCGTCCTGTTCGCCCTGCTGATCGAGCAACTCAAGCCGCTGCCGCGCGACAACTGGTTCCACCACACGCTGGTGTCCTGGGTCGGCTGGACGAGCCGCAACTTCGATGCCGGCCGCCCGCACCATGTGCTCGTCGTCTGGTGCGTCTCGGTGCTGACGCCGACGCTGGCGGTCGCCGCGCTCTACCTCGTCGCCAGCCATTACAGCCTGCTGCTGGCACTCGGCTTCAACGTCGCGCTGCTGTACCTGACGCTGGGCTTCCGCCAGTTCAGCCACTACTTCACCGACATCCGCGACGCGCTCGACCGCGGCGACGAGAACCTCGCGCGCAGCAGGCTCGCCGAATGGCGCCACCTCGACGCGAGCGAGCTGCCGCGCACCGAGGTGCTGCGCCACGTGCTCGAGCACGCGCTGCTCGCCGCGCACCGGCACGTGCTCGGCGTCTTCTTCTGGTTCGTCGTGCTGTCCGCGGTCGGGCTGGGCCCGACCGGCGCGGTGCTCTACCGGATGGCCGAGTTCGCGAGCCGCTACTGGGGCTACCGCCAGTTCCGCATCGACGCGCCGGCGAACGACGAGCTGCTGTCGCTGTCGCGGCGCCTGTTCGGCGCGATCGACCACGTCCCGGCACGGCTGACGGCGTTCGGCTTCGCGGTGGTCGGCAACTTCGAGGAGGCGATCGGCAGCTGGCGCCGCGATGCCGGGCTGTGGCAGCAGGCCAACGAGGGCATCATCCTGGCCGCTGCCGCCGGTGCGGTGGGCGTGCAGCTCGGTGGCAGTGCCGCACCCGGCGTGACGCCGGACCGCTCGAAGACCTTCACCGTCGGCGCCGATGCCGCCACCGCCGCCGCCGAGGGTTCGACCGGCGGCGCACCGCCGCAGGTGGCGCACCTGCAGAGCGTGGTCGGCCTGGTCTGGCGCTCGGTGGTGCTGTGGATGCTGCTGCTGGCACTGCTGACGCTGGCCAACGTGGTCGGCTGACGCCGGCGGCTTCAGCGCTGCGCGCCCGACAGTTCCTCGAACAGCTCGCCGTAGATGCGCGAGCGCGACTCGGCGATCTCGCCGCGGGCCAGTGCCTCGCGCACGCCGCAGCCCGGCTCGTGGCGGTGGCTGCAGTTGTAGAAGCGACAGTGGCCGAGCGCGGCGGCGATGTCGGGCATCAGGCCGGCGAGCTGCATCGGCTCGATCTGGCGCAGGCCGAATTCCTGGAAGCCCGGCGAATCGATGAGCGCGCCGCGGGGCCCTGCGTCGGCGAGCGCGTCGTCGAGCCAGTACCAGGTCGTCGTCGTCGTCGTGTGGCGTCCCGCATGGAGGGCCTGCGAGATCTCGCCGACCTGGGCCGCAGCACGCGGCACGAGCAGGTTGATGAGCGTGCTCTTGCCCATGCCGCTGGCGCCGAGCACGAGCGTGGTCCGGTGCGCCAGGCGCGGCATCAGCGTCGCGCGCGCGCCGCCCGGGTCGGCCTTCAGCGCCAGCTCGACGACCTCGACGCCCATGCGCCGGTAGGGCTCGAGCCGCGCGCGTGCCGCCGCGGCGGCCGGCAGGTCGGTCTTGTTCAGGCCGATGAACGCCGGTACGCCGGCGTGCGCGGCGGCGATCAGCGCGCGCGCGAGCTGCGACTCGCCGAACACCGGTTCGCCGGCAACGAGCACGAGCAGCTGGTCGAGGTTGGCGGCAAAGGACTTGGTGCGCCACTCGTCCTGCCGGTAGAGCAGGTTGCGGCGCGGCTCGAGCCGTTCGATCACCCCCTCGTCGCCCGCCGGCTGCCACTGCACGCGGTCGCCGACGACGAGCTCGCTCTTCTTGCCGCGCGGGTGGCACAGCACGCGCCGCCCCTCGGGCGTCTCGACGACCACGTGGCGGCCATGCGCCGCCACCACCAGACCGGCGGTCAAGCGAGCAATGCGTCCACCCTGGCCGCGCAGATGAAGTCGTTGATCGAGATCCCGCCCACCGAATGGGTGTTGAAGCGCACCGTGCAGCGCGCATAGCCGACGAGCAGGTCGGGGTGGTGATCCTCGCGGTGCGCGATCCACGCGAGCGCGTTGACGAAGGCGATCGTGCGGTGGTAGTCGGCGAACTCGAAGCGCTTCTCGATCGCGCCATCGACCAGAGCCCAGCCGGGTGCCGCCGCCAGATGGCGCTGCACCTCGTCGGCCGTCATCGCGGCGTGGCCTTCGAGGGGCTGGCAGTGGCGCGTGCTCAGGTCGCTCATCGATGTCTCGCGGTGCGGGTCACGGTGCAGGTCGGGGCAGCGCAGCGAGGCGCTCGCTCGCCGGCGGGTGCGAATAGTAGAAGCGCACGTACAGCGGGTCGGGTGTCAGCGTCGCCGCGTTGTCCTCGTGCAGCTTGAGCAGCGCGCGCGCGAGGTCGCGGCCGTCGGCCTGCGCGCAGGCGTAGGCGTCGGCCTGGAACTCGTGCCGGCGCGAGAAGAACGCCGTCAGCGGCGAGACGAAGAACGCGAACGGCGGCAGCGCCAGCATGAACAGCAGCAGCGCCAGCGCGTCGTTCGGCGCGGCCAGGTTCGGCGCCACGCCCAGCCCGGCGTAGAAGCCGGTCTGGCCCGACAGCCAGCCCAGCAGCGCGAGCCCGGCGAGGCTGAAGCCGAAGATGCCCAGCATGCGCTGCAGCACATGCCGGTGCTTGAAGTGGCCGAGCTCGTGCGCGAGCACCGCCTCGACCTCGCCCGGCGACAGCCTCGAGAGCAGCGTGTCGAAGAACACCACCCGCTTGGCTGCGCCCAGCCCGGTGAAGTAGGCGTTCGCGTGCGCCGAGCGCCGGCTGCCGTCCATCACGAACAGGCCCTTCGCGGCGAAGCCGCAGCGCTGCATCAGCGCCTGCACGCGCGCCTTCAGCGCCTCGTCGGGCAGCGGCTCGAACTTGTTGAACAGCGGCGCGATGACGGTCGGGTACAGCACGAGCAGCGCGAGGTTGAACGCGACCCAGGCGCCCCAGGCCCACAGCCACCACAGCCCGCCGGTGGCGCCCATGATCCACAGCACCAGGGCCGCGAGCGGCAGGCCGACGACCGCGCCGACCGCTGCGCCCTTGAGCAGGTCGGCCAGCCACAGCCGCAGCGTCATCCGGTTGAAGCCGAAGCGCTGCTCGATGCGGAAGGTCGAATACCAGTCCAGCGGCAGCTCGACCAGGCCGCCGATCGCGGCGAAGGCGGCAAGCAGCGCGAGCTGGTAGGCCAGGCCGCCCCAGCGCGGCGCGATCGCGTCGCGCAGCAGCAGGTTCAGCGCATCGAGGCCGCCGAGCAGCGTCCAGCCGAGCAGCACCATGCTTCCGAAGGCGGTGCCGAGCAAGCCGAAGCGGCCCTTGGCCAGCGTGTAGTCGGCGGCGCGGCGGTGCGCCTCGGGCGTCACGGTGCCGGCGAAGGCGGCCGGCACGTCGTCGCGGTGGCGCGCGACGTGGCGCATCTGGCGCGTTGCCAGCCACAGCTTGACGGCCAGCGAGGCCAGCAGCGCGGCGGCGAAGGCCAGCGTGACGGTGGAAGCTTGCATGGGGCGCAAGTGTAGGCTTGGGCGAGAATCTGCCACCGACCCCGCGCCACGAGCCCATGACCGACGCCACCCTTTTGCCCAGCGACCAGAACCTGGTCTGGATCGACCTCGAGATGACCGGCCTGCTGCCCGAGACCGACCGCATCATCGAGATCGCCGTCGTCGTCACCGACCCGCAGCTGACGCAGCGCGTCGAGGGCCCGGTGTTCGCGATCCACCAGAGCGACGCGACGCTCGATGCGATGGACGCTTGGAACAAGGGCACCCACGGCAGGAGCGGGCTGATCGACCGCGTCAAGGCAAGCGCGGTCGACGAGGCCGGCGCCGAGGCGCAGGTGATCGAATTCCTCAAGCGCTACGTACCCAGGGGCAAGAGCCCGATGTGCGGCAACTCGATCTGTCAGGACCGCCGCTTCCTGGCCCGCACGATGCCGGCGCTCGAGGCCTTCTTCCACTACCGCAACCTCGACGTCAGCACGCTGAAGGAGCTGGCCCGGCGCTGGAAGCCGGCGGCGCTGGACGGCTTCAAGAAGGCGCAGGCGCACACCGCGCTGGCCGACATCCACGAGTCGATCGACGAACTGCTGCACTACCGCCAGCACCTGCTGGCGGTCTGAAGGGCCGGTCTCGGCCTCGCGAGCCCGCTCCGGCCGGTGAAAACCCGAACTCGGCTATACTCGCGGGCTGGCTTGCAACTGAAGCCTTTCGTTCATCCCCTCTGACCTTCCGTCGTCCCGCCTGTACTGTCGGGATCGCATTCATTCAGGTCGGCGGCGATGCCGTCGCCCCTTCGATGGATGCGACTTCACCATGACGGTGTGGCCGGGATTGCCTGTGTGCGCCGTCGTTCCCGAAAGACGACGATGAGTTTCGACACTCTGGGCCTGCATGCGGCCCTTTCCCGCGCCGTGGCCGATGCCGGCTACACCGAACCCACCGAAGTGCAGTCGCGGGCCATCCCGCCGGCACTGGCGGGCCGCGACCTGATGGTCTCCAGCAGCACCGGCAGCGGCAAGACCGCCAGCTTCGTGCTGCCCGCGCTGACGAAGGTGCTCGCCGCGCGCGGCGATGGCACGCAGCGCCGCGACCGGAGCGCCCCGCAGGGCCCGCGCATCCTGGTGCTGACGCCGACGCGCGAGCTCGCGATGCAGGTCGCGAAGGCGGCGGTCGACTACGGTCGCCACGTGCCGGGGCTGCGCGTGGCCACGATCGTCGGCGGCGTGCCCTACGGTGCGCAGCTGAAGGCGCTGCGCGGCCCGCTCGACGTGCTGATCGCGACGCCCGGCCGGCTCATCGACCACATGGAATCCGGCCGCGCGATGCTCGCCAACATCGAGATGCTGATCCTCGACGAGGCCGACCGCATGCTCGACATGGGCTTCATCGAGCCGATCCACCACATCGCCGCGGCGACGCCGAAGACGCGCCAGACGATGATGTTCAGCGCCACCTTCGCCGGCCATGTCGGCCGGCTCGCCGAGGAACTGCTGCGCGAGCCGCAGCGCATCGACGTCTCGTCGCACACCGAGGCGCATGCCGACATCGAGCAGCGCCTGCACTGGGCCGACGACCTGGAGCACAAGAACGCGCTGCTCGACCACATCCTGACCGAGCGCAGCATGGAGCAGGCGGTGGTCTTCACCAGCACCCAGCGCGACGCCGACTGGCTCGCCGACCGCCTGGCCGACATGGGCCACCATGTCGCGTCGCTGCACGGTGGCCATCCGCAGGGCCGGCGCACGCGCGTGCTGCAGGGCCTGCGCAGCAAGCAGCTGAAGATCCTCGTCGCCACCGACGTGGCGTCGCGCGGCATCGACGTGCCGAGCATCAGCCACGTCATCAACTACGGGCTGCCGATGAAGGCCGAGGACTACGTGCACCGCATCGGCCGCACCGGCCGGGCCGGCCGCGCCGGGCTGGCGGTGACGCTGGCCGAGCGCCGCGACGCGCAGATGGTGCACCGCATCCAGCACTTCACGACGCAGCGCATCCCGGCGGCCACGATCGCCGGCCTCGAGCCCAAGCGCGTCGAGCCCAAGCCGTTCGCGCGCACCGAGCGCCCGGCCGGCAAGAGCTTCGGCCCGCGGCCGAACGGCCGGCCGTTCAAGCCGGCCGGCAAGACCTTCTCGAAGAACGGCCCGTCGCGCGCACCGCGCTGAGGCCCGTCGACGCTGCGGCCGGGCCCTAGACGGCGAGCAGCTCGACCTCGAAGACCAGCGTCGCGTTCGGCGGGATCACCCCGCCGGCGCCGCGCGCGCCGTAGCCCAGCGCGGGCGGGATCAGCAGCACGCGCGTGCCGCCGATCTTCATCCCTTGCACGCCTTCGTCCCAGCCGCGGATCACGTGGCCGGCGCCGAGCGGAAACGAGAACGGGTCGCCACGGTCCTTGCTCGAATCGAACTTCGCGCCGCGGCCGTCCGGCGCGGCGGCGTCGTGCAGCCAGCCGGTGTAGTGGACGCTGACATGCGCGCCGGCGCTGGCCTCGGCACCGCTGCCGGTGACGCGGTCGTCGTACTGCAGACCGGACGGGGTGGTGATCATTCGGGACTCCTGGGTTCGGGGGTCCGCATCATGCCAGCCCAGAGCGCCACCGCCTCGGCGAGCCAGTCGCCGAGCGTGGTCGCCCGCGTTGGCGGCAGGCCGAGCACGGCCGCCGCCGCGCGCAGCGCAGCCAGCGGCTCGCCCAGGTCGAGCGCCTTTGCGCCGTTCTGCTTCGACAGTTTGTGCCCGTCGGGGCCGCGCACCAGCGGCAGGTGCAGGTAGCGCGGCGTCGGCACGGCGAGCGCGCGCTGGAGCAGGATCTGGCGCGGCGTGTTGTCGGCGAGGTCCTCGCCGCGCACGACGTCGGTGATGCCCTGTGCCGCATCGTCGACCACCACCGCGAGCTGGTAGGCCCACGGGCCGTCGGCGCGCCTGAGCACGAAATCACCGACCTCGCGCGCGACGTCCTGCGTGCGCGCACCCAGCCGCCGATCGTGCCAGGTCACGACGCCGTCCGGCGTGCGAAAGCGCCAGGCGCGCGCCGGTTTGCCGTGCAGCCCGTCGCGGCAGGTGCCGGGGTAGGGGCGCTCGGTGAAGCGCTCGTGGTTGACGCCGCGCGCGGCCAGCGTCTCCTCGATGTCGCGCCGCGTGCAGCCGCAGGGGTAGGCCGAGCCCGCAGCGACCAGCGAGTCCAGCGCCGACGCGTAGACCGCGCCGCGCGTCGACTGCCACAGCGGCGTCTCGTCCGGGTGCAGCCCGCAGGCGGCGAGCTGGCGCAGGATCAGCTCGTCGGCGCCGGCCACGCAGCGCGGCTGGTCGACGTCCTCGATGCGCACCAGCCAGCGTCCGCGCCGGGCGCGCGCGTCGAGCCAGCTGCCCAGCGCCGCGACCAGCGAGCCGGCGTGCAGCGGGCCGGTCGGCGAGGGCGCGAAGCGGCCGACGCAGCCCACGTCAGGCCAGCGGCCCGGCGTGCCGCTCGAGCAGCGCGCGCCGCGTCGTCGGGCTCTCGAGCTGCGCCAGCCACCATTGCAGCGCGCGGCCCACGCCCAGCGGCCCGCGCTCGGCGCGCCAGGCGTAGTGCAGCTGGCCGACGCGCGCGCCGCGCGCGGTCTCCTTGCGGACCAGGTGGCCGGCCTCGAGGTGGACGCGCGCCAGCGGCTCGGGCACGAAGCCGCAGCCCAGGCCGCGCAGCAGCGCCTCGAGCTTGCTGCGCATGCTCGGCACGGTCAGCACGTCCTGCCCGGGCAGCAGGTTGACGGTCAGCGGCGCCATGCGCTGCGCGGTGTCGGCGACGGCGATCGCGCGGTGGTGCACGAGCTGCGCGTCGACCAGCGGCTCGTCGAGCGCGGCCAGCGGGTGGTGCGGTGCGACGCAGAAGACGAAGCGCAGCGCGCCGAGCGGCCGCAGCTCGATGCCGCCCGGGTTTGCATGTTCGCCGGCCACGCCGATCGCGAGGTCGACCTGGCCCGAGACCAGTGCCTCCCAGGTGCCGGCGAGCACGTCGCTGCGCAGCCGCAGCCGCGTGCCCGGGCCGCCCTGGCTGCCCGGCGCGACGCGGTCGTCCTTCGTCTCGCACAGCCCGCAGAAGGCCTCGACCAGTTCGAAGATCGTCGGCTGCGAGATCAGGTCCTCGACGCTGATCGACAGCGTCGCCTCCCAGCCGTTGGCGACGCGACGCACGCGGTTCGCCACCGCGTCCATCTCGTGCAGCAGCCGGCGTCCTTCGTGCAGCAGCTCGGTGCCGGCGGCGGTGAGCTGGGCCTGGCGCGAACTGCGGTCGAACAGCAGCACGTCGAGCGCATCCTCGAGCTGGCGCACGCTGTAGGTCAGCGCCGAGGGCACCTTGCCGAGTTCGCGCGCTGCGGCGGCAAAGCTGCCGGTGCGCGCGATGGCGTCCATCATCGCCAGCGCGTCGGGGGTCAGGGCCTGGCGTCGGTCGCTCATCGGCTTCATCTTATTTGAACGCGATCTTCAAGGGGCGGCGACCCTCGCGCGCGGCGCTGTGCCTACAGTGAGGCCATCCCCCAAGGATGGCCCGCAACATGATCCGCCTGCGCAAGTCCGCCGACCGCGGTTATGCCGACCACGGCTGGCTCAAGAGCTTTCACAGCTTCTCGTTCGCCGACTACCACGACCCCGCGCACATGGGTGTGGGCAACCTGCGCGTGATCAACGAGGACCGCATCGCCCCGGGCACCGGCTTCGGCACCCATGGCCACCGCGACATGGAGATCGTCAGCTACGTCCTCGAGGGCGCGCTCGCGCACAAGGACAGCCTGGGCAACGGCACGGCCGGCGGCGCCGAGCCGGGAAAGTCGGCGGGCGTGATCCGGCCCGGCGACGTGCAGCGCATGAGCGCCGGTACCGGCGTGCGCCACAGCGAGTTCAACCATTCCGCCGACGAGACCACGCATTTCCTGCAGATCTGGATTCTGCCCAGCCGCGCCGGCATCGCGCCCGGCTACGAGCAGAAGCACTTCGACGCCGCGGCCAAGCGCGGCCGGCTCGCGCTCGTCGCGTCGAGCGACGGCCGCGACGGCTCGGTCACGATCCATGCCGACGCGGCCGTGCGCGCCGGCCTGTTCGACGGCACCGAGCGCGCCGAGCTGGCGCTGACGCCCGGCCGTCTGGCCTATGTCTTCGCCGCGCGCGGCAGCATCAGCGCGAACGGCCAGCCGCTCCAGGCCGGCGACGCGGTCACGCTCGACGGCGAGGCGCGCCTCGTGCTCGAAGCCGGCCACGGCGCCGAGGTGCTGGTCTTCGACCTCGCGCGCTGAGGCGGGTCATGTCCGCCCCGGCCCCGTTCACCTTTTCCCCAACCACCCGACCCATCATTGCCATGAAGACACCCGCTCCCCTCGTTGCCGTCGCCCGCGTGCTGCTCGCGCTGATGTTCATCCTTGCAGGTCTGTCCAAGTTCGGCGGCCTGGCCGGCACGGCCGGCTACATCGCGAGCAAGGGCCTGCCCTTCCCGATGCTGCTCGCGGTGGCCGCAGGAACGCTCGAGGTCGTCGGCGGCGTCGCGCTCGCGGTCGGCTTCCAGGCGCGTCTGGCCGCGCTCGCGCTGGCGCTGTTCACGATCGTCATCACGCCGATCTTCCACGCCTTCTGGGCCGTGCCGGCCGACCAGGCGATGGTCAACCAGCTGATGTTCATGAAGAACCTGTCCGTCGTCGGCGGCCTGCTGTTCGTCTTCGCGCTCGGCGCCGGCCCGGCGAGCTTCGACGCCCGCCGCGGCGCTGCGGCCTGAGATCTCTTTCCCCCCGTCACCCCAGGAGTCCCCCGAATGAGCAAGATCGTCATCGTCTACCACAGCGGCTACGGCCACACGAAGAAGGTCGCGGAGGCCGTGGCCCAGGGCAGCGGCGGCGCGCTGCTGGCCATCGACGCCGAAGGCAACCTGCCCGAAGGCGGCTGGGAGCAGCTGGCCGCGGCCGACGCGATCGTGTTCGGCTCGCCCACCTACATGGGCAGCGTGAGCTGGCAGTTCAAGAAGTTCGCCGACGCGTCGAGCAAGCCCTGGTTCGTGAAAGCCTGGCGCAACAAGCTCGCCGCGGGCTTCACCAACTCGGCCACGCTCAACGGCGACAAGCTGTCGAGCCTGCTCTACATGTTCACGCTGTCGCAGCAGCACGGCATGCTCTGGGTCGGCACCGGCATGCACCCGAGCAATGCCAAGCAGCACACGCGCGACGACCTGAACAACCTCGGCGGCTACTCGGGCCTGATCACCGCGACGCCGTCCGACGCCTCGGTCGACGAGATGGTGCCGGGCGACCTGGCCACCGCGCGCGCATTCGGCCAGCGCGTTGCCGAAGCCGCGACGCGCTTCGCGGGTTGACGCGTTGAGCGCCCCGGTTCGCCTGCTCGTCACCGCCGGCAGCGCGCGCCGGGGTTCCTACAACGCCGCGCTCGCGCGCGTCGCCGCCACGCTGGCGCGCAGCGAGGGCGCCGAGGTCACCGAGCTGGACCTGCGCGCGCTCGCGCTGCCGGTCTACGACGGCGACGTCGAGGCCGCGGGCATGCCCGCCGGCGCGCTCGAATTGCGCCGGCTGTTCGCGAGCCACGACGCCTTCGTCGTCGCCGCGCCCGAGTACAACGCCTTCGTCACGCCGCTGCTCGTCAATGCGCTCGACTGGGCCTCGCGCCCGGCAGCCGACGGCGCGCTGCCCAGCGGCTTGGCGGCGATGAACGGCAAGGTGGCCGGCATGCTCAGCGCGTCGCCGGGCGCGCTCGGCGGGATGCGCTCGGTGCTCTTCCTGCGCTCGTTCCTGTCCACCGCGCTGGGCATGCTGGTCGTGCCCGAGACGGCGTCGGTGAGCCAGGCGCACCAGGCCTTCGACGCGGCCGGCGCGCTGAAGGACGAACGCACGCAGCAGGCGGTGCAGCGCGTCGTCCACTCGGTGCTGCGCACGGCCGGCGCCTCGCGCGGCGCGGCGGCCTGACGAGAGACCCGGCGCGGGCATGACCCGCAGCCGGTCCGTACACTCGACGGCCTCGCCGGCGCGCCGATTCGGCGCCGCCGGATGACTGCCTGGAGTTCGACACATGAGCGATACGACGCCCTACACGCCGCCCAAGGTCTGGACCTGGAACAAGGACAACGGCGGCCGCTTCGCGAACATCAATCGTCCGATCGCGGGCCCGACCCACGACCACGACCTGCCGGTCGGCCGCCATCCGCTGCAGCTCTACTCGCTGGCGACGCCGAACGGCGTCAAGGTCACGGTGATGCTGGAGGAGCTGCTCGCGCTGGGTCACGGCGGCGCCGAGTACGACGCCTGGCTGATCCGCATCAACGAGGGCGAGCAGTTCGGCAGCGGCTTCGTCGCCGTGAACCCGAATTCCAAGATTCCCGCGCTGTGGGATCGCAGCGGCCCGAAGCCGGTGCGGGTGTTCGAGTCGGGCGCGATCCTGCTCTACCTGGCGGAGAAGTTCGGCGCCTTGCTCCCCGTCGACACCGCGGCGCGCGCCGAATGCCTGTCCTGGCTGTTCTGGCAGATGGGCAGCGCGCCGTTTCTCGGCGGCGGCTTCGGCCATTTCTACGCCTACGCGCCGACCAAGATCGAGTACGCGATCGACCGCTACGCAATGGAGGTCAAGCGTCAGCTCGACGTGCTCGACCGGCGTCTCGCCGAGAGCCCGTACCTGGCCGGGGACGAGTACACGATCGCCGACATCGCCGTCTGGCCCTGGTACGGCACCCTCGTCAAGGGACAGCTCTACGAAGCGGGCGAGTTCCTGCAGGTGCAGGAGTACCGCCACGTGCTGCGCTGGACGGACGAGATCGCCCGGCGCCCGGCGGTGCAGCGCGGCCGCATGGTCAACCGTACCTGGGGCCAGCCGGCGAGCCAGCTGCACGAGCGCCACGACGCCGGCGACTTCGACAGCCGGACCCAGGACAAGCTGGACGCGCAGGGTTGAGCCCTGACACCGCACCGCGAAGGCCGAGACGATGATCACCCTCTACGACTGCGCCACCGCGCCGAGCCCGCGCCGGGCCCGCATCCTGCTCGCCGAGAAGGGCGTAGCGCACGAGACGGTCCCGGTGGACCTGCGCAGCGGCGAACAGCTGACCGAGGCCTACCGCCGGCTGAACCCGCAATGCACCGTGCCGGCGCTGCGCACCGACGACGGGCCGATGCTGACCGACAACGCGGCGATCACGGCCTGGCTCGAGGCGCGCTACCCCGAACCGCCGCTGCTGGGCCGCACGCCGCAGGAGAAGGCCGAGATCGCGAGCTGGAACTGGCGCGTCGAGTTCGAGGGCCTGCTGGCCATTGCCGAAGCGCTGCGCAACAGCGCGCCGGCGATGGCGAACCGGGCGCTGCCCGGGCCGGTGGATTACGCGCAGATCCCCGAACTCGCCGCGCGCGGTCTGGCCCGGGTGCAGCAGTTCTTCGTCATGCTGAACGAGCGCCTGGACGGGCGTGACTACATCGCCACCGACCGGTTCAGCGTCGCCGACATCACGGCCGTGGTGGCGGTCGACTTCGCGCGCATCGTGAAGGTCAAGCCGGGGGAACAGCACCCGCACCTGCAGCGCTGGCGCGCGGCGATGGCGCAGCGGCCGTCGATGTCGCTCTAGGACAGGCGCGCTGCAGCGCGCGCCTCGTGCCTTCTCAGCGTCGCCCGCCCCAGGGCAGCATGGTCGCGAGCACGCCGTCCTTGAGCACCCATTGATGGAACAGCGCCGCCGCGGCGTGGAGGCCGGCGAGCCACATGATGGCGTCGCCGAGGAACCCGTGCACCTCGCCCCAGTCGGCCAGCTTCGCGATGCCGGATTCGGCGATGAGCGGCATCCGGTCGACGCGCACGCCCCCGAGCAGCGTCAGCGGGTGGCCCTCGCCGCCGAGGGTCAGGAGCGCGGTGACGGGCAGCGCAAGGAGCAGCGCCCACAGCGCCAGGTGCATCAGCTTCGAGCCCAGGTGCATCCAGCCGGCCATCTCGATCCGGGGTGCCGCCGGACGCAGCGCGAGCCAGACCAGGCGCAGCAGCGTCAGCGCCAGGACCAGGATCCCCAGCGACTCGTGCCAGACGATGTCGCTGCGGGTGGCGGGGTCGACCCCCTGGCGCATCAGGCGGCCGAAGCCGCCGGGCCCGAGGATGAAGGCAATGGTCACGACGATGGCCGTGACCCAGTGGAAGATCTGGCTGAGTGCGTCGTAGCGAGGTTGGGGTTGTCGATTCATGAGCTTGCGGGAGAGTCTTGGGCCATTGTCGCGTGCCCGCGTCGTCCGGCAGCCGCGGCACGGGCTGTGCCCCGAGCCTGCGGGCGGGATTGGTGATCGCAGCATCGGCGAGCTTGCAACGGGACGGCCGCGCAAGAACTGCGCTGGCGCAAGCGAGGACTTCTTCGCCGCGAACATACTGCGAACCATGACGCGACGAGGCAAGCGCACCCCCCGCATCGGGCTGGGCTTCGTGCTGGCCGGCCTGGCCGGCGCTGCATCGGCCCAGCCCGACCCGGCCCGGCCGCTCTGGGAAGCCGGCCTGGTCGCCGGCGCCGGGCGCGTCCCCGACTACCCGGGCGCCGACCAGGCACACCCGCGCGCGATCGTCCTGCCCTATCTCGAATACCGGGGGCCGGTGCTCGGCATCGACGAGCGCGGCATCCGTGGCCGCTTCCTCGACACCGCGCACTGGGAGCTGGCCCTCACCGGCACCGCGGCCTTCAACACGCGCAAAGACGGGCGGCGCGAGGGCATGCCGGCGCTCGACTACCTGTTCGGCATCGGCCCGCAGCTCGTCTACAAGGGCTGGCAGCGGGCCGACGGCGGCGGCGCGTCGGCGCATTTCAAGCTCAGGGCGATCCAGTCCACGGACTTCAGGCGCATCGACTCGCGCGGCGCCAGCTTCACGACCGAGCTGCGCTGGCGCTGGCCGGACCTGACCGGGCCGGGGTCGGCGCTGACCGCCTCCGTCGAGCCCGCCTGGGCGAGCCGCCGGCTGCAAAGCTACTTCTACGAGGTCGGCGCGGCGCAGGCCACCGCGACGCGGCCGGCCTACCAAGCGCGCGCCGGTTACCTGGGAACGGACTTCACGCTGACGCTGCGCCAGCGCCTCGGGCGCGAGCTGTCGTGGTACGTTGCCGCCGACCTGACGGCCCTGCAGGGCGCGGCAAACCGCGCCAGCCCGCTGCTGGCGTCGCAGACCAACCTCGCGATCGGGGCCTGGCTGGTGTGGACGCCCTGGCGCAGCCGGCAGGCTGCGGCCGACTGAACCAAGACACCCGCCGTCCGCCGTGCGGCGTTGGCCAGGCGCGCGCCTCGCGCCGGTCGAGCCAGCGCGGCCGCCCGCGTCAGAGCGTGCGCTGCGCCGCCAGCGCGTCGAGGAAGGTCTCGCAGCGCGCCAGCTGCTCCAGCGTGACGTACTCGTCTGCCTGGTGCGCCTGCGCGATGTGGCCGGGGCCGCAGACCACGGTCGCGATGCCGGCGCGCTGGAACAGCCCGGCCTCGGTGCCGAAGGCGACCAGCGTCGTCGCGTCGGTGCCGGCCAGGCGCTGCGCCAGCTGCACCGCCGGATCGCCGGGCGGCGCCTGGAAGGCCGGGATCTCGCAGATCGGCTCGAAGCGAAAGCCCGTCGCCGGGTCGACGGCCTGCATCGCCGGCTCGAGCGTCGCGGCGTAGTCGGCGACCTGGCGCTGCAGCGCGCGCACGTCGGCGCCGGGCAGGTCGCGGAACTCGTAGTGGAAGCGGCAGTCCTCGGGCACCACGTTGTCGGCGATGCCGCCATCGACGACGCACACCGCCGCGGTCGAGTAGGGCACGTCGAACCCGGCCTGGCGCGGCTCGCGCGCGCGCAGCTCGTCGGCCAGGCCGGCGATGCGCGCGACCACGCGCGCGCCGGCCTCGACCGCGTTCACCGCCGAGGGCGTCAGCGACGAATGCGCGGCGTGCCCCTTCACGCGGCAGCGCCAGCGGTGCACGCCCTTGTGCGCCACGGCCGGCAGCATGCCGGTGGGTTCGCCGACGATGCACAGCCGCGGCGCGACGCCTGCCTCCTGCAGGTCCTTGATCAGGTGGCGCACGCCGAAGCAGCCGACCTCTTCGTCGAAGCTGAACGCATAGTGCAGCGCGAACGGCAGGTCGGCCTCGAGCCAGGCCGCGCTGCGCGCGACGACGAGGCCGATGAAGCCCTTCATGTCGGCGCTGCCGCGGCCCCAGAGCCGGCCCTCGCTCACCTGGGCCGACAGCGGGTCGCGCGACCAGGCCTGGCCGTCCCAGGGCACGGTGTCGGTGTGGCCGGAGAGGATCACGCCGCCGGGCTTGCCCGCGCCCAGCGTCGCGAACAGGTTCGCCTTGCGCCGCTCGTCGTCCCAGGTCACGCGCAGCGGTACCCCGAGCGTGCGCAGGTGGTCGGCGATGGTCTCGATCAGCGCCAGGTTCGACGCGTGGCTGACGGTGTTCAGGCGCACGAGGCGCTGTGCCCAGGCCAGTCCGGTGGGGGAGGGGGTGGCGGTGCTCATCGCGCGAATGTAGCGGCTAGCATCGGGCGATGCCCGTGAACCGCGAAGACATCCTGGGCGCCCGGCGGCGCATCGAAGCCGGCGCCGCACGCCGCTGTGGCGGCTGCCCGGGCGCGCGTTCGGCCTCGATGTCGCCGAGGTCTGGCTCAAGCTCGAGCAGCTGCAGGTCGCGGGCAGCTTCAAGGCGCGCGGCATGTTCAACCGCATGCGCACGCAGCCGCTGCCGGCGGCCGGCGTCGTGGTCGCGTCGGGCGGCAATGCCGGCATCGCGGTGGCCACCGCGGCCCGTGCGCTGGCGGTGCCGTGCGAGGTCTTCGTGCCCGAGGTCAGCAGTGCCGCCAAGCGCGCCGCGCTGGCGGCGCTGGGTGCGCGCGTCGTCGTCGGCGGCGCGGCCTACGCCGACGCGCTCGCCGCCTGCCTGGCGCGCCAGCGCGACAGCGGCGCGCTGCTGATGCACGCCTACGACCAGCTCGAGGTGGTGGCCGGCGCCGGCACGCTGGCGGCCGAGATCGAGGCCGACGCCGGCCTGCCCGAGCGCGTGCTGGTCAGCGTCGGCGGCGGCGGGCTGGTCGCCGGCATCGCCGCCTGGTTCGAAGGCCGGGCCCACATCGACGCACTCGAGCCGGCGCTCGCGCCGAGGCCGGCCGGTGGATGTCGAGGTCTCGGGCATCGCCGCCGATTCGCTGGGTGCGCGGCGCATCGGCGCGATCGCGTGGGCGATGGACCGGCGCGGTTTCATCGCCGGCTCGCATCTCGTCGACGACGACGCGATCCGCACCGCGCAGCAGCGGATGTGGCGCGAGTTCCGGCTCGCGGTCGAGCCGGCCGCCGCGTTGCCGCTGGCGGCGTTGTGGTCCGGCGCCGTGCGCCCGGCGCCGCACGCCGCTGTGGCGGCTGCCCGGGCGCGCGTTCGGCCTCGATGTCGCCGAGGTCTGGCTCAAGCTCGAGCAGCTGCAGGTCGCGGGCAGCTT
>MEGM01000004.1 GCA_001725505.1 Rubrivivax sp. SCN 70-15 | reverse complement strand
AACGCCGCCAGCGTCGTGCCCAGCGCGAGCGCGGCCCAGCCGCCGATGACGGCCCCAGGGGCGTCGACCTGGGCGGCGGCGCTGGTCCAGCGCAACGCGCTCGCGGCGGTGAGCGCGGTCACCGGCGCGGCGGCCGCGACGGTGGCCAGGACCAGCCAGCCGGTGTCTCGCGCACGATCCAGGCGCGCGTCGAACCCGATGCCGCGCAGCAGGCGCTGCGCCGCCATCGACCCGGCGGCCTGCGCGGCGACGACGACCAGCGCGAGGCCCGGCGGCATCGACAGCGTCAGCAGCGCGAGCAGCGTGCCGAGGTGGGCGACGAAGCCCGGGCCGGTGCCGAAGCGCAGCATCGCACCCAGCGCGACGCCGCCGGACAGCGCCAGCGCGCCCCAGGGCGGCAGCGGCAGCGCGATCGCCCCGGCATAGGCAGCGAGCAGGCCGCCGAGCGCGACCGCGGTCGCGAGCGTGGCATGGTCGGTCACGGCGCGGCCCTGCCGGGCCGGGCGCCGGGCCAGACCCGAGGGCGGTTCGGGCGGGGCGGCGTTCGGGTTCACGGGCGCACGCGGCGCGGCAACTCGTCGCGAAGAGCCGGCCGGCGGCGCGGGGCGCCCCTGTGGACGTTCACAAGGCGAAGTCGGCGAGCGAGCGGCCGGCGGCGAGTGCGGCCCTGAGCCACTTGGGCTGCAGGCCGCGACCGGACCAGGTGTCGCCGGTGGCCGGGTCGCGGTACTTGGCGGCCACCTTGCGCCCGGTGCTGCCGGCGCGCGTCGGGGCCGGCGCGCGCGTGCCCAGGTCGGCGATGGTCAGACCATACTGCGCCATCAGGGTTTTCACCTGCGCGATCGCCTGGGTTTTCTCCTCGCGCTGCGTCTCGATAATCTTCTTTTCCAGCTCGGCCTTCTGGGCAAGCAGTTCGGTCAAAGTGGCCATCTATTTCTCCGGCAGTCGTCGATCCGGTGCGGAATATATCACCTGCGCGCACCGGCTGCTACCCGACATACCCTTCGAGGCAATCGCCGAAATCGCTCAGGCGGCGGGCGGAACATACCCTGCGGGCTTTTCCGCGCCGCTGCCGAAAAAGAATTGCTCCATCTGCCGCGCGAGATACTGGCGGGCGCGCGCATCGGCGAGATTGAGCCGGTTCTCGTTGACGAGCATGGTCTGGTGCTTCTTCCAGACCTCGAACGCCTCCTTGCTCACGCTGTCGTAGATGCGCTTGCCGAGCTCGCCCGGATAGGGCGGGAACACGAGGCCTTCGGCTTCCTTCTTCAGATAGACACATTGAACCATGCGGGCCATGACGGACTCCTTCGATGACGGATCAGGCGAGTTTCTTCACCAGGACCTGTGAACGCCGGTCCCAGTTGTATTTGCGTTTGCGCGCTTCCGGCAGCCAGTCGGGGTCGACCTGGACGAAACCGCGCTTGATGAACCAGTGCATGGTCCGGGTGGTGAGCACGAAAATGCTGTCCAGGCCGAGGCCGCGCGCGCGCTGTTCGATGCGCTTGAGCATGCGCTCGCCATCGCCCTGGCCCTGCGACAGCGGTGAAACGGTGAGCGCCGCCATTTCACCGGTGCGCGCCTCCGGATAAGGGTAGAGCGCGACGCAGCCGAAGATGATGCCGTCGTGCTCGATCACCGTGTAATTGCCGATGTCGCGCTCGATCTCGGTGCGCTCGCGCCGCACCAGCGTGCCGTCGCGCTCGAAGGGTTCGATCAGCTGCAGGATGCCGCCGACGTCGTCGGGGCTGGCCTCGCGCAGGCTTTCGAGCTTCTCGTCGACGACCATCGTGCCGACGCCGTCGTGCGTGAAGACCTCGAGCAGGATCGCGCCGTCGGCGGCGAAGGGCAGGATGTGCGAGCGCTCGACGCCGCCTTCGCAGGCACGCACGCAGTGCTGCAGGTAGAACGCCGGCTCGGTGGGCAGCGTCGGCGGCGGCAGCGCGGCGAGCAGGCGCTTGGCCTCGGCGAGCGCGAGCTCGGTGTCGATCGCGCTGTCCGGGTCGCCCGGCACCTCGCGGATGCCCGGCACCTCGGTCATGAAGATCAGCTTGTCGGCCTGCAGCGCGATCGCGGTCGACGTGGCCACGTCCTCCATCGTCAGGTTGAAGGCCTCGCCGGTGGGCGAGAAGCCGAACGGGCTGAGGAGCACGAGCGAGCCGATCTCGATCGCGCGCCGGATCGCGCCATGGTCGACGCGGCGCACGAGCCCGCTCTGCATGAAGTCGACACCGTCGACGATGCCGACCGGGCGTGCGGTGAGGAAGTTGCCCGAGACCACGCGCACGGTGGCGTTCGCCATCGGCGTGTTCGGCAGCCCCTGCGAGAACGCGGCCTCGATCTCGAAGCGCAGCTGGCCGGCGGCCTCCTGCGCCGCGTCGAGCGCGACCGCGTCGGTGATGCGCTGGCCGCGGCTGTAGCGCGAGACATGGCCCTTGGCCGCGAGCTGCTCGTTGACCTGCGGCCTGAAGCCATGGACGAGCACGAGCTTGATGCCCATCGCGTGCAGCAGCGCGAGGTCCTGCACGAAGGGGTTGAGCTTGCCGGCGGCGATCAGCTCGCCCGCCATCCCGACCACGAAGGTCTTCCCGTGATAGGCGTGGATGTAGGGGGCGACCGCGCGAAACCAGGGGACGAAGGTGTGCGGGAAAACGAGGCTCATGCTGGCCGGGATTGTGCCGCAGCATGCTCGCCCCACATCGGCAAGGAGAGCGGGATGGACGTCTACAAGACCCACGGTGCCTTCAGCTGGAACGAGCTCGCCACGTCCGACCCCGCCGCTGCGGCCGCCTTCTACGGCGAGCTGTTCGGCTGGGTCGCGAAGGACATGGGCGAGAGCATGGGTCACTACCGCGTCGTCAGCGTCGGCGAGTCCGGCGTCGGCGGCATCATGGGCATCCCCGAGGGCGCGCCGACCCTGCCACCACACTGGGGCAGCTACGTCACCGTCGACAACGTCGAGGCGACGCTGGCCCGGTGCTCGGAGCTCGGCGGCAAGACCCTCGTGCCGGCGATGGACGTGCCCACCGTCGGCCGCATGGCGGTGCTGCAGGATCCGCAGGGCGCGGTGCTGAGCGTGATCCAGTACGCGACGATGACCTGAACGGCGCGAGCGCCGGCGCGCCGGGCCCTCGGCGGCCATAATCCGCGCCGCCGTGAAGCCTGGCCGCGCCGCAACGGCGAACCCCGTCCCGCCGATCCATTACCCAGAATCGCTGCCGGTCTGCGCCCGGCGCGAGGAGATCGCGCGCGCGATCCGCGCGCACCCGGTGGTCATCGTCTGCGGCGAGACGGGTTCGGGCAAGACGACCCAGCTGCCGAAGATCGTGCTCGAGCTCGGACGCGGCCTGGGCGCCGGGGGGCGCGGGCTGATCGGCCACACGCAGCCGCGCCGCATCGCCGCGAGCAGCGTCGCCAAGCGCATTGCCGAGGAGCTGAATTCGCCGCTCGGCGAAGTGGTCGGCTACAAGGTCCGCTTCCAGGACCGGCTCCAGGGCGGCGCCAGCGTCAAGTTGATGACCGACGGCATCCTGCTCGCCGAGACGCAGACCGACCCGCTGCTGCAGGCCTACGACACGCTGATCATCGACGAGGCGCACGAGCGCAGCCTGAACATCGATTTCCTGCTCGGCTACCTGCGCCAGATCCTGCCGCGCCGGCCCGACCTGAAGATCATCGTCACCTCGGCGACGATCGACGCCGATCGCTTTGCCAGCCATTTCGCCGGACGCCAGGGCCCGGCACCGGTGATCATGGTCTCGGGCCGGCTGTTCCCGGTCGAGCAGCGCTGGCGGCCGTTCGAGGAGAAGCGCGACTTCGATCTCGACGACGCGATCGCCGACGCCGTGGACGAGCTCTGGCGAGGAGCAGGAAGCAGCGGCTGCGCCGCTGCGGGCCCGGGTGACATCCTCGTCTTCCTGCCCGGCGAGCGCGAGATCCGCGACGCGACCGACCATCTGCGCCGGCACCTCGCGAGCACGCTGCGCGGCGGCCCGCAGCCGGAGATCCTGCCGCTGTTCGCGCGCCTGTCGCAGCCGGAGCAGGACCGCGTGTTCGAGATCGGCAACGGACGCCGCATCGTGCTCGCGACCAACGTCGCCGAGACCTCGCTGACGGTGCCCGGCATCCGCTACGTCGTCGACGCCGGCACTGCGCGCGTGAAGCGCTACAGCTACCGCAGCAAGGTCGAGCAGCTGCAGGTCGAGCCGATCAGCCAGGCCGCGGCGAACCAGCGCGCCGGCCGCTGCGGCCGCGTCGCCAACGGCATCTGCATCCGCCTGTACGGCGAGGACGACTTCAAGGGCCGGCCGAAGTTCACCGACCCGGAGATCCTGCGCAGCTCGCTCGCCGGCGTGATCCTGCGCATGAAGGGGCTGCGCCTGGGCCACATCGAGGACTTCCCGTTCCTCGAGGCACCGCCGAAGAAGGCCATTGCCGACGGCTACGCGCTGCTCGGCGAGCTCGGCGCGGTCGACGAGGCGAACGAGCTGACGTCGATCGGCACCGAGCTCAGCCGCCTGCCGCTGGACCCGCGCATCGGCCGCATGATCCTCGAGGCGCGTCGGCGCGAGTCGCTGAGCGAGGTGCTGATCATCGCCTCGGCGCTGAGCGGCCAGGACGTGCGCGACCGGCCGATGGAGGCCGCACAGGCCGCCGACGAGAAGCACAGGAAGTTCGACGACGAGAAGTCGGAGTTCATGGGCTACTTGAAGTTGTGGCAATGGATCGAGGAGGGGCGCGGGCACGGCGCAGCGCACGAGGCACACAAGCTCAGCAACCGCCAGCAGGAACAGCGCCTGCGCGAGAACTTCGTCAGCGCGCGGCGCGTGCGCGAATGGCGCGACATCCATTCGCAGCTGCACACGGTGGTGGCCGAACACGGCTGGCGGCTGAACACCCTGCCGGCCACCTACGAGCAGGTGCACCAGGCGATGATCGCGGGGCTGCTGGGCAACATCGGCTGCAAGGCGGACGAAGACGACTGGTACCTCGGCGCGCGCGGCGTCAAGTTCTGGCGCCACCCGGGCGCGCACCTGAGCAAGAAGCCGGGGCGCTGGATCGTCGCCGCCGAGCTCGTCGAGACGACGCGGCTGTTCGGCCGCGGTCTGGCGGCGATCGACCCGGCCTGGATCCCGCCGATCGCCGGCCACCTGCTGAAGACGCAGCTGCTCGAGCCGCACTGGGAGAAGAAGGCCGGCGAGGTGATCGCGCTCGAGCGCGCCACGCTGTACGGGATCGTGATCTACAACGACCGGCGCGTGAACTTCTGCCGCGTCGACCCGGCCGCCGCGCGCGAGATCTTCATCCGCGAGGCGCTGGTGCAGGGCGACTGGGAGACGAAGCTGCCCTTCCTGGCGCACAACCGCAGGCTCGTCGCGCAGGTGCAGGAGCTCGAGCACAAGGCGCGGCGCCAGGACGTGCTCGTCGACGACGAGCTGATCTTCGCCTTCTACGACCAGCAGCTGCCGCAGGACGTCTGCAGCGGTGCGACGCTCGAGCGCTGGTATCGCGCGGAGGTGAAGGCGCGGCCGACGCTGCTGCAGCTGACGCGCGACGAACTGATGCGCCACGAGGCCGCGGGCATCACCACCGCCGCGTTCCCGAAGACGCTGCGTCTGGGCGGCATCGATTGCTCGGCGAGCTACCTGCACGTGCCGGGCGACGTCAAGGACGGCCTGACCGTCACCGTGCCGATCTACGCGCTGAACCAGGTCGGCGAGGAACGCTGCGAATGGCTGGTGCCCGGCATGCTGCAGGCCAAGGTGCTGGCGATCGTGAAGACTCTGCACCCGCGGCCGCGCTCGCGCCTGGTGCCCTTGCCCGACCATGCGGCCGAGTTCTGCGCGACGACGCCGTTCGCGCAGGGCAGCCTGATCGACGCGCTGCTGAAGGCGGTGCGCGAGCGCACCCAGCTCGCGGTGCAGCGCAACGACTTCAAGCTCGAACAGCTGCCGCCGCACCTGTTCATGAACTTCCGCATCGTCGACGAGCATGGCCGCCAGCTCGGGATGGGGCGTGACCTGGCCGGGCTCAAGGCCGAGCTCGGGGGCCAGGCGCGCAGTGCGTTCCAGGCGCTCGCGGCGCTGAAGCTTCCGGCACCGACCCCGGCCACGCCGGCGCCGGCGTCGGCACCCACCGCCGCACGCGGCGTGACGGCGACGCCGGCACCGCCGCCGGTGCCGGCCGCCGAGTCCCGGCGCTACACCGACTGGAGCTTCGGCGAGCTGCCCGAGCTGATGGAGATCCGCCGCGGCGGGCAGACGCTGGTCGGCTTCCCGGCGCTGGTCGACCGCGGCAACGGCGTCGAGATCGAGGTCTTCGACGAGCCCGAGGTCGCGGCGGCCCGGCACCGCGCCGGGTTGCGCCGGCTCGTCGCGCTGCAGATCCGCGAGCCGCTGAAGTACCTGGAGAAGAGCATCGCGGAGCTGCCGAAGATGGCAGCGGCCTACATGGCGCTGGGCGGCGGCGCGGAGGAATTGCGCACGCAGATCGTCGACCTCGCGCTCGACCGCGCCTTCCTCGCCGCGCCGCTGCCCGGCGACGCGGCGGCCTTCCGCCGGCGCATCGACGAAGGCCGCACGCGGCTGAACCTGATCGCGCAGGAGGTCGCCCGGCTCGCCGGCGTGATCCTCGCGGAGCACGCCGCGGCGCTGCGCAAGCTCAAGGACAGCCGGCCGGCGAAGGAGGTCGCCGACGACGTCGCGCAGCAGCTGCAGCGGCTGATGCCGAAGAACTTCCTGCTCGCCACCGACTGGGCCGCGCTGCAGCACTTCCCGCGCTACCTGAAGGCGGTGGTGATGCGGCTGGACAAGTGGCGCGCCGATCCGGCGCGCGACGCCGCGCGCCTGGCCGAGCTGCGCCCGCTCGAGCAGCGCTGGCTGCGCCGGCTGGCCGAGCTGAAGGGCGCGCCGCACGCGCGGCTGGACGAGTACCGCTGGCTGCTCGAGGAACTGCGCGTGAGCCTGTTCGCGCAGGAGCTGCGCACGCCACAGCCGGTGAGCGCGAAGCGCCTGGCCAAGGCCTGGGAGCTGATCGCTGCCTGAGGCAGGGCGGTGGCCGGCTGGCGTCATCGGGCCGGGGCCGGTCTTGTATATTTGGACGAATGAATTCGGGACGCCTCCTGCCCCGCCATCGTTCGAGGAGCCTGCGATGAAGCGTGTCGCCTGGGTGCTGGTCGTCCTGGCGCTGGCCGCCTTGATCGGTGCGGCCGTCTGGTTCTGGCGCGGCCGCGCTGAGCCGCCGGTGGCCGTGTCAACGGCGCCGCCTGCGGCCACGGTCGCGACCGGGCAGGTGACGCAGCCAGCGGCGTCCGAGCCTGCCGCCGTGCAGCATCCTGTCGAGGCGCCGGCCGCCGAGCCGGCGCTGACCGCGACCGACCTGCCCGCGGCGCTCGACGAACTGCTCGGCCACAAGGCGGTGCTGTCCTGGCTGCTGACCGACGACTTCGCGCGCCGCGTCGTCGCCACCGTCGACAACCTGGGGCGTTCGTTCGCGCCGTCGGCGATGTGGCCGGTGCACACCACGGCCGGCCGTTTCCAGGCCAGCGAGCGCGGCGGCAGGCTCGTCGTCGACGCCGACAACGCGCTGCGCTACACGCCCTTCGTGCTGTTCGTCGAGGCCATCGACGTCGACCGCGCGGCGGCGCTGTACCGGCGCATGTATCCGTTGCTGCAACAGGCCTGGCAGGACATCGGCTACCCGAAGGGCTATTTCAACGACCGGCTGTTCGAGGTCATCGACCTGCTGCTCGCGACGCCCGAGGCCGGGGACACGATCGCGTTGCGCCTGACCGAGGTGCAGGGCCCGATCCCTTCGACCCAGCCCTGGCTGCGCTACCGCTTCGCCGATCCGGCGTTCGAGAAGCTGTCCGCGGGGCAGAAGATCCTGCTGCGCATGGGCGCCGTCAACGAGCGCCGGCTGAAGTCACGCCTGGCCGCGTTCCGGCTCGCGCTCGCGAAGCTCGGGCCGGCGCGGTAGCCTGGCTCAGGCGGCTCAGGCCGGCGGCCGCAGCAGTTCGAGGGCGCGCTCCATGCCGCCCGATTCGATCGACACCATCGCGCGCTCGCGCACCGCGGGCTTGCCGTGGAACGCGATGCTCAGCCCGGCGGCCCGCATCATCGGCAGGTCGTTCGCGCCGTCGCCGACCGCGATCGCCTGCGCCGGCGCGATGCCCATGAGCTCGATCACCTCGAGCAGCACGCGCTTCTTCTCTGCGCCGTCGACGATGTCGCCCCACGGGCGGTCGAACAAGGTGCCGGTGAGCTTGCCGTGCGCCACGCCGAGCGTGTTCGCGCGCGCGAAGTCGAGCTTCAGCCGGTGCCGGATGCGCTCGCTGAAGAACGTGAAGCCACCGGAGACGAGCAGCGTCTTCAATCCGGCCGCCCGGCAGGTCGCGACGAAGGTTTCGACGCCGGGGTTGAGCTCGAGCCGCTCGTCGTAGACGCGCTGCAGCGCGGTCTCCGGCACGCCGGCGAGCAGCGCGACGCGCCGGCGCAGGCTGTCCTTGTAGTCGGTGATCTCGCCACGCATCGCGGCCTCGGTGATCGCGGCGACCTCGGCCTTGCGGCCGACGACGGCGGCGATCTCGTCCACGCATTCGATGTTGATCAGCGTCGAATCCATGTCGAACGCGATCAGCCGGTAGTCGGCCAGCCGCAGCGGCGGCGTGACGCCGCGGATGAAGAGGCCGGGAGCGAATTCGTGCGCGGTCTTCATGCCTTGCTCATGCGGTGTTCGCGGCGCTGGCGAGCGGCTGCCCGAGCGTGCGCAGCAGGTCGCGCAGGTACTGCGCGCGGTCCTTTGGGTCGGCGATCTCGCGCTCGATGCGCAGGCGCTCGTTGCCGGCGAGTTTGACGGCGCGGTTCTTCTGCACGAGCTCGATGATGCGCATCGCGTCGATCGGCGGGTTCGGCCGGAAGACGATGTTCATCAGCTTCGGCCCGGCGTCGATCTTGAGCACGCCGTAGGGCTTGGCCAGCACGCGCAGCCGGTGCGTGTCGAACAGCGTCTGGCCCTGGGCCGGAAGCTTGCCGAAGCGGTCGGTGATCTCCTCGAGCAGCGCGTCGATGGCCTCGGCCCTGTCCGCGGTGGCGAGCCGCTTGTACAGGTTCAGCCGCACGTGCACGTCGCCGCAATAGGCGTCGGGCAGCAGCGCCGGCGCGTGCAGGTTGATCTCGGTCGTGGCGCCGAACACGCCGCCGAGCGGGCTCAGCAGGTCGGGCTCGCGGCCGGCCTTCAGCGAGCGCACCGCCTCGGCGAGCATGTCGTTGTAGAGCTGGAAGCCGACCTCCATCATGTTGCCGCTCTGGTTCTCGCCGAGCACCTCGCCGGCGCCGCGGATCTCGAGGTCGTGCATCGCGAGGTAGAAGCCGCTGCCGAGCTCCTCCATCGCCTGGATCGCGTCGAGCCGCTGCGCGGCCTGCTTCGTCAGGCCCTGCACGTCGGGCACGAGCAGGTAGGCATAGGCCTGGTGGTGGCTGCGGCCGACCCGCCCGCGCAGCTGGTGCAGCTGCGCGAGGCCGAACTTGTCGGCGCGGCTGATGACGATGGTGTTCGCGGTCGGCACGTCGATGCCGGTCTCGATGATCGTCGAGCACAGCAGCAGGTTGTGGCGCTGGGCGATGAAGTCGCGCATCACCTGCTCGAGCTCGCGCTCGGGCATCTGGCCGTGCGCGACCGCGATGCGCGCCTCGGGCAGCAACTCGGCGAGCTTCTCGCGCCGCGCCTGGATCGTCTCGACCTCGTTGTGCAGGAAGTAGACCTGGCCGCCGCGCTTGAGCTCGCGCAGCACCGCTTCGCGGATCGTGCCGCTGCTCTCGTCGCGCACGAAGGTCTTGATCGCCAGCCGGCGCTGCGGCGCGGTCGCGATCACGCTCAGGTCGCGCAGCCCTTCGAGCGCCATGCCCAGCGTGCGCGGGATCGGCGTCGCGGTGAGCGTGAGCACGTCGACCTCGGCGCGCAGCGCCTTCATCGCCTCCTTGTGGCGCACGCCGAAGCGATGCTCCTCGTCGATCACGAGCAGGCCCAGGCGCGCGAACTTGACGTCGCTGGACAGCAGCTTGTGCGTGCCGACGACGATGTCCACCGTTCCCGCGGCAATGCCGTCGATCGCCGCCTTCACTTCCTTGGCGCTGCGAAAGCGCGACAGCTCGGCGATCTTCACCGGCCAGGGGCCGAAGCGGTCGACCAGGGTCTGGTAGTGCTGTTCGGCGAGCAGCGTCGTCGGCGCCAGGATCGCGACCTGCCTGCCGCCGTGGACGGCGACGAAGGCGGCGCGCAGCGCGACCTCGGTCTTGCCGAAGCCGACGTCGCCGCAGACCAGACGGTCCATCGGCTTGGGGCTGATCATGTCCTGGATCACGGCGTGGATCGCGGCGCGCTGGTCGGCTGTCTCCTCGAAACCGAAGCTGGTCGCGAAGGCCTCGTAGTCGTGGGCGCTGAAGCGGTGCGCGAAGCCTTCGCGCGCGGCGCGCCGGGCGTACAGGTTCAGCAGCTCGGCGGCGGTGTCGCGCACCTGCTCGGCGGCCTTGCGCCGCGCCTTCTCCCACTGGCCCGAGCCGAGCCGGTGCAGCGGCGCCTCGTCGGCGCCGACGCCGGTGTAGCGGCTGATGAGGTGCAGCTGCGCCACCGGCACGTAGAGCGTGGCCTTGTCGGCGTATTCGAGGTGCAGGAACTCGCTCGTGCCTTCGCCGAGGTCGATGTTCTTGAGACCCTGGTAGCGGCCGATGCCGTGGTTCATGTGCACCACCGGGTCGCCGATCTTCAGCTCCGACAAGTCCTTGATCAGCGCGTCGACGCTGCTGACCTGTTCCTGCTTGCGCCGCCGGCGCGCCTGCGGCGTGGTCGCGAAGAGCTCGGTCTCTGTGATGAACTGGACCGAACGCCCCGCGTCGGGGCCCTCGGTCTCGATCCAGTGGAAGCCTTCGGCGAGCGGCGCGGTCGCGATCGCGACCTTCTCGCCATCTGCACCCATGGCGATGAACTCGGCCAGCGTCGCGACGCTGGGCACGGCGATCCGGTGGTCGCGCAGCAGGTCGAGCAGGCTCTCGCGCCGGCCCTCGCTCTCGCCGACGATCAGCACGCGGTGCGGCGTGCTCGCGAGGTGGCGCTCCAGCGCCGCCAGCGGCTCGGTCGCGCCGCGGTCGACGGCGACGTCGGGCAGCGGGCGTGCCCACGCGCTCGGCTCCTGGCCGCGCAGCGCCAGCGTCGCATGCGGGTGGGTGCGGGCGAAGAATTCCTCCGGGCGCAGGAACAGGTCCTGCGGCGGCAGCAGCGGCCGCTCGGGGTCGTGGCGCAGGAAGCGGTGGCGCTCCTGGGTGTCGGCCCAGAAGCGCTCGAGCGCCTGGTCGACATCGCCGTGCAGCACGAGCATCGCGCTCTCGCCCAGGTAGTCGAACAGGCTCGCGATCCGGTCGAAGAACAGCGGCAGGTAGTACTCGATGCCGCCCGACGCGATGCCGGTGGCGATGTCCTTGTAGACGCGCGAGCGCGTCGGGTCGCCCTCGAGCCGCTCGCGCCAGCGCGCGCGGAACGCGGTGCGCGCGGCCTCGTCCATCGGGAACTCGCGCCCGGGCAGCAGCCGGACCTCGGGCACCGGATACAGGCTGCGCTGGCTGTCGGGGTCGAAGGTGCGGATCGAGTCGACCTCGTCGCCGAACAGGTCGACGCGGTAGGGCACCGCCGAGCCCATCGGGAACAGGTCGATCAGCCCGCCGCGCACCGCGTACTCGCCGGGCGAGACGACCTGGCTCACGTGTTCGTAGCCGGCGAGCGTGAGCTGGGCCTTCAGCTTCGCCTCGTCGAGCCGGGCCTTCTGCTTGAAGCTGAACGTGGTCCCGGCCATGAACGACGGCGGCGCCAGCCGCGTGAGCGCGGTCGTCGCGGGCAGCAGCACGACGTCGACCTCGCCCTGCAGCACGCGCCACAGCGTGGCCAGGCGCTCGGAGATCAGGTCCTGGTGCGGGCTGAAGGTGTCGTAGGGCAGCGTCTCCCAGTCGGGGAAGACGGTGACGCGCAAGCCGGGCTCGAAGAACGGCAGTTCGTCGGCAAGGCGCTGCGTGTCCGCCGGCTCGGCACAGACGATGGCCAGCAGGCGGCGCTCGTCGGCGCGCGCCCGGGCCAGGCGGGCGAGCAGCAGGGCGTCGGCGGAGCCCGGCGGGCGCGGCAACGTGTAGCGCTTGCCCGGGGCGATGGTTGGCAGTTGCATGAACCGCTCGATTCTAGAATCGGCGCGATGACGACTCCGACGCCGCCGCGCTGCTATGCGCTCGTCCCCTGTGCCGGGGTCGGCGCGCGCGCCGGCAGCGGCGGGCCCAAGCAGTACGCAAGGCTCGGCGGCCGTTCGGTCGTCGCGCACACGCTCGCCGCGCTCGCCCGGGTGAGCCGGCTCGCCGGGACGCTCGTCGTGCTCGCGAGCGGGGACCGGGACTTCGAGGCGAAGGCGCCCGAGCACCGTGGCTGGGTCGCGCGCTGCGGCGGCGCGACGCGCGCAGCCAGCGTCGCGCAAGGCCTGGCTGCGCTGCGCGAACAGGGCGCCGGCGCCGACGACTGGGTGCTGGTGCACGACGCCGCGCGCTGCCTGCTGCGCCCCGAGTGGGTGGACCGGCTGCTCGACGCCTGTTTGGACGACGCCGTCGGCGGCCTGCTCGCGCTGCCGCTGGCCGACACGCTCAAGCGCGCCGAGGCGGGGCGCTCGGTCGCGACCCTCGAGCGCGGCGACAAGTGGGCCGCGCAGACGCCGCAGATGTTCCGCATCGGGCTGCTGCAGCGCGCGCTGGCCGAGGCCGGCGACGCCGTCACCGACGAAGCGAGCGCGGTCGAGGCGCTGGGCCTGGCGCCAAGGCTGGTGCCGGGCGAGCTCGAGAACCTGAAGGTCACCTGGCCGGCCGACTTCGCGCTCGCCGCACGCCTGCTGGAGACGAGATGACGATGGTCGATCTTCGCGTCGGCGAGGGCTGGGACACGCACCGCCTCGTCGCCGGCCGCCCGCTGGTGCTCGGCGGCGTGACCGTGCCGCACGCCCTGGGCCTGCTCGGACACTCGGATGCCGACGCGCTGGCGCATGCGATCACCGACGCGCTGCTCGGCGCGGCCGGGCTGGGCGACATCGGCCGCCTGTTCCCGGACACCGACCCGGCCTACGCCGGCGCGGATTCGATGGTCCTGCTCGCGCAGGCCGCGCTGCGCGTGCGCGAGGCCGGTTGGGCGATCGCGAACGTCGACAGCACGATCGTCGCGCAGGCGCCGAAGATGGCGCCGCACGTGCCGGCGATGCGGCAGCGCCTGGCGCAGGTGCTCGGGCTCGCGCCGGATGCGGTCAACGTCAAGGCCAAGACCGCCGAGGGTCTGGGCCCGGTGGGCGAAGGGCTGTCGATCGAGACGCGCGCGGTCTGCCTGCTGCAGCGCGTGCCGCGCGAAACCGCGTGACGCCGGCGGGCCGCGTTGCGGCCCGCCACTGCGCCGCTCAGCCGACCTGGACCGCGATCTTGCGCGGCTGCGCGTGCGCGGCCTTCGGGATGCGCACGCGCAGCACGCCCTGGCTCATCTCGGCGCTGACCTGGTCCGCGTCGAGCTCCTTGCTGAGCGTGAACGCGCGCCGGTACTGCGAAAGGTTGACCTCGGCATGCGTCGCCTGCATGTCCTTGGGCACGGGCAGCACGAGCGCAGCCTCGAGGCTGAGCTGGTCGCCCTCGACGCGCAGCGTGAGCTGGTCGCGCGAGACGCCGGGAAGGTCGGCGTAGAGCGTGATGCCGCTGGCGTCCTCGATCACGTCGACCGGCGGCAGCAGCGCCGGCTCGTTGCGCGCCACGGCGCTCGGCTCTTTGTCTTTGACTTGAGTGACGGTGTTCATGGTCGATCTCCTGCGGCTTCAGTTGACTTCGATGCGGCGCGGCTGGGCCGATTCGCGGCGCTTGACGCTGACGTGCAGCACGCCGTCGCGGTAGTCGGCCGAGACCGCCGCGGGATCGGCGTCGTCGGGCAGGCTGACGACGCGGCGGAAGCGCCCTTCGAAGCGCTCGTTGACGTGCAGCGTCGTCTTGGCGTCTTCGCCGGGGCGCTGGCTCTTGCGTTCGCCGGCGATCGTCAGCACGCCGCGCTCGAGCTGGACGTCGATCGTCGCCGGGTCCATGCCGGGCGCGAAGGCGTAGATCTCGACCGAGGTCGGGGTGCTGCCGACGTTCAGCGCCGGGTAGCCGCCGCGGCCGATGCCGCGGATGCTGGGCGAATGGTCGAACGCGGTCTGCATCTCGCGCTGGAGGCGGTCCAGCTCGGCGAAGACATCGCGCGGGAACAGGCTTCGGTACATGATGGATCCTCCGTTCGGTGGGCATTCGGCGGCGCCACGTTCGACACCGCGGCCTCCCTCAGCTAAGGTCGGGGGCCAGGCTTTCAAGAGCCTCTTGAAGTCCCGGCGGACGGCCACAATTGCGCGACGAGAGGATCTCTGACCGTGGAGTACAAGGATTACTACAAGGTGCTCGGCGTGGCGCGCGACGCGAGCGCCGAGCAGATCAAGAAGGCCTTCCGCTCGCTCGCGCGCAAGTACCACCCGGACGTCAGCAAGGAGCCCGACGCCGCGGCCCGGATGAGCGAGGTGAACGAGGCGAACGCGGTGTTGTCCGACCCGGAGCGCCGTGCTGCCTACGACGCGCTGGGCAGTGGCCGGCGCCCGGGCGAGGCATTCACGCCACCGCCCGACTGGGACGCCGGCTTCGAGTTCTCGGGCCGCGGCGGCCCGGCTGGCATGGACGGCGGCGACTACAGCGACTTCTTCGCCGAGCTGTTCGGCCGCATGGGCGGTGGTGCCGGTCGCGCGCGCGGCGGCCACGCGATGCGCGGCGAGGACCACCACGCGAAGATCGTGCTCGACATCGAGGACGCCTACCGCGGCGCGACGCGCCAGGTTTCGCTGCGCAGCCCGCAGCTCGACGCGCAGGGCCGGGTCGCGCTCGCCGAGCGCACGCTGGACGTGCGCATCCCGGCCGGCGTGCGGCCCGGGCAGATGATCCGGCTCGCCGGGCAGGGCGGCGCGGGCTCGCCCGGCGCGCCGGCCGGCGACCTGTTCCTCGAGGTCCATTTCCGCCCGCACCCGCGCTGGCGCCTGGACGGCGCGAACCTGCTCGCCGAACTGCCGCTGGCGCCCTGGGAGGCGGCCCTCGGCGCGGTGCTGCCGGTGACGCTGCCCGACGGCTCGACGCTGAAGGTGCGCGTGCCGGCATCGGCGCAGAGCGGCCGCCAGCTGCTGGTGCGCGGCAAGGGGCTGCCCGGCACGAACCCGGGCGATCTGGAGCTGACGCTGCGCGTGCTGCTGCCCAGCGCGATGGATCCGCGTGCGCGCCAGCTCTACGAGCAGATGGCGCGCGAACTGCCCGACTTCGACGCGCGCAAGGTGGCCGCGGCCGAGGCGTCGGCCCAGGACCGGGGGGCATGAGATGGCCACGATGAACCAGGATCTGCAGCGCCTCGTCGAGGTGCGGCTCGACGACGGGGGGCTGTCGCTCGACGAGCTCTGCCGCGTCGTCAGCGTGACGCCGGACTGGGTGACCGAGCGCATGCGCGCCGGGCTGCTCGGCGGCGGCGAGGCGGACGCGACGGTGCTGCGCTTCGACGTCGTCGCGCTGCAGCGCGTGCGCTGGATGCTGCGTGTCGAACGCGACTTCGATGCGGTGCCCGAGCTCGCCGCGCTGGTCGCCGACCTGCAGCACGAGATCGCGCGCCTGCGCGAGCGGCTGCGCCGCGCCGGGCTCGAATAGCTCAGGCTGCAGCGCCGGCCGGCAGCGGCGCGCGCTCGATCGGGCGCAGCGTCTCGAAGGCGCGCGCCGCGCGCAGCACGAGCGCGTCGCCGAACATCGGCCCGACGAGCTGCAGCCCGATCGGCAGCCCCTCGCTCGTCAGGCCGCAGGGGATCGTGCAGGCCGGCTGCTGGGTCAGGTTGAACGGGTAGCTGAACGGCGTCCAGCCGAGCATCGCCTCGGGCGTCATGGGCAGCTGGCCGCCGGGGCGGGCCGCGAAGGCCGGCGCCGCGAGCGCCGGTGTCGCGATCAGGTCCCAGCGCTGCATGAACTGGCGCATCTGCGAGCCGAGAGCGCCGCGGCGCAGGTGCAGGCGCTGCAGTTCGAGCACCGACAGCCGCTCGCCCAGGCGCGCCTGGGCCTCGAAGTCGGGGTCGGTCAGCGCCTGCTGTTCGGCCGACAGCGCGTTCCACAGCGTCCACGCACCTGTGAACCACAGGCCGGTGATGATCTCGAGCGGGTCGTCGAAGCCGGGGTCGACCGCCTCGACCCGGGCGCCCAGCGCTTCGAGCTCGCGCACCGCCGCGGCACAGGCGGTGGCGACCTCGGGATGCACGTTCTTCGCGTAGCCCAGCGTCGGCGACCACGCAATGCGCAGGCCGCGAATGCCGTCGTTTAGACCGGCGAGGAGGTCGGCCCCGTCGGGCGGCAGCGCGGTCCAGTCGCGTGCGTCGGGCTGCTTGATCACGTTCATCATCAGCGCCGCGTCGCGCACGCTGCGGCTGTGCGGGCCCAGATGGGCGACGCTGCCGAACGGCGACAGCGGCCAGGCCGGCACGCGGCCGAAGCTGGGCTTGAGGCCGAACACGCCGCAGAACGCGGACGGGATGCGCACGCTGCCGGCGCCGTCGGTGCCCAGCGCGAGCGGCCCCATGCCGGTGGCCACCGCCGCCGCGGCGCCGCCCGACGAGCCGCCGGGCGTGCGGTCGAGCTTCCACGGGTTGCGCGTGAAGCCGGTCAGCGGCGAATGGGTCTCGCCCTTGCAGCCGAACTCGGGGGTGCAGGTCTTGCCCAGCAGCACCGCGCCGCTCTCGCGCAGCCGCGCGGTGGCCGGGGCGTCGTCCGGCCAGTCCTGCGTCGGGTCGACGGTGCGCGAGCCGCGCCGCGTCGGCCAGCCGCGGGTGAGGATCAGGTCCTTGATCGAGACCGGCACGCCGTCGAGCGCGCCCACGGGTGCGCGCGCCTGCCAGCGGTCGCGGCTCGCGCGCGCGGCGGCGAGTGCGGACTCCTCGTCGAGCCAGCAGAACGCGTTCAGCGCCGGGTTGCAGCGCGCGATGCGCGCCAGCACCGCCTGCAGCGCCTCGACCGGTGAGGCCTCATTTCTGGCGTACAGGCTCAGCAATTCGCTGGCGCCCGCGTCGGCAAGATCGGTGGGCGTGCTCATGCGCCGATTCTGCGGCAGCGCGGGCGCCCGATGCCATTGCGGCGTGCCCATGAGAAGAGGCCGGGCGGTCTGGGCCGCCCGGCCTCCAGGACGACGAGGCAGGGTCGCTGCCTCTCTCGTCGAGTGGGAAACGAAGAAATTACTTCTTCATTTCCTCCTTCTTGGCTTCTTCCTTCTTCATTTCGGTCTTCTTCGCAGCGACCTTCTTCGCGGTGGCCTTCTTGTGGCGGACCACGTGCTTGGTCTTCTTCATTTCCTTGGCCGGGGCGGCGCTGGCGGCAGCGGCCGGCTCGGCAGCCTTGGCGGGCTCCGCTGCTTGGGCGTTGAAGGCAAAGGCGGCGACGGCGGCCAGCATCAGGGACGACAGGAGCTTGCTCATGGATTTTGCTTTCGGTAGTGTTTCACTCGATGCCGGGGTCTGGGGCGGACATGCCGCCCGACTCCGGCCACACCGAAAACGCGTCAGCGCCGATTCGGTTGACGCAGTCTTGCGCGAGACTTTGGCCCGCTTCGCGTCCGGCCGCGGTTCAGCCGGTGCCGTCGGTCGGCGGCGGGGGCGCCGCGGCATCGGTCTGGGCGTCGGGCGGATGTGGCGGCCACAGCGACCAGAGGTATCCGGCCGCGGCTGCGTCACCGAGTGCGAGCAAGGCGATCAGAAGCAGGATGAAACGTTTCAACGGAGTCGAGCCAGCCGATCAATGCATTTGTGCAAGTGTAATGCCGCATAATTGTTAGGCCCCTCAACCTAATCCTCGATTCGGAGAATTCGCAAATGCGATCCATCTGGACTCCTACTGTCGTCTGCCTGGCCGCTCTGCTCGGTGCCTGCAGCAGCACCCCCGTCACGCCGACCGCGGCCCCCACGCCGGCCAAGCCGATGGCCACCGCGCCCGCGGCGCCCGCCGCCCAGACCGCGCCGGCCGCTGCGTCGACCGCGACGAGCACCGCGCTGCCGGCCTACCTCGACCCGAAGAGCCCGATCTCGCAAGAGCGCAGCGTCTACTTCGCGTTCGACGACTACAAGGTTCAGCCCAAGTACAACGGCCTGATCGAGCTGCAGGGCAAGTACCTGGCCGACCATGCGGCGGTGAAGGTCCGCGTCGAAGGCAACTGCGACGAGCGCGGCAGTGCCGAATACAACCTGGCGCTGGGCCAGCGCCGTGCCGACGCCGTGGTCAAGGCGCTCGAACTGGTCGGTGCGCACAACGGCCAGCTCGAGGCGATCAGCTGGGGCGAGGAAAAGCCCAAGGCGCTGGGCCACGATGAGGCCGCCTGGGCCGAGAACCGCCGCGTCGACCTGGTCTACCCGAACCACTGATCCATGCGGATCCGCCGCAGCGAGCGCAACGCCGCCCCGTCGATGGCCGTTTGATCGATGGTGGGTCGAAGTTCGTTCGCTCGGCGCTGGCCGCGGGCTGCGCACGCGCTGCGGCGTGAATTCGCCGACTGGCGCTTGTGGATCACGCGCAGCGTGGTCGTCGTCGCCGCCGCACTGGCCGGCCTGACGGTCGTCCTGTTCACCTGGCTGGGCGAGTTCGCGCTGAGCTCGTTCCACAAGCTGGAAGACTGGGCCTGGTGGAGCCCGCTGCTCTGGACGCCGGCCTGCGCAGCGATCGTCGTCTGGGCGACGAGCCGTTACGCGCCCGGTGCCGCGGGGTCGGGCATTCCGCAGGTGATGGCGACCCTCGATCCGGCGGTCGGTCCCGAACATCGAGGCCTGTTCGTCAGCCTGCGGCTGGCCGTGGCCAAGCTCGGGCTCACGACGCTCGGCCTGTTCGGCGGCCTGTCGCTCGGCCGGGAAGGGCCTTCGGTGCAGGTGGCCGCGGGCGTCATGCACGCCGCGCGGCGCTTCCTGCCGTCGCGCTCGCTCGTCAGCGATCACGGCCTGCTGGTGGCTGGCGGTGCGGCCGGCATCGCCGCCGCGTTCAACACGCCGCTGGCCGGCGTGATGTTCGCGATCGAGGAGCTGTCGCGCTCGCCGGAGCAGCGCAGCAGCGGACTGATCGTCTCGGCGATCGTGCTCTCGGGCCTGATCGCCGTCTCGCTCGAAGGCAACGCCACCTATTTCGGCATCATCCAGGCCACCAACGTCGACCAGACGCTGCTGATCCCGGGGCTGCTCGTCGCGATCGCGAGCGGCCTGGCGGGCGGCCTGTTTTCCCGCTTGCTGCTGCATTCGCTGGGGGCGAGGCCGGCGCAGCGTCTCAACCTGTGGCGTCGGCAGCACCCGGTTCCCTTCGCCGCGGCCTGCGGGCTCGCGGTCGCGGTGATCGGCGTGGTCACCGCCGGCGCCACCTTCGGCAGCGGCTACGGCTACACGCGCGGCCTTCTCGACGGCAGCGAGACGGCGTCGTCGAGCTTCGTGTTCTTCAAGTTCATCGCCACCTGGCTGACGACCTGGTCGGGCGTTCCGGCAGGCATCTTCGCGCCGTCGCTGTCGATCGGCGCGGCGCTCGGCCACGCCGTCGCGACGCTGACCTCGCACCCGCACGTGCCGACGCTGATCGCACTCGGGATGGTCGGCTTCCTTGCTGCGGTGACGCAGGCGCCGCTGACGTCCTTCATCATCGTGATGGAGATGGTCGGCGGCCACGCGATGGTGCTCAGCCTGATGGCCTGCGCGCTGCTCGCCAACGGGCTTTCGCGCCTGATCACGAAGCCGCTGTACCCGACGCTGGCGCAGTATCAGCTGTCGCGGCTGCCGTACCCGGTCGAGTCCGGCACGCGCTCGCATTCGCACTGAAACGGTCGGGCGCGCGATGCCACTGTTCCCGCTGCTGCTGCTCGTGCACCTGCTCGCCGCCGCGTTCTGGGTCGGCGGCATGGCCGTGGTGCATTTCGCGGTCCGGCCGGCGGTTGCCGAGGCGCTGCCCGCACCGCCGCTGCGGCTGGCGCTGATGGCGGCGCTGTTGCGCCGCTTCTTTGCCGCGGTGTCGGTGGCGATCGTGCTGCTGCTCGCCAGCGGGGTCTCGATGATCCTGCTCGGCGGCGGCTTCGCGCACCAGCCGCCGGGCGTGCACCTGATGTTCGGCATCGGCCTCGTGATGGCGGCCATCTTCGCGCGCATCCGGCTCGCCTGGTACGCCCGGATGCAGCGTGCGCTGGCCGCGTCGGACGCCGCGGCTGCGGCCGGGGCGCTGCAGGCGATACGCCGGCTCGTCGGCATCAACCTGGTGCTGGGCGTGCTGAGCTTCGCCGCCGCCGCCCTCGGCTCGGCCCTGGCTTAGACCGCGCGCCGCGCGCGGCGCGGCACTCGTCGCCATCGCCGGGCGCATGCACCGCGAGGCGATGCGCCCGGGAGCGGCGGGGCTTCGTGTCGATCTCGCGACGAGTCCCGGGTTTCCCCGGCTGACCTGTACTTTCAGGAACGCTAATATTCGTGTACACGGATATAGTGATGGTCGAAACCAAGCGCATCGATGCGTCGGACCGGGTGTTCGAACTGGCAGCGGAGCTGTTTTCGCTGCTGGCCACGCCGACGCGACTGCGCATCGTCTGCGAGCTGCGCGAAGGCGAGAAGAGCGTCGGTGAACTGCTCGATCGCCTCGACGTGAGCCAGCCCAACATCTCGCAGCACCTGGGCACGCTGTACCGCGCCGGGGTGCTCGGCCGTCGGCGTGCCGGCTCGCAGGTGTACTACCGGCTCGGCAGCGAGCACGCCCAGTTGCTGTGCGAGGCGGTCTGTGCCGAGCGGCAGCTCGAGGTCGATCGACAAGGACGGACGCGGCCCGCGCAGTGAGGGCCGCGAGGATCAACGAAGGAGGTCTGGTGGATTTCGAGAACAAGCAGCCGGGGCGCCTGATCAAGGCCCCCGAGAACTTCATTGCGCCGGAGCAGGTGCGCCAGGTGTACGCCGAGGCGAAGAAGGGCCGGCGCGACTTCATCCGCAACGCCTTTGCCGCCGCCAGCGCGGCGGCCGCGGCGCCGCTGGCGGTGGCCGCCCCGGCGCCGTCCGACGGCGACCCGAACATCCTGAACCTGCCCGAGTACAGCCGCGCGCTCGGCCAGGGTGTCGCGAGCGAAGGCTACGGCAAGCCGTCGAAGTACGAGGCCAACGTGCAGCGCCGCCCGAGCCCGGGCCTGACGCAGACGCGCCAGGCCTCCGTCTCGTTCGCGCCGCTGCAGTCGCTGTTCGGCATCGTCACGCCGAGCGGCCTGCATTTCGAGCGCCATCACCAGGGCTGGTGGGACATCGACCCGTCGAAGCACCGCTTCATGATCAACGGCTCGGACGCTAGCCTGGTCAAGAAGCCGCGCGTGTTCACGATGGACGAGCTGATGCGGCTGCCGTCGGTGTCGCGCTTCCACTTCATCGAGTGCGGCGCGAACACGGCGATGGAATGGGGCAACGTCGCGGTGCCGACCTGCCAGTACACGCACGGGATGCTGAGCTGCAGCGAGTTCACCGGCGTGCCGCTGCGCACGCTGTTCGAGATGTGCGGCGTCGACTACAAGCGCGGCCGCTTCGTGCTCGCCGAGGGCGCCGATGGCTCGTCGATGACGCGCACGATCCCGATGGAACTGGTCGAGAGCGGTGAGGTGCTCGTCGCCTATGGCCAGAACGGCGAGATGCTGCGGCCGCAGAACGGCTACCCGCTGCGCCTCGTGGTTCCCGGCGTCCAGGGCGTGAGCTGGGTGAAGTACCTGCGCCGCGTCGAGGTCGGCGACATGCCGTACGCGACCAAGGACGAGGCGGTCCATTACATCGACCTGATGCCCAGCGGCCAGCTGCGCCAGTACACCAGCCTCCAGGAGTGCAAGAGCGTGGTCACGACGCCGTCGGGCGGCCAGGTGCTGCTCGATCGGGGCTTCTACAACATCAGCGGCCTGGCCTGGTCGGGCCGCGGCAAGATCAAGCGCGTCGACGTCTCGGTCGACGGCGGGCGCAACTGGCGCAGCGCGCGGCTCGAGGGGCCGGTCCTGTCCAAGTGCCTGACGCGCTTCAACCTCGACTGGATCTGGGACGGCAAGCCCGCCCTCGTGCAGAGCCGCGCGATGGACGAAACCGGCTACGTCCAGCCGAACTACCAGCAGCTGCGCGCGGTGCGCAGCACGCGCTCGATCTACCACAACAACGCCATCCAGACCTGGCTGGTGCAGGAAAGCGGGGAGGTGAAGAATGTTGCGCTGTCGTACGGCCGGCAACGCGGGCGCCATGCTGGTCGCCCAGGCGCTCGCGCAGGCGGCCCCGAGCGATGCCGGGCCGTTCCCCGGCATCGGCCGCAGCGCGACGCCCAAGGAACTGGCGGCCTGGGACATCGACGTGCGGCCCGACTTCAAGGGCCTGCCGCCCGGCTCGGGCTCGGTCGCGCACGGTGGCGACGTCTGGGAGGCCAAGTGCTCGACCTGCCACGGCAGCTTCGGCGAGAGCAACGAGGTCTTCACGCCGCTCGTCGGCGGCACGACGAAGGACGACATCAGGACCGGCCACGTCGCCAAGCTGCTCGACCGTACCTACCCGGGCCGCACGACGATGATGAAGGTCGCGACCGTCTCGACGCTGTGGGACTACATCCACCGCGCGATGCCGTGGACGGCGCCCAAGTCGCTGAGCAACGACGAGGTCTATTCGGTGCTGGCCTACCTGCTGAACCTGAGCGGCGTCGTGCCCGACGACTTCACGCTGTCGGACAAGAACATCGCCGAGGTCCAGAAGCGCATGCCCAACCGCAACGGCATGACGACCGACCATGCGATGTGGCCGGGACCCGAGTTCGGCCGCCATGCGCCCGACGTGAAGGCCGTGGCCTGCATGAAGGACTGCGCCACCGAGCCCAAGGTGACCTCGTTCCTGCCCGACTTCGCGCGCAACCAGCACGGCAACCTGGCCGAGCAGAACCGGCTCGTCGGGGCCCAGCACGGCGCGGACACGACCCAGCCGCCGCTGACCGCCCCGCTGACCGCGGCGGCGCGCGAGGAGCTGCTCGCCGCGGCCGCCAGCGGGCTCAAGCCCGTGGACGGCGTGGGGGCAAAGCCGGGGAAAGCGGCGGCGCCGAGCCCGGCACTCGCACTGCTGCAGAAGGACGGCTGCCTGGTCTGCCACAGGGTCGACACCAAGCTGGTCGGCCCCGCGTTCCGCGACGTGGCCCAGAAATACGCCGGTCGCGCCGACGCGGTGAACTACCTGGTCGGCAAGATCAAGAACGGCGGATCGGGCATCTGGGGGCCGGTGACGATGCCGCCGCAGGTGCTGAGCGCCGACGATGCCCGGGCAATCGCCCAGTGGCTGGCGGACAGCGTCAGTCCGTGACCCGTGGCGGTGCGGGCTAGGGAAGGCCCCCATCGCCGATTGAAACCTGTTGATTAGCATATGCAGATAAAGGAGACCCTGATGCATACACGTCGAGACCTGCTTTCCGGATCGGCCAAGGTCGCGGCCATGCTCGCGGCGGCAGGGCTTCTGCCCTCGCTCGCCCAGGCGGCCGACGCCCCGGGCTATGCCACCGCGGCTTTTGCCGCGAAGACGATCCCCGACCTGATGAAGGCGCTCGGGGCCGGTGCACCGGTGCAGAGCGCCGACGTCACCGTCACCGGCCCGGACATCGCCGAGAACGGCGCGGTCGTGCCGATCGGCGCGTCGACCGCGCTGCCCGGCGTCAAGCGCGTGCTGCTGCTCGTCGAGAAGAACCCGGCCGTGATGTCCGCGATGTTCGACGTCACGCCCGACATCGAGCCTGCCTTCGCGACACGCGTCAAGATGGGCCAGTCGTCCGACGTCTACGCGGTGGCGATGATGAACGACGGCCGGGTCCTCTTCGCGAAGAAGGAAGTCAAGGTCACGCTCGGCGGATGCGGCGGCTGATGCCTGTTCGGCCCGAATCCACGACACCCCCGAATCCCGATATCCGAAGGAGCTGAACATGGCAGACCCGATGCGCATCCGCGCCCAGGCGGCCGGCGACAAGACGACCGTGCGCGTGCTGATGGCCCATGAAATGGAAACCGGCCAGCGCAAGGACGCGGCCGGCAAGATCATCCCCGCCTGGTACATCCAGGAAGTCACCGCGCAGCTGAACGGCAAGACCGTGATGACCGCGCAGTGGGGCCCGTCCGTGTCGAAGAACCCGTTCCTGCAGTTCACCATCAAGGGTGGCAAGGCCGGCGACAAGGTCAGCATCTCGTGGCTGGACAACCACGGCGACAAGCGCACCGACGAAACGACCGTTTCCTGAGTGCCAGCGTGCGGCCGCGGCGGCAGCGCTGCCGCGGCGACAAGACCACCAACGAAAGGAGACCATGAAGCGCATCCTGATCGCCAGCGTCCTGTTGGGCGCGGTCGCTGCCGCGATGGCGCAGCCGAAATCGTCGGAGGCTGCCATCGCCGAGTACCGCGAGATGCTCGCGGATGGCAACCCGGCCGAACTGTACGAAGCCAAGGGCGAGGACCTCTGGAAGACGCCCCGCGGGCCCAAGCACGCCAGCCTGCAGCAATGCGATCTGGGCAAGGGGCCGGGTGTCGTCAAGGGTGCCTTCGTCGAACTGCCGCGCTACTTTCCCGACACCGGCCGGGTGCAGGATCTCGAGTCTCGGCTGGTGACCTGCATGTCCACGCTGCAGGGCTTCGACGCCGACGCGCTGGACAAGACGCCGTTCGGCAAGGGCGAGATGGCCGACATCACGGCACTCGCGACGTGGATCTCCGGGCAGTCGCGTGGCATGCGCTTCGCGCTGCCGCAGGATCATCCGCAGGAACGGCAGATGTACGCGCTCGGCAAGAAGGCGTTCTTCTACCGCGCCGGGCCGATGGACTTCTCTTGCGCGTCCTGCCACGGCGTGGACGGCAAGCGCATCCGGCTGCAGGATCTGCCCAACCTGACGAAGAACCCGGGTGACGGCATCGGCTTCGCGGCCTGGCCGGCCTACCGCGTCTCCAACGGCCAGATGTGGAGCATGCAGCACCGCCTGAACGACTGCCTGCGCCTGCAGCGCTTCCCGTACCCGAAGTTCGGCTCCGAATTCACTATCGCGCTCGGGGTCTACATGGGTGTCAACGCCAAGGGTGCCGAGTCGATCGCGCCGGCACTGAAGCGCTGAAGAGGGAAACGATCATGAAGAAAGCCGTTGTCTTTTCCGCCGTCGCGATCGTCGCCGGCTGCGCCACCGCGCCGTCCACCGGTGACCTCGACCAGCAGACCCAGGCGATGCTGAAGGCGTCGTTCCGCGACCAGGGCATCGCGAAGATGGACCGCCTCAACCAGGACCTCGCGCAGAAGGCCTGTTCTTCGGAGAATGCCCCGCCCGCCGCGGTGGCGAGCGAGATCGAGTCGCAGGCGATGGCGACCGTCAAGTGGCCCGAGGGTGGCCGCTACATCGGCGACTGGCGCGAGGGCCAGAAGCTCGCCGAAGACGGCAAGGGCATGGCCTGGAACAACAAGAGTGCCGATCCCGCCGGCAACGGCGGCCAGTGCTACAACTGCCACCAGCTCGAGAAGTCCGAGATCTCGTACGGCACCGTCGGCCCCAGCCTGTACCACTATGGCAAGGCGCGCGGCGTCAAGGACGTCACCGCGCCGGGGTCGGCGGCGATCGTCCAGTACACCTGGGCCAAGCTCTGGAACAGCCGGGTGAATTCGGCCTGCTCGGCGATGCCGCGCTTCGGCCACATGAAACTGCTGAACGAAGACCAGCTGCGTGACATGATGGCCTTGCTTCTGGATCCGAAGTCACCGGTCAACGAGTAAGCTTCGATCTCGAAGCCCGCCACCCGGCGGGCTTTGTTTTCGACTGAATATCACTGGTTGCTGAATTATGAATTTGTCAAAGCGCGAATTTCTCCAAGTGCTCGGCGCGGCGTCGGCCGCCGGGATGTCGCTCGGGCGCTATGCGAATGCCGACGCTGCCACCGCGCAGCGCGGGCTCTACGAACTGCCGCCATTCGGCAACGTCTCGTTCCTGCACATGACGGACTGCCACGCGCAGCTCAGGCCCATCTACTTCCGCGAGCCCAACGTCAACCTCGGCGTCGGCAGCATGCGCGGCCAGCTGCCGCATCTGGTGGGTGAACGGCTGCTGAAGGCCGCCGGCATGCGCCCCGGGACCGAGCTGTCCTACGCCTTCACCTACCTCGACTTCGAGACCGCCGCGCGCCGTTACGGCCGCGTCGGCGGCTTCGCCCACCTGGCCACCTTGGTCAAGCAGCTGCGGGCGAGCCGGCCCGGGTCGCTGCTGCTCGACGGCGGCGACACCTGGCAGGGTTCGGCGACCTCGCTGTGGACCGACGCGCAGGACATGGTCGACGCGGCCAAGCTGCTCGGCGTCGACGTGATGACCGGCCACTGGGAATTTACCTACGGCATGGAGCGCGTGAAGGCGATCGTCGACAAGGACTTCAAGGGCCACATCGAGTTCGTCGCGCAGAACGTCAAGACCAACGACTTCGGCGACCCGGTGTTCAAGCCCTACGTGCTGCGCGAGGTGAACGGCGTCTCGTGCGCGATCATCGGCCAGGCCTTCCCGTATACGCCGATCGCGAACCCGCGCTACATGGTCGCCGACTGGAGCTTCGGCATCCAGGACGACAACCTGCAGAAGATGGTCGACGAGGTGCGCACGAAGGGCGCCAAGGTCGTGGTCGTGCTGTCGCACAACGGCATGGACGTCGACCTGAAGATGGCCAGCCGCGTGCGCGGCATCGACGCGATCTTCGGCGGCCACACGCACGACGGCGTGCCGCTCGCGGTGCCGGTCGCCAATTCCGGTGGCAAGACGCTGGTCACGAACGCCGGCAGCAACGGCAAGTTCCTCGGCGTGATGGATTTCGACGTCAAGGACGGCCGCATCGCCGACTTCCGCTACCGGCTGCTGCCGGTGTTCGCGAACCAGATCACGCCCGACCCGGCAATGGAGGCGCTGATCACCAAGGTCCGCCAGCCCTACGAGGCCAGGCTCGCGCAGCCGCTCGCCGTGACCGACGGGTTGCTCTACCGGCGCGGCAACTTCAACGGTTCGTGGGACCAGCTGATCTGCGACGCGCTGATGGACGTGCAGGGCGCAGAGATCGCGTTCTCGCCCGGATTCCGCTGGGGCACCTCGATCCTGCCCGGCGACACGATCACGCGCGAGCTGATGATGGACCAGCTCGCGATCACCTACCCGTACGCGACCGTCACCGAGATGTCGGGCACGATGATCAAGACCGTGCTCGAGGACGTCGCCGACAACCTGTTCAACCCGGACCCCTACTATCAGCAGGGCGGTGACATGGTGCGCGTCGGCGGCTTGTCGTATACCTGCGAACCGACGCAACCGATGGGCAAGCGCATCAACGACATGACGCTGGCGGGCAAACCCATCGAGGCGGACAAGAACTACAAGGTCGCGGGCTGGGCGCCGGTGTCCGAAGAGGCGAGCAAGGCCGGCAACAAGCCGGTCTGGGACGTCGTCGAGGGCTGGCTGAAGGCGCAGGGCGGCCGCGTCAAGCCGCGCACGCTGAACCTGCCCAAGCTGGTCGGCGTCGACGGCAACCCCGGAATCGCCACCTGAACCAAAGTCGAGGAGAGCACCATGGCCATCCGTCATCTCGTCGCCGGTCTGCTGCTCAGCACGGTGGCGGCCTTTGCCTGGGCCCAGGACAAGGTCGCCTACCACATCAACGACAGCGCGACGCAGGCCCTGTCCGGCCTGCGCAACGTGAAGAACCATCTGGACACCGACCCGGCGGCGCAGATCGTCGTCGTCACGCACGCGCAGGGCGTGGACTTCCTGATGACCGACGCGACCGACCGCAACGGCAACCCCTACGAGGTCGCGGTGCAGGAGCTGGTGCGCCGCGGCGTGCGCTTCGAGGTCTGCGAGATCACGCTCAAGAGTCGCGCACTGAAGAAGTCGCAGTTCCTCGAAGAAGCGCACTTCGTGCCGTCGGGCGTCGTGCGCCTGACGCAGCTGCAGCACCAGGGCTACGCCTACATCAAGCCCTGAGCGGCGCCGCCGGCAGCGGCCTGATGCAGGTCAACGCGCCGCGCGCGCATCGCGCTTAGGCTGGCGCCGGGAGGATGCATCCGGTGTTCATCGAAACCTTGACCGACCGCCTGGGTGAGGGCGGCGCGCTGGCGCTGGCCGGCGTGGTGCTCGGCGCGGCCTTCGGCTTCATGGCGCAGCGCTCGCGCTTCTGCCTGCGTTCGGCGGTGATCGAGTTCTCGCACAACGTCACCGGCGGCAAGCTCACGGTCTGGCTGTTCGCCTTCTCGACCGCGGTGCTCGCGACCCAGGGGCTGGCCTGGGCCGGTGCCTTCGACGCCAGCGACGCGCGCCAGATCGCCACGCGCGGCAGTCTGTCCGGGGCCGCGATCGGCGGCCTGCTGTTCGGCGTCGGCATGATCCTCGCGCGCGGCTGCGCGAGCCGGCTGCTCGTGCTCGCCGCGCAGGGCAACCTGCGCTCGGTGATGTCGGGCCTGATCTTCGCCGTGGCCGGGCAGTCCGCGTGGACCGGCATGCTCGCGCCCTTGCGGCTGTCGATCTCCGAATGGTGGACGGTCGACGGCGGCAGTGCCCGCGACCTGCTCGTGCGCACCGGCATCGGCCATGGCGGTGCGCTGCTGTTCGGCGCGGTCTGGCTCGCCGCCGCGGTGTTCTGGGCCCGGCGCCAGCGCGTCCCGACCTGGGGCTGGGCCGGCGCGATCGGCGTCGGCCTGACGATCGCCGGTGGCTGGTGGTTCACCTATGCGGTCTCGCGCGTCGCGTTCGACACCCATCCGATCCAGTCGCTCAGCTTCACCGGGCCGTCGTCCGAGGTGCTGACGCGGGTGCTGTTCGCCGGCGACAAGCCGCTCAACTTCGACGTCGGCCTGGTGCCCGGCGTCTTTCTCGGTTCGTTCATCGCCGCGGCGCTGTTCGGCGAGCTCAAGCTGGAGGGCTTCCACGACGGCGAGAGCATGCGCCGCTACATCGTCGGCGCGCTGTGCATGGGCTTCGGCGGCATGCTCGCCGGCGGCTGCGCGGTCGGTGCCGGCCTGTCGGGCACCTCGGTCTTCACGATCACGTCCTGGATCACGTTGTGCTGCATGTGGGCCGGCGCGGCCGTGACCGACCGCCTCGTCGACCGGCCGGCCCCTGCGGCGCTCGACCAGCCCGTGCCCAGCAGAGCGCGGACGGCCTGAACGCCGCCACGAACCAGGAGCGATCGCATGAATCTTCGCCAGCTCGGGTCGCGGCTCGCGGCCCTGCAGGGCCGGATCCTGATGACGCTCTGCGTTGCCGCGGCCTTGCCCTCGGCGCAGGCCGAGCCGCGGCCGGTGAAGGCGGTCGAGGTCGCGAAGAACGCCTGGTTTGTCCAGGGCGAGGCCGCGCTCGGCTCGACCGCGAACCGCAACTTCATCTCGAACGCCGGCTTCGTCGTCACCGACGACGGCGTGGTCGCGATCGACGCTCTGGGCTCGCCGGCGCTGGCCACCGAGTTGCTCGCCGAGATCCGCCGCGTCACGCCGCAGCCGCTGCGCTACGTCATCCTGACCCATTACCACGCCGACCACATCTACGGGCTGCAGGTGCTGAAGGCGGCGGGTGCGACGATCCTGGCGCACGAGAGCGGCAAGGCCTACCTGAATTCCGACACCGCGCGCCAGCGCCTTCAGAGCAGCCGCCGGGACATCGCGCCGTGGATCGATGCCGACACCCGGGTCGTCCCGGCCGACCGCTGGCTGGACCAGGAGGACCTGACGCTGCGCGTGGGGACGACCGACATCCAGGTCCGCCACGTCGGCCTGGCGCACACGCCCGAGGACCTCGTCGTCTACGTGCCCGACAGCGGCGTCCTGTTTGCCGGCGACCTGGTCTTCCGTGGCCGCATTCCCTTCGTCGGCGAGGCCGACAGCCGACACTGGATCGAGTCGCTGGGGCGCCTCATCGAGATCCGGCCCAAGGTCCTGATCCCGGGCCACGGCCCGGCCTCGACCGAACCGGTGGCCGACCTCGAGCTCACGCGTGAGTATCTGAAGTACCTGCGCACGACGATGGCCGAGGCGGCGCGCAATCTCGAACCCTTCGACGACGCCTATGCGAAGGCCGACTGGTCGCGCTTCGAGCACCTGCCGCTGTTCAAGGCGGCGAACCGCATGAATGCGTACAACACCTACCTGCTGATGTAGCAGAAGGGCGGCGACTGAACCTCAGCGCGCACCGGATCAGTCC
>MEGM01000003.1:31069-38891 GCA_001725505.1 Rubrivivax sp. SCN 70-15 | reverse complement strand
AGGGCCGCACGATGATCATCATCGACCACGACATGGACGCGCTGTTCGAGCTCGCCGAGCGCGTGACGGTACTGCAGGAAGGGCGGCTGCTCGTCGAAGGCACGCCCGACGAGATCAAGGGCAACGCCGCGGTCCAGGAAGCCTATCTCGGTGGCATGCATACGGTGGACCCAGCATGAGCCTGCTCGAAGTCAGCGGCCTGAACAGCTACTACGACGATTCGCACATCCTGTTCGACGTCTCGCTGCGGGTCGAACAGCACGAGGTCGTCGCGCTGCTGGGGCGCAACGGTGCCGGCAAGAGCACGACGCTGAAGAGCCTGATGGGCGTGGTCAAGCCGCGCTCGGGGTCGATCCGCTTCGACGGCCGGGAGATCGCCGGGCAGAAGAGCCACGCGATCGCCCGCCTCGGGATGCAGCTGGTGCACGAGCAGCGGCGCATCTTCGGCAGCCTGAACGTCGAGGAGAACATCCTGCTGGCCGGGCTGACGGCGCCCGATCGCTGGCCGCTGGAGCGCATCTACGAGATGTTCCCGCGCCTGAAGCAGCGTCGCACCAGCCGCGGCACCGACCTGTCGGGCGGCGAACAGCAGATGCTGGCGATCGCCCGTGCGCTGGTGCGCGACCCGAAGATCGTGCTGCTCGACGAGCCCTTCGAAGGCCTGGCGCCGGTGATCGTGCACAACCTGCTCGACATCTGCCGCAGCCTGGCCGCGGCCGGCCAGACGATCGTGCTCGTCGAGCAGAACCTCGCCGCGACGCTGGCGCTGGCGCACCGCGTCTACATCATCAACAACGGCCACATCGTGCACGAGGGCCCGGCCAGCGAGCTGCGGGCCCAGCCCGAGCTGCTGCAGCGCTACCTGGGCGTCTGAAGGGCGGGTGGCGCGCCCGGCAGCACGCAGGGCATCTCGCAGAGCAGCCTGGCGCCGGGCAGCGCGGTGCTGCCGCTCGTGTGGCGCGCCGGGCCGACCTCGGCGGGACCGCGCCGACCAGGTTCAGCGCCGTGGCAGCGGCGCACGATCAGCAACGCCCAGCGGCTGCAGCAGTTTCTCGCCGGGCCGATCGAGCTGCGGAGCCAGCGGGCCGCCGCCCGAGGCGCGGGGCCCCGCGCGGATAGAATTTGAGCCGCTTCGAGTCGTCGGGTCGGGCCTCGCCGAGATCGACCCGTTCGACCCGGAATCCCCTTTCGTCCGAGCGCGTCGCGCTGCGGTGACCCCGCTGCAGCCGATGCCGGGCGGCCGCACGCCGGCCGACGCCGCCGGACACCCGCTCTGCCTTGCCGAGAACCGCCGATGAAAGCCGCCGAGATCCGCTCCACGTTCCTGAAGTTCTTCGAGTCGAAGGGCCACCAGATCGTCGCCAGCTCGCCGGTGGTGCCGGGCGACGACCCGACGCTGCTGTTCACCAACGCCGGGATGAACCAGTTCAAGGACGTGTTCCTCGGCTTCGACAAGCGGCCCTACACGCGCGCGGCGACGAGCCAGAAGTGCATCCGCGCCGGCGGCAAGCACAACGACCTGGAAAACGTCGGCTACACCGCGCGCCACCACACCTTCTTCGAGATGCTGGGCAACTTCAGCTTCGGCGACTACTTCAAGCGCGACGCGCTGAAGTTCGCGTGGGAGCTGCTCACCGTGCACTTCGGGCTGCCGGCGGACAAGCTCTGGGCCACCGTCTACGCCGAGGACGACGAGGCCTACGACATCTGGGCCAGCGAGATCGGCCTGCCGAAGGAGCGCATCGTGCGCATCGGCGACAACAAGGGCGGTCGCTACATGAGCGACAACTTCTGGATGATGGGCGACACCGGCCCCTGCGGCCCGTGCAGCGAGATCTTCTACGACCACGGCCCCGAGGTCGCCGGCGGCCCGCCCGGCAGCCCGGACGAGGACGGCGACCGCTACATCGAGATCTGGAACAACGTCTTCATGCAGTTCAACCGCGACGACGCGGGCGTGATGCACAGGCTGCCCAAGCCCAGCGTCGACACCGGCATGGGCCTGGAGCGGCTGGCCGCGGTGCTGCAGCACGTGCACAGCAACTACGAGATCGACACCTTCGTGAACCTGCTCGCGGCGGCGAAGGGCGCGGTCGATGCGGCCGGCGGTGGCGACTGCGACAAGGACAGCCCGAGCCTGAAGGTCATTGCCGACCACATCCGCGCGTGCACCTTCACGGTGGTCGACGGCGTGATCCCGGGCAACGAGGGGCGCGGCTACGTGCTGCGCCGGATCGCCCGGCGCGCGATCCGCCACGGCTACAAGCTCGGCGCGCGCCGGCCCTTCTTCCACACGCTGGTCGCGGCGCTGGCCGACGAGATGGGCGACGCCTACCCGGAGCTGAAGCGCGACAAGCTGCGCGCGACCGAGGTGCTGAGGCAGGAGGAGGAGCGCTTCTTCCAGACCATCGCGAATGGGATGGAGATATTGGAGAGTGAACTTGTCAAGCTCACGCTTCAAACTACCGACGTGGCGATGAATGCGAGCAGACGTTCGCTGACGGCGTTCAGACCTGACCTACTGCGTCAGATGACCCAGGCGCTTCAGCTCAGCGGGGACATTGCTTTCAAGCTCCACGACACCTTCGGCTTCCCGCTCGACCTGACCGCCGACGTCTGCCGCGAGCGCGGCGTCAAGGTCGACGAAGCGGGCTTCAACATCGCGATGAACCGCCAGCGCGAACAGGCGCGCGCGAAGGCCAAGTTCAAGATGGCCGCCGGGCTCGAATACGACGGCGCGGCGACCGCCTTCCACGGCTACGAGCACCTGGTCTGCGAGCACAGCAAGGTGACCGCGATCTACGTCGACGGCACGCCGGTGCGGCGCGCGCAGGCCGGCGACGACGTCGTCATCGTGCTCGACCACACGCCGTTCTACGCCGAGAGCGGCGGCCAGGTCGGCGACACCGGCGAGCTGCGCAGCCCGCGCGCGCGTGTGATCGTCGAGGACACGCTGAAGATCCAGGCCAGCGTGCACGGCCACCAGAGCCGCGTCGTCGAAGGCGAGATCGAGCTCGGCGACACGCTGGTCGCGCGCGTCGACGCCGAGCGGCGCGCGCGCACCGTGCGCAACCACAGCGTCACGCACCTGATGCACAAGGCGCTGCGCGAGGTGCTCGGCGCGCACGTGCAGCAGAAGGGCTCGCTCGTGAACAGCGAACGCACGCGCTTCGACTTCGCGCACAACGCGCCGCTGAGCGACGCCGAGATCGCGCGCGTCGAGGCGCTGGTGAACGCCGAGATCCTGGCCAACGTCGCGACCCGGGCGCGCGTGATGGCGATCGACGACGCGCAGAAGGCCGGCGCGATGATGCTGTTCGGCGAGAAGTACGGCGACGAGGTGCGCGTGCTCGACATCGGCACGAGTCGCGAGCTCTGCGGCGGCACGCACGTGCAGCGCACCGGCGACATCGGGCTGTTCAAGATCGTCGCCGAGACCGGCATCGCCGCGGGCATCCGGCGCGTCGAGGCGGTGACGGGTGACAACGCGCTGGCCTATCTGCAGCAGCTCGAGTCCGCGGTCGACGAGGTCGCCGGCGCACTCAAGGCCACGCCGGCCGAGGTGCCGGCGCGCGTCGATGCGCTGCTCGACCAGCTGCGCGCGCTCGAGCGCGAGGTCACGGCGCTGAAGAGCCGGCTCGCGTCGGCGCAGGGCGACGAGCTGCTCGCGCAGGCGGTCGACGTGAAGGGCCTCAAGGTGCTCGCCGCGGTGCTGCAGGGCGCCGACGCGAAGACCTTGCGCGAGACGCTGGACAAGCTCAAGGACAAGCTCCAGACGGCGGCCATCGTGCTCGCCGCGGTCGAGGGCGGCAAGGTCCAGATCGCCGCCGGCGTCACCGCCGACAGCGTCGGCCGCATCAAGGCCGGCGAGCTGGTCAACTTCGTCGCGCAGCAGGTCGGCGGCAAGGGTGGCGGCAAGCCGGACCTGGCGATGGCCGGCGGCACCGACGCGGCCGCGCTGCCGCAGGCACTGGCGTCGGTTGCGGGCTGGGTGGGCGGGCGACTTTAGGCCTTCGTCGGGTGGCGGGGGCCGCGCAGTCGGACCGCGACGTTCCGACTCATCCCCATTCGCGATCGATCGTCGAGCAAGACCATGTGTCGGCTCGCGGCCCGAGGCGGCCGTTGGCCGCCCCGGGCCGAACGGCCCCTTGCACCGCTCCCCCGCGCCCCCTCCGCGAGGGGGCTCCAGCTTGGATGACGAGTCGGCCCTCGGGCCGACCCACTCTCGAGCCAGGCGGCGCTGTCGGTACGTGCAGCCCGTCGAACGACGCACCGGCCGCTCCGGGCCGCGAGCGGCCCCTCATCCCTGGTCGATCGATCACAAGCCGGCATCAGCCCGCGCGTGCGAGACACGCCCGGGCCTTCGTCTGGCGACAAGGCCCGTGCAGGCGGACCCCGACGCCCGGCCTCAGTGCGCGCCGCCGGGGACGTCGGAGGCCACGCCGCGCCGCGGCCGGGTCAGCCAGACGAGCACGACCATGGCCAGGAAGAGCGCGGCGCTGACGTAGAACATGTCGGTGACCCCCATCGTGTAGGCCTGCTGGTCGACGAGGCGGTTCACGAGTGCGCGCGACTGCTCGGCGCTGAAGCCGTTCGCGCCGAGCTGGCGCAGCGTCTGCACCGCGGCCGTGTTGCCCGGGTCGACGGTCGCGGCGATCTGCGCGTGATGCAGCGCGGCGCGGTTGCTCCACAGCGTGGTGAAGAGCGAGGTGCCGATCGAGCCGGCGGTGATGCGCACGAAGTTCGACAGCCCCGACGCAGCCGGCAGCTGGTCCGGCCTCAGGCCGCTGAAGATGATGGTCTGCAGCGGGATGAAGAAGAACGCCATCGCGATGCCCTGCAGGTAGGTCGGCAGCAGGATCGTGTCGAAGGTGGCCTCGGTGTTGAAGCGCGAGCGCAGCCAGAACACGAAGGCGAAGCCGACGAAGGCGAAGGTCGCCATCCGGCGCGGGTCGATGTGGCCGACGTTCTTGCCCACCCAGGGTGAGAGCAGGATCGCGAACAGCCCCACCGGTGCCATCACCTCGCCGGCCAGCGTCGCGGTGTAGCCCATCCATTCCTGCAGCCACAGCGGCAGCAGCACGACGTTGCCGAAAAACAGCCCGTAGCCCAGCGACAGCGCGATCGTCCCCATCGCGAAGTTGCGGCCCTTGAACAGGCGCAGGTCGACGATCGGGTGCGACGAGGTCAGCTCCCAGGCGAGGAAGAACGCGAAGCCGACGACCGCGGTCACGGCCAGCGCGACGATCTGCGGCGAGCTGAACCAGTCGAGCTCCTTGCCCTTGTCGACCATGATCTGCAGCGCGCCGACCCAGACGACGAGCAGCACCAGCCCGGGGACGTCGAGCTTGACGCGCTGCGGGCCCGGGTCGCGCGTCTTGTAGATGCTCCAGGTCATCGCCGCGGCGACGATCCCGACCGGCACGTTGATGTAGAAGATCCACGGCCACGAGATGTTGTCGGTGATCCAGCCGCCGAGCAGCGGCCCGGTGACCGGCGCGACGAGCACCGTCATCGCCCACATCGCCATCGCGACGCCGGCCTTCGACGGCGGGTAGCTCGCGAGCAGCAGCGTCTGCGACAGCGGGATCATCGGCCCGGCGACGAAGCCCTGCAGCACGCGGAAGAACACCAGCATCGACATGCTCGGCGCGAGTCCGCACAGCCACGAGGTCAGCACGAACAGCAGCACGCTGATCGTGAACAGGCGCACCTGGCCGAAGCGGCGCGTGAGCCAGCCGGTGAGCGGCATCGAGATCGCGTTCGCGACGCCGAACGAGGTGATGACCCAGGTGCCCTGCGCCGGGCTGACGCCCAGATTGCCCGAGATCGCCGGGATCGAGACGTTCGCGATCGACGAGTCGAGCACGTTCATGAAGGTCGCCAGCGACAGCGCGATCGTGCCGAGCACGCGCGCGTTCCCGCTCAGCGGCGGGAAGGCCGTCGGGCGCGCCGAGGGGCCGCTCACAGCCGCCGCGCGACGCTGCGTTGGGCGACGCGGTGCGCCGCGCCGGACTTCGCCAGCGGATGGGGCGCACCGGACTTGGCCAGCGCGTGGCCGCCGCCGAGGTTCTCGCGCACGATCTCGTCGACGCGCCTGTCGGCCGCGGCCTCCTGCGCGCCGAAGACGGCGGTGCTGTCGGTGACGCGCGGCTTGACGATCGATGCCGCGGTCAGCGGCGTGCCGCGGCTGTCGGTGGTGTCGACGGTGGCTTCCATCGACAGGCCCACGCGCAGCGGGTGGGTCGCGAGCTGCGCGGGGTCGAGTTCGATGCGCACCGGCACGCGCTGGACCACCTTGATCCAGTTGCCGGTAGCGTTCTGCGCCGGCAGCAGCGCGAACGCCGCGCCGGTGCCCGCGCCCATGCCGGCGACGCGGCCGTCGTACTCGACCTTGCCGCCGTAGAGGTCGGCGGTGAGCTTGACCTTCTGGCCGATGCGCATGTCGCGCAGCTGGACTTCCTTGAAGTTGGCCTCGACCCAGGCCTCGTTCAGCGGCACCAGCGACATCAGCGGCGCGCCCGCGCCGACGCGCTGGCCGACCTGCACCGTGCGGCGCGCGATCTGGCCCGTCACCGGCGCGAGCAGCTCGCAGCGCTCGAGCGCGAGGTAGGCCTCGCGCACCGCGGACGCCGCGCGCAGCACCTCGGGGTGGTTCGCGACCGTCGTGCCCTCGGTCAGCGCGCGGTTGCCGGCGGCCTGCTCCTGCGCCGCCGACAGCGCGCTCCTGGCCGCGGCGAGCGCGCTCTTCGCGGCGGCGAGCGCGGTCTCGGCGTGCTTCATCTCCTCGCCGCCGACGGCGCCGCTGGCGACCAGCGGCAGGCGGCGGTTGACGTCCTCCTGCGCGCGCGAGACCTCGGCCTGCGCGCGCTGCACCTCGGCGGCGCGCAGGTCGATGTTCGCCTGCAGACTCGCGTTGTTCGCGTACAGCGTGCGCACCTGGCGCACCGTCTGCGCGAGCTGGGCCTCGGCGCGCTGCAGCGCGAGCCGGGCGTCGGCGGGGTCGAGCTTGACCAGCGGCTGGCCGGCCTTGACGACGTCGGTGTCGTCGGCGAGCACGGCGAGCACGGTGCCGCCGACCTGCGGCGTGATCTGGACCAGCGGTGCCTGCACGTAGGCGTTGTCGGTGCTCTCCTCGTGGCGCAGCACGAGGGCCCAGTAGGCGCCATAGGCGACGGCGGCGATCAGCGTCACGCCGGCGACGGCGAGCAGGGCTCCGCGGCGACGCGATTCGGGGGGCGGGGGCGCGGGCAGGGCGTTGTCGGTGTCGTTCATTGCGAAACTCGTTGGGCGAAGGTGTTGTTCGATGGGGCGTCGGCATCGACGCCTCCCCCCAGGGCGCGCGACAGCGCGACCTCGGCGAGCAGGTGGCGCGCCTTCAGCTCGGCGTGGTTGCGCCGCTGCGCGAGAACGCTGCTCTCGGCGGTGAGAACGACCAGGAAGTTGCCCAGGCCGGCGCGGTAGCGCTCGGTGGCGAGCTGGAAGGCCGACTCGGCGGCGGCGAGCGCGGCGTCCTGCTCGTGCTGCTGGGCCTCGATGCTGCGCAGGTCGCTCACTTCGTCGGCGACCTCGCGCATCGCGCGCAGCAGCGTCGCGTTGTAGGTCTCGACCGCGATGTCGGCGGCATCGGCCTTCGCGCCCAGGTTCGCGCGCAGCCGGCCGCCATCGAAGATCGGCAGGCTCAGCGCCGGGCCGATGCCGTAGGTCTGGCTGCCGGCCTTGAGGAAGTCGCTCAGCCCCAGGCTCGACAGCCCGGCGAACGCGACCAGGTTGATGTTCGGGTAGAACCGGGCGCGCGCGACGTCGACGTCGCGCGCGGCCG
>MEGM01000003.1:0-31046 GCA_001725505.1 Rubrivivax sp. SCN 70-15 | reverse complement strand
CCTGCACGTAGGCGGAGATCTGGCGCTCGCCCTCGGGGTCGAGGTCGCCGTCGGTGCGGGGGATCTCGTAGCCCCGGTCGGCGACGACGTCGGCGCGGCGTCCGATCAAGGCCAGTGGCAGCCCGGCCGGCAGCGGCCGCGCGTGCAGCGGCGCGAGCACCGGCGAGAGATTGTCCAGCGCCTGCGGCGGCTGCCCGCTGAGCTCGGCCAGCGCGTGGCGCGCGCGCGCGATCTGCTGGTCGGCGGCGGCGGCATCGAGCCGGGTCTGCGCGACGGCGCCCTCGGCCTGGCGCAGGTCGACCTTGGTGTCCAGGCCCGCGCCGACGCGGCCGCGTACGATGGACAGGACCTGCTCGCGCTCGGTCAGCGCGGCCTGTGCGACCGCGCGCAGCTCGAGCGCGCGCGCCAGGCCGACGTAGCCGCTGGCGATGTTGGCGGCGAGCAGCATGCCGGCGGCCTGCCCCTCGGCGGCAGCGGCACGCTCGGTGCCCACGGCCGCGGCGAGCGCAGCGCGCTGGCGCCCGAACAGATCCCATTCCCAGCTCGCGCCGAACTGCGCGCTGTTGTTCCACAGCAGCGCGCCGCCCAGCGGCGGCGGGAACATGCCGTTCTTCGTGAAGCGCTGGTCGCTCAGGTCGGCCGAGGCATTGACCTGCGGCGCGCGCGCGGCATCGGCGGCGGCGACGGCGCGGCCGGCCTGCTGCACGCGCAGCTGGACGATCTTCAGCGAAGGCTGGTCGCGCAGCGCCGTGGCGATGAGCGCATCCAGGCGCGCGTCGTGCCAGTCGGCCCAGGCGGTGCCGTCGCGTGCGGGGTCGGGCCAGCCGGCGGCGTCGGCCGTGGCGGCCGGGCGCAGCAGTTCGTGGCTCGGGGCGATGCCGGCCGGGTTGGCGCAGCCGGCGAGCCAGGCCGCGGCGAGCAGCGCGGGGGCAGGGCGGAACAGGTTCATGCGGGAGGTTCTTCTTCGTTCAGGGTGTGGAGCATTCGCCGCAGCAGTTCCTGCAGCAGCGCGAACTCTTGCGCGTCGAAGCCGCGCAGCGCGGCGTTGTTGACCTCGGCGAGCACGAACGGCACGTGGCGCATCACCGCCTGGCCGGCGTCGGTGAGGTGCAGCCGCACGACGCGGCGGTCGTCCGACGAGCGCTCGCGCGCGACCAGGCCCTTGGCCTCCATCCGGTCGAGCAGCCGCGTCATCGCGCCCGCATCCAGGCTCAGCGCGCAGGTCAGTTCCTGCGCCGTGCCGGCCTGGCCGGTGGCGATCATCCACAGCGGCGCCCACTGGGCGGCGGTCAGGCCGTGCTCGGCCATCCGGTGCTCGATGCGCCGGCGCATCGCCAGCGTGATGTTCTTCATCAGGTGGCCGATGCTCTCCGACATCTCGTAGCGGCTGCCGTCGTAGAACGCGCTGGGCGACCTCGATTTCATGGCCATGACAATAATTGCCTGAGCAATCACTGTCAAGGCATGGACAGCGCGAACGTCGCGGGGAAGTCACAGCCCGGCGCGCGCCGCGCCATGTGAACATCCGGCCTGCGACCTGGAGGACCGAGCGATGACGACTGCCCCGATCACGATCCGCCGCGCGACGACGCAGGACGCGCCGGCCTATGCCCGCATCATGGGCGACCCCGAGGTGATGCCGAACCTGCTCCAGCTGCCCTACCCCGGCGCCGAGCAATGGCAGACGCGGCTGGCCGAGGCCGGTGCGCCCGGCAAGACCGATCTGCTCCTCGTCGCCGAGCGCGACGGCCGGGTCGTCGGCAGCGCCGGCCTGCACCCGGCGGCCGGGTTGCGGCGCCGCCATTGCGCGCTGCTCGGCCTGTCGGTGGCGTCGCAGGCGCAGCGCCAGGGCGTCGGCCGCGCGCTGACGGCGGCGATGTGCGACTGGGCCGACGACTGGGCGCAGATCCTGCGCATCGAGCTGACGGTGTTCACCGACAATGCGGCCGCGATCGCGCTCTACCGTGGCTTCGGCTTCGAGGTCGAGGGCACGCACCGCGCCTACGCGCTGCGCCACGGCGCCTACGCCGACGTGCTGGCGATGGCGCGCCTGCACCCGAGCCCGCCGCGTCTGCCCAACCGCTGACGAGAACCCCATGACCCTGGCCCTGCGCCCGCCGCGCGACAACACCGACGCCGAGATCGAGGCCTTCACGACCGTCTGCGAGCGGCTCGGCGGCTTCGACGACCGGGTCTGGCCCGAGTGGGCCGACGGCTACCTGACCGCGCTCGCCGCCGGCCCGCGCGCGATAGCGTTCGACGAATGGCTGCCGGCCATGGCCGGCGACGCGTTCGAGCGCGCTTTCGCCGACCCCGAAGACCGCGCGATGGCCGAGGCCGCGCTCAAGGCGCGCACCGCGGTGCTGGCCGACCAGCTTGACGCCGAGGCCTTGTTCGACGACCCCGAACGGCTGCGCCTGTCGCCGCTGATGTCGGCCTGGGACGAGGCCGCGCGCGCGCAGGCGGTCGCGGACGGCGCGATGGCAGCGGCCGATGCCGCCGAGCTCGTCACCGGCGGGCTGTGGGCGGACGGCTTCGTCGCCGCGATCGAGGATTTCGCCGCCGACTGGACGGCGACGCCGGACGACGACGACGCGGCGCTGTTCGTCGAGCTGCTGGCGCAGGTCCACGCGCTGCGCCTGGCCGAGGGCAGCGAGGCGCTGCGCGAACATCTGCGAACGACCTACGGCGAGGACGGCGCCGACCGCGAGCGCCTCGTCGACGAAGCCTGCTACGCGGTGCAGGACCTGCGCCTGTGGTGGGTCGACCATGCGCCGCGGCCGGCGACGCGGCGCGTCGCGCCGACCCCCGGCCGCAACGACCCCTGTCCCTGCGGCAGCGGGCGCAAGTTCAAGAAGTGCCACGGCGCCACCCCAGGGTAAGCACCGACGGAAGAGCGCTTCCGGGAGGGAATGGCGCGGCGCGGCGCGCGCTCTTGTACGGATGATCCATTCGGCCGAGGCGCGCTACAACCAGTGGGTGCGGGAGCATTACCGCTTCCTGCTGCGCAGCGCCTGGGCGCTGACCGGTTCGCGCGCGGTCGCCGAGGACGTGGTGCAGGACTGCTTCACCAGCGCCTGGCGCCACCGCGACCAGCTGCGCCAGCCGGAACTGGCGCGCGCCTGGCTGTTCAGGATCATGCGGCGCAGCGCGCTGCGCCACATGGCGCCCGGGCTGCTGTCGCTGGACGCCGACGAAATGCCCGAAGCGCCGGCCCCCGACGCCGGGCTCGACGATCGGCTCGACGTCGTCAAGGCGCTCGCGCGCATCGCGCCCATCCACCGCGAGGTGCTGGTGCTGTACTACTTCGACGACATGCCCACCGCGCTCATGGCCGAGGCGCTGGAGGTCGCGCCCGGCACCGTGCTGTCGCGGCTGGCGCGCGCACGCGAGGCACTGAAGGCGGCGCTGGAATCGCCGGCGCGGCCGGCGCTGCGGCTGGCGCGGCTGCGGAAGGTTTGAGATGTCCGATGTCACCACCCCCCCCACCGAGCGCGGCGACGAGACCGCCTTCGACCTGCGCGCGCGCGCCGAGCTGGCGCTCGCGTTCGAGCCCGGCCAGCCGCCGGCCTACCTGTTCCGCCACACGCCCTGGTACGCGCGCCGCGCGGTGCGCGGTCTGGGCGCGGCGCTGCTCGTCGCCAGCACGGCGGCGATCACGGTGCTGGCGATGCGCCCGCCCGAGCTGGTGCGCGACTCGATCGAGCACGAGTACTACGAGCGCACGCTGCGTGGCAACTTCATGGACAGCGGCCCGCTGCTGAGCCAGCTCGGACTGAGTCCGAAGCAGGTCGTGCCCGGCTTCCCGCAGCTGATGCGCCCGTGCGAGATCGAGGGCCGGCTCGTCTACCACCTGACCACCTTCTTCGAGCGCGGCGGCATGGTCACCGTGTTCGCGTTCGACCAGTCGGTCTCGCTGAAGGACGGCAGCGGCTGGTGGAACAACGTCTATTGGCAGGTCGTGCGCTCGCGCGACGGCAAGCCACTGGTGCTGATCGCGCAGCAGAAAAAGGCGCTGACCCTCGCCCGGGCCAGCCTCGCGAAGTCGCCGACATGAACCATTCCGCAGGAGACAAGCCCTTGAAAGAACCCACTGACCGCCTGCGCCGCAGGCTCATCACCGGCGGCGCCGGCATGCTGGCCGGTGCCGGCCTCGGCGCGCTCAGCGGCGGGGCGCTGGCCAAGGCCACGACCTTCCAGCATCCGTTCGCGAACGGCGAGCGCCTCGTCGAGACCTTCCCCGAGAAGCGCCCGATGATCGTGCTGACGACGCGTCCGCCGCAGCTCGAGACACCGTTCGAGGTCTTCAACGACGGCCTGATCACGCCGAACGACGCGTTCTTCGTCCGTTACCACAACAACGGGCTGCCGACATCGATCGACAGCGACAACTACGTCATCAAGATCGGCGGCAACGCGGTCGGCAAGCCGTTCGAGATCACGCTGGCCGATCTGAAGAGCCAGTTCAAGCCGGTCGAAGTGGTCGCGGTGAACCAGTGCTCGGGCAACAGCCGCGCGCTGTTCAATCCGCGCGTGATGGGCGGCCAGCTCGGCAACGGCGCGATGGGCAACGCGCGCTGGGTCGGCGTGCCGCTGAAGGACGTGCTCGCGCGCGCCGAACTGAAGAACACGGCGCGCCAGGTCACGTTCAACGGCCTGGACTTCGCGCTCAAGGGCCGCGGCGACCTGATCAAGGCGCTCGACGTCGGCCACGCGATGGACGGCGAGGTGATGCTCGGCTACCAGATGAACGGCGCCGAGCTGCCGTTCCTGAACGGTTTCCCCGTGCGCCTGATCGTGCCCGGCTACTACGGCACCTACTGGGTCAAGCACCTGGCCGAGATCCAGGTCATCGACAACGTGTTCAACGAGTTCTGGATGAACCCGGCCTACCGCATCCCCGACAACGACTGCGCCTGCATCGAGCCCGGCACCGCGCCGAAGGCGACGCGGCCGATCGGTCGCTTCGACGTGCGCTCGTTCATCACCTCGCTGCACAACGGCCAGCACGTCGCGGCCGGCCGGCCGCTGGCGGTGCGCGGCATCGCCTTCGACGGCGGCCAGGGCATCCGCGAGGTGGCGTTCTCGACCGACGGCGGCCAGAGCTGGCGCGAGGCGAGCCTGGGCAAGGATCTCGGCCGCTATTCGTTCCGCGAGTTCACTTTCGGCTTCCAGCCCGACCGCGGCCAGTACGACCTGCGCGTGCGCGCCTACAACCGCGCCGGCGCGAGCCAGCCGATGGAAGCGCTGTGGAACCCGGCCGGGTACATGCGCAACGTCGTCGAGAGCGTCGTCGTCACCGCCGCCTGAGGAGAGAACCGATCATGAAAACCACCTTTCTCCTCGCCGCGTTCGCGCTCGCCGGTTTCGGCGCCACCGGAGCGTCCTTCGCCACCGTGAAGACGATGCAGGGTCCGCCCGACTCGGTGATGCTGACGCCGAGCTCGCTGCCTGGCTACGCGATCGCGCAAGGGCATTGCACCGGCTGCCATTCGGCCGAGTACATGGCCTACCAGCCGCCGAACGCGGGGCGCGCGTACTGGGACGCCACCGTCCACAAGATGAAGAACGTCTTCAACGCCCCGGTGGACGACGCCGACATCCCGGCGCTCGTCGACTATCTGTCGCACACCTACGGCAACAAGCAGGGCAAGTAGCGAGCAGCCCGTAGCCGCGCGGGGCGCCTGCTACATTGCGCGCCATGGCGCCCCCGCTCGACCTGCAAGGCAGGCACATCGTCCTCGGCCTGTCGGGCGGCATCGCCTGCTACAAGGCGGCCGATCTCGCGCGCGAACTGGTCAAGGCCGGTGCGACGGTGCAGGTCGTGATGTCCGACGCCGCGGCGCAGTTCATCACGCCGCTGACGATGCAGGCGCTGACGAACCGGCCCGTCTTCGCCAGTCAGTGGGACGCGCGGCCCGCGAACGCGATGGCGCACATCGAGCTGTCGCGCGAGGCCGACGCGATCCTCGTCGCACCGGCGAGCGCCGATTTCATCGCCCAGCTCGCGCAGGGGCGGGCCGGCGAACTGCTGCCGCTGCTGTGCCTGGCGCGGCCGATCGAGCGCTGCCCGCTGCTCGTCGCGCCGGCGATGAACCGCGAGATGTGGGCACACCCGGCGACGCAGCGCAACGTCGCGCAGATCGCCGCCGACGGTGCCGTCGTGCTCGGCCCGGGCAGCGGCGAGCAGGCCTGCGGCGAGACCGGCGACGGCCGCATGCTCGAGCCCGAGCAGCTGCGCGACGCGCTGATCGCCTTCTTCCAGCCCAAATGGCTTGCCGGCAGCTCGGTGCTGATCACCGCCGGGCCGACCTTCGAGGCGATCGACCCGGTACGCGGCATCACCAACCTGTCGAGCGGCAAGATGGGTTTCGCGATCGCGCGCGCCGCGGCCGAGGCCGGCGCCGAGGTCACGCTCGTCGCCGGGCCGGTGCACCTGCCCACGCCGCAGGGCGTGCGCCGCATCGACGTGACGAGCGCGCAGCAGATGTTCGACGCGGTGCTGCCCGCGGCGCGCCGGCACCGCGTCTTCGTCGCCACCGCCGCGGTCGCCGACTGGCGGCCGGCGCAGTTCAACGGGCAGAAGATCAAGAAGGACGGCAAGAAGGTCGCGCCCAGCTTCGAGCTGACGGAGAACCCCGACATCCTGGCCGCCGTGGCGCAGCTGCCGGCGGCCGAGCGCCCCTGGTGCGTCGGCTTCGCCGCCGAGAGCCACGAGCTGGCGCGCCATGCGCGCGAGAAGCTGCAGCGCAAGGGCGTGCCACTGGTCGTCGGCAACCTCGGCCCGGCAACCTTCGGCCGCGACGACAACCAGCTGCTCCTCGTCGACGCCGCCGGCGAACGCGAGCTGCCGGCCGCCGACAAGCTGACCCTCGCTCGCGCGCTGGTGCGCGAGATCGCCCAGCGCATGAACCCATGACGACGATAGCCCTCAAGGTGCTCGACGAAAGGCTCGCCGAGCAGTTCGACGAATTCGGCCCGCGCTACGCCACGCCGGGCAGCGCCGGCCTGGACCTGCGCGCCTGCCTGGACGCGCCGCTGCGGCTCGAGCCCGGCCAGACCGCGCTGATCTCGACCGGCCTGGCGATCCACATCGCCGACCCGGGCCTGGCGGCGATGATCCTGCCGCGCTCGGGCCTGGGCCACAAGCACGGCATCGTGCTCGGCAACCTGGTCGGGCTGATCGACAGCGACTACCAGGGCACGCTGATGGTGAGCTGCTGGAACCGCGGCGACACCGCGTTCACCGTGCAGCCGATGGAGCGCATCGCGCAGCTCGTCATCGTGCCGGTGGTGCAGGCGCGCTTCCGGCGCGTGGCCGACTTCGGCGCCTCCGAGCGCGGCGCCGGCGGCTTCGGCTCGACCGGCCGCGCCTGAGGCGGCGGGGCTTTACGGCGCCTTTACAGAGGCGGGGCCGAAGCTCGTTAAGCTGGGCGCCTTTGCGCGTTGCAAGCAGCCGTTGCGGCGACGGTCCGAACCCGATGCATGGAGTCCTGAGTTGATGCGCCCCCGTCTTCTTTGTGCGCTGGGTGTCGCGCTGGCGCTCGCCGGCTGCGGCGGTGAGCAGCGGCCGGCGGCCGGCGCGGCGCGCGCGCTGCCGCCCGTCAGCGTCACGACGGTCGAGGTCCGGGCGCGCGACTTCCCCGTCGTGCTGCACACCACCGGCACCGTGACGCCCTTGTCCAGCGTCGACGTCAAGGCGCAGGTGGCCAGCGTCGTGACGAAGGTCCACGTGCACGAAGGCCAGTTCGTCCGCGCCGGCGAGCTGCTGTTCACGCTCGATGCGCGCGCCGACCAGGCCAACCTCGAGAAGGCGCAGGCGCAGCTGGCGCGCGACCTGGCGACGCTGGACGACGCGAAGCGCCAGCTCGCGCGCAGCCGCGACCTGCTCGCGCAGGGCTTCGTCGCGCAGGGCGCGGTCGACACCGCGCAGGCCGGTGTCGAGGCCCAGCAGGCCGCGGTCCAGGCCGACCGCGCGGCGATCGCCGCCGAACGGGTGAACCTGTCCTACACGCGCATCACCGCGCCGGGCGCGGGCCGGATCGGCGCGATCTCGGTCTTCCCCGGCACCACGGTCGCGCCCGGCGGGCCGGCGCTGTTGAGCATCACCCAGCTCGACCCGATCGCGGTCGCGTTCAGCCTGCCGCAGCGCCACCTCGGCGACGCGCTCGCTGCGCTCCAGGGCGGCGGGGCCGCGGTCGAGGCGGCGCTGCCCGGCGCGGCGCCGCAGCGCGGCCGGCTGAGCTTCGTCGACAACGCCGTCGACGCCGGCTCGGGCACGGTCCGGGTCAAGGCGGTGTTCGACAACCGCGGCGCGCGGCTCTGGCCCGGCGCCTACGTCGACGTCTCGCTGACCGCGCGCACGCTGGCCGGAGCGATCGTGCTGCCGCAGGCGACCATCGTGCAGACCGCGCGCGGCCCGCAGGTCTTCGTCGTCGAGCAGGGCAAGGCCCATCCGCGCGCCATCGCCGTCGTCTACGCCGAGGGCGCCGACGCCGCCGTCACCGGGCTGAAGCCGGGCGAGCGCGTCGTGCTCGACGGGCGCCAGAACCTGCGCGACGGCAGCGCCGTGGTCGAGCGCCGCGATGCGGCCGCCGCCGCCAGCGCCCCGTTGCCCGCGCAATGAACCTGTCCGAGCTGTTCATCCGCCGTCCGGTGATGACGGTGCTGCTCAACGCCGCGATCATCCTCGCCGGCGTGATCGGCTACCGCAGCATCCCGATCGCCGCGCTGCCGAGCTACGACACGCCGGTGATCAACGTCTCGGCCAGCCTGCCCGGCGCCAGCCCCGAAACGATGGCGACCTCGGTGGCGCTGCCGCTGGAGCGCCAGTTCCAGACCATCCCCGGCCTGGCGACGATCAGCTCGTCGAGCACGCTGGGCAACACTTCGCTGACGCTCGAGTTCGCCCAGGACCGCAACGTCGACGCCGCGGCGGTCGACGTCCAGGCTGCGCTGCTGAACGCGCAGGGCGCGCTGCCCAAGGACATGACGCAACTGCCGTCGTACCGCAAGGTCAACCCGGCGGACGCACCGGTGCTGTTCGTCTCGATGACCTCGCCGTCGATCGCGCCGTCGGACCTGCAGGACTACGCCGAGCACCTGATCTCGCCCGCGCTGTCGACGCTGGACGGCGTGGCCCAGGTGCGCGTGTTCGGCGCCAAGCGCTACGCGGTGCGGGTGCGCGTGCGGCCCGACGCGCTGGCGGCGCGCAACATCGGCCTGGACGAGCTCGGCGCGGCGCTCGCCGCGGCCAACGTCAACACGCCGGTCGGCACGCTCGAGGGGCCGCGCCAGACGCTGACGCTGCAGGCCAACCGCCAGCTGAAGAACGCCGCCGATTTCGCGAACCTGATCGTCAGCACCCGCGGCGGCGCGACGGTGCGGCTGAAGGACGTGGCCGAGGTCGAGGACAGCATCGAGTCGCTGAAGACCTGGGCCACCTACAACGGCGCGTCGCGGATCTCGCTCGCGATCCAGCGCCAGCCGGGCGCGAACACGGTGAAGGTCGTCGACGAGGTGCGCGCGGCACTGCCCGGGCTGCAGAAGCAGATGCCGGCGTCGATCAACATCGTGCTCGTCAACGACCGCTCGGTCTCGGTGCGCGAGGCGATCCACGACGTCACGCTGACGCTGGCCGGAACGATCGCCCTCGTCGTGCTCGTGATCTTCCTGTTCCTGCGCCGCTTCGTCGCGACCGTGATCCCGGCGCTGTCGCTGCCGGTCTCGCTCGTCGGTGCGGTCGCGCTGCTGTGGGGGCTGAACTACAGCCTGGACAACATCTCGCTGCTCGGGCTGACGCTGGCCGTCGGCCTCGTCGTCGACGACGCGATCGTGATGCTCGAGAACATCATCCGCCACGTCGAGCGCGGGATGCCGCCGTTCCAGGCCGCACTGCGCGGCTCGCGCGAGGTCGGCTTCACGATCATCAGCATCTCGAGCTCGCTGATCGCGGTCTTCATCCCGATCTTCTTCATGCCCGGCGTGATCGGGCTGCTGTTCCACGAGTTCGCGGTCATCGTCGGCCTGGCGATCGCGGTCTCGGCCTTCGTCTCGCTGACGCTGGTGCCGATGCTGGCCGGCCGCTTCCTCGGCGACGAGGCGCACAAGAAGCCGCCGGGCGCGCTGGTGCGCGCCTTCGGCCGCGGCTTCGACGCGCTGCTCGCCGGCTACACGCGCACGCTGGACCTCGCGCTCGCGCACCGCAAGACCGTGCTCGGCGTCGCGCTCGCGACCTTCGTCGCCACCGTCTGGCTGTTCATCGTGATCCCGAAGGGCTTCTTCCCGCAGGAGGACGTGGGCCAGATCCGCGTGCGCACCGAGGCCGCCGAGGACACCTCGTTCCCGCAGATGGTGCGGCTGCAGGAGCAGGCGGTCGCGGTGATCCGTGCCGACCCGGCGGTCGACGGCGTGAACTCGTACGTCGGTGGCGACAACACGCAGAACACCGGCTTCATGTTCATCAACCTCAAGCCGTTCGGCCAGCGCCCGGCGATGAAGCAGGTCGTCGAGCGGCTGCGCGGCAAGCTGCGCGCGCTCGCCGGCATCGACGTCTTCATGCAGCCGGTGCAGAACCTGCAGCTCGGCGGGCGGCCGAGCAAGTCGCAGTACCAGTTCATCCTGCAGAGCGTGCGCGCCGACAGTCTCGAGGTCTGGGCGCGCCGGCTCGAGGACCGGCTGCGCGCCGACCCGCTGTTCCGCGACGTCACCAGCGACGCGCAGAGCCACGCGCTGCAGGCGCAGCTGCAGATCGACCGCGACCGCGCGAACACGCTCGGCGTCTCGATGGACTCGGTGCGCAGCGCGCTGTACAGCGCCTTCGGCGAGCGCCAGGTCTCGACGATGTACCTGCCCACCGACAGCTACAAGGTGATCATGGAGGTCGTGCCCGAGGCCAAGCAGGACGAGCGCGCGCTGTCCGACCTCTACGTGCGCTCGTCCAGCGGCGCGCTCGTGCCGCTGTCGGCGTTCACGACCGTGCGGCGCACGCTCGGGCCGACCGCGATCAACCACGTCGGCCAGTTGCAGGCGGTGACGGTGTCGTTCAACCTCGCGCCCGGCGCCGCGCTCGGCGACGCGACCGCGCATGTCGAGCGCGCGACCGAGGCGATCCGGCTGCCGGCGTCGATCATCACGCGCTACGGCGGCGACGCCGCGGTGTTCAAGGACTCGCAGGGCAGCCAGGCGATCCTCGTCGTTGCCGCGCTGCTCGTAATCTACGTGCTGCTGGGCGTGCTCTACGAGAGCTACATCCACCCGATCACGATCCTCGCCGGGCTGCCGTCGGCGGCGGTCGGCGCGCTCGCGACGCTGATGATCTTCGGCCACCAGCTGACGCTGATCGCGACGATCGGCATCGTGCTGCTGATCGGCATCGTGAAGAAGAACGCGATCATGATGATCGATTTCGCCCTCGACGCGCAGCGCCACGAAGGCATGGCGCCGGCGCAGGCGATCCGCGAGGCCTGCATCCTGCGTTTCAGGCCGATCATGATGACGACGCTGGCCGCGCTGATGGGTTCGCTGCCGATCGCGCTCGGGCTGGGTGCCGGCGCCGAGCTGCGCCAGCCGCTCGGGCTGGTCGTCGTCGGCGGACTCGTGTTCTCGCAGGCGATCACGCTCTACATCACGCCGGTGATCTACCTCGCGCTCGACCGCTTCAGCGGCAAGGGCCCGGTGACCACGCCCGAGGCGGTCGTGGCCTGACACCGACTTTCGATCGATCGACCAGGAATGGGGCCTGCTCGCAGCCCGAAGCGGGCGTTCGCGGGTCCGGCCGGGTCGCGCGTGCGCGAGGTTCAGCGTGAGCCGGTGGCCCGGGGGTGCGTTCTCCGCGCCACGCTCGCGGGCGACCGGCTGGGGTGCGCCACAGTGACCTCGTCAACGCCTTCTTCCCGTGCCCCGGGGAGTGGCGACCGCGAATGGGCCCTGCGCCCGCACCCCCAAGCCACCGTCTCCTGCCACCACCGAGGGCCGCCCCTCGAGGCACGCCACCGACGGACTCGCAGGGCGGTGGGGGTACCCGCGGGCGCAGGGCCCATTCGCGGTCGCCAGGGCGTGAGCGCGAAGACGGCGGTGTTGAAGCCACCGGCAGAGGCCTGCCCAGGCGCTGCCCCGCGAGCGAGGCCCGGAGAACGCGGGTGCCGCCAGCGACCTGCCGCAGCCGCGCTCGCGGACGCGGACCACGAACGCCCGCAATGGGTCGCGAGCCGACGCATGGTCTTCTTCGAAGATCGATCGCGAATGGGCATGAGCGGCCGCGGCGGCCGCCGGCGCTGTTCGCGTCAGTGCGGCTTCGCGGCGGTGTCGAGCAGCGTGATGCTCGCGCCGCCGACGCTGCGCGCCTCGAGCTCGTCGGCGCTCGCCTCGCGCACGTCGCGCACCGTCATCGTCAGGCGCAGCGCCATGCCGGCGAGCGGGTGGTTGGCGTCGAGCACGACGTGCGAAGGGTAGACCTCGGTGACGACGTAGATCGCGTCGGCCGGCATGTCCGGCGTCGCGTGGCCCGCGGGCAGGCCTTCGAAGGTCATGCCGGCCTCGAGCTGCGCGGGGAACAGGCTGCGCTCTTCGAAGCAGACCAGCTCGGGCCGGTAGTCGCCGAACGCGTGCTCGGGCTCGAGCTGCACCCTCAGCTCGTCGCCGACCGCGTGACCCTCGAGCGCTTCCTCGACCTTGGCGAGCAGGTCGTCGCCGCCGTAGAAGAACTCGACCGGCTCCTTCAGTTCGTCGATCGGTCGGTTCTGGGCATCGGTGAGCTGCCAGGTCAGGCTCACCACGCAGGGGGCTGTGATCGTCATCAAGTAATGATCGCACAGCGCTCGACGACAATCGCGCGATGGACGTCAACGCCCCGCTCGCGCTGCTCGGCGGCCTGTCGCCGGCCGCCTTCATGCGGCGCCACTGGCAGCGCAGGCCGCTGCTCGTGCGCCAGGCCTGGCCGGGCGTGGTGCCGCCGCTGTCGCGCGCGGCGCTGTTCGATCTCGCCGGCCGCGACGACGTCGAGTCGCGCCTGGTCGTGCGCCGCGGCGCGGACTGGTCGGTGCGCCACGGCCCGCTGCCGCGGCGCGCGCTGCCGGCGCTGCGTGCGCCCGACTGGACGCTGCTCGTGCAGGGGCTGGACCTGCAACTGCCGGCCGCGCGCGCGATGCTCGAGGCCTTCCGCTTCGTGCCCGACGCGCGCCTCGACGACCTGATGCTGTCCTGGGCCAGCGACGGCGGCGGCGTCGGCCCGCACCTCGATTCCTACGACGTCTTCCTGCTCCAGGTGCAGGGCCGGCGGCGCTGGCGCGTCGGCCGCGTCGCCGACCCGGCCTGGATCGAGGGCGCGCCGCTGAAGATCCTGCGCCGCTTCGAGCCCGAGCACGACTGGCTGCTCGAACCCGGCGACATGCTCTACCTGCCGCCACGCTGGGGCCACGACGGCGTCGCCGAGGGCGAGTGCATGACCTGCTCGGTGGGTTTCCGGGCGCCGTCGCGCGAAGGGCTGGCGCGCGAACTGCTGCTGCGCCTGGCCGACGGCGCGCCGTCCGACGAACGCCTCTACAGCGATGCCGGCCAGCCGGCGACGACCGCACCGGGCGCGATCCCGCCCGCGCTGCTGGCCTTTGCCGAGCAGGCGGTGCAGCGCGCGCTGGCCGAACGCGGCGCGATCGCGCGCGCGCTCGGCGAGGTGCTCAGCGAGCCCAAGCCGCAGGTCTGGTTCGAGGCCGGCGGCGCGCGCCGGCCGCAGCAAGGCGTGAGGCTCGACGCGCGCACGCGCATGCTTTACGACGAGCACCATGTCTACATCAACGGCGAGGCCTACACCGCGAGCGGCCGCGACGCGCGCCTGATGCGGCGCCTGGCCGACCGGCGCGAGCTGCCGGCGCGCGACTGCGCGGCCCTCGGTGCCGACGCACTCGCCTTGCTCGACGACTGGGCGGGCAGCGGCTGGCTGCACGGGAGCGACTGATGCCGACACAGGCTGCCAGACCCGAGCCGCCGCCCATCGGCTCGCGCGCCGAGTACCAGGCCGCGCTGCGCTGGGGTTTCACGCAGGCGATCGCCGGCGGCGCGCGCCAGATCGTCGCCGTCGACCGCGACTTCGCCGAATGGCCCTTCGACGCCCCCGACCTGCACGCCGAACTGGCGGCCTGGCTGCGCCTGCCGGACCGGCGTCTGGTGCTGCTCGCGACGAGCTACGACGAAGTCGTGCGCCGCCATCCGCGCTTCGTCGCATGGCGCGCGCTCTGGTCGCACGCGATCCGTGCCGGCTCGCCGCCGGCGAGCGATGCGGTGGAGCTGCCCGGCCTGCTCGTCGACGACCGGGACCTCAGCGTGCACCTGATCGAACCGGCCCACTGGCGCGGCCGTGCGGCACTGGACGCGCGCACGGCGCAGGCCTGGCGCGACCGCATTGATGCGCTTTTGCAACGTTCCGAAACCGCCTTTGCAGTGAACCAGCTCGGGCTCTAGGGAATCCCCTAGCTCTGCCTATAATGACGGGTTAGACGAGTGAGGGGCGATGCCGCTCGCTCCGTCTTGCTGACGGGTCTCTGAGAATGTTCGAAGAGTGCCCTCAAAACCCTCCCGCTGGTCGCTAATTTTCATAATTCCTGAGGACACACACATGAACAAGTCGCTCGTTCTGGCTTCCCTGGTTGCTGCCGTCGCCCTGGCCGCTTGCGGCAAGAAGGAAGAAGCTCCGGCTCCTGCCCCCGTTGAAGCGCCCGCGCCGGCGCCGATGGCTGACGCCGCTGCGAGCGCTGCCTCTGCCGTGGCCAACGCCGCCGACGCCACCGCTTCTGCGGCCGCAGGTGCCGCCTCCGCTGCCACGGAGGCCGCCAACGCTGCCGCCTCGGCCGTGGGCAAGTAAGGCTCTCGCTTCACGCCAAGCAAAAAGCCGCCCTCGGGCGGCTTTTTCATGCCGGCGCGCCTCGCGGCGCGCGGTGGCCGTTCAGCGCAGATCGTTCACCAACTGCTGGGCGATGCGCCGCGCGTTGTCGTCGCCCGTCGGCGCGCCGTCGGCAGTCTGCACCGTGACGTTCGTCTTCGCGCCGGCGGCCTTGACCGCCAGGCGGTAGCGCAGCGGGCCGGTCGGCTCCTTCTTGCTGCTGAACAGGCGCGCGAAGAATCCCGGCTCTTCCTGGCCGGCGAGCTTGGGGTCGACGTAGCGCACGTAGTACAGGCCGGCGCTGCGGTCGCGGTCCTCGACCGTGAAGCCGCTGCGGTCCAGCGCCAGGCCGACCAGGCGCCAGGCGCGGTCGAAGCCCTCGTCGATCTCGAATTCGGCCGCCTTCGCGCCTGCGACCAGCCGCGCGTGCGAGGCCTGCTCGACCACGCCGGCGGCAGGGGCGCTGGCGGCGCCGGCCGCCACCGCGGCCCTCGCCGCCTCGGCCTTCGTCCCGAGCCGCTCCATCAGCCGGCTCAGGTACACGGCCTCGAGCTGCGGGTCAGCCGGCCGCGCGCGCCAGGTCGTGTCGGTCTTTTGCTGGTCGGTGTAGACCTGCTCGAGGCCGTAATGCGTGATGTAGATCTCGCTGCCCTTCGCGGTGCGCTCGATGCGCGTGCGGAAGCGGTCGCGCAGACCGGTGTCGTACAGGCTGCCGAGGACGCGGCCGATGGTGTTGCGGATGATGTCGTTGGGCAGCTTGGTGCGGTCCTCGTGCCACTCGGTTTCCATCACGCCGGCGGTCGCGTCCTCCTTGGCGATCGTGAAGCCCTGGCTCTGCCAGAACGACTGGAGCAGCGGCCAGAGCTGCTCGGGCGACATCGGCACGTCGAGCCAGCGCTGGTTGCCGTCGCGTTCGAGGTGAACGCCGCCGAGCTGCTGCAGCGCGATGGTCGGCGCACCGACCGCGGTCTGCACGCCCGGGCCGGCGGTCGCGCCGCTGGCCGCGGCGGCGGCGCTGACGACGCCGCCTTGCAGCGTGTAGCGGTTGTCGCGCGCGAGCTGGCTCAGATCGGGCGGGACGTCCAGCGGCCGCGCCTGCGGCACGGCGGTGTCGGCCTTGTCGCCCGAGAACAGGCCGTCGATCGACGAACAGCCGGCGAGCAGCGCGGCAAGACCCAGCGCCGACAGGCGCAGACAGGTCACGGGGGCAGGGGTTTTCAAGTTCAGCGTCTCCGGCGTGGCCGACCGCGGCCCCGCTTGTCCAATGGGGGTGGGGGCGTTCAGCGCACGAGGCCGCTGTCGCGCAGCGCCTGCTCGACCGTCGCCTCGCCGGCCGGCGTGAGCGGCAGGATCGGCAGGCGCAGGCTGTTCGCGCACCGGCCGAGCCGGGCCAGCGCCCATTTCGTCGGCGCCGGGCTCGGCTCGCAGAAGAGGTGCCGGTGCAGCGGCAGCAGCTTCAGGTGGATCTGCGCGGCGCGGCGCGCGTCGCCCTCCATCGCGGCGACGCAGAGTTCGTGCATCAACCGGGGCGCCACGTTGGCCGTCACGCTCACGTTGCCATGGCCGCCGAGCAGCATGAGCGCGACCGCGGTGCCGTCGTCGCCCGAATAGACCGAGAAGCCCGCGGGCGCCTGCTTGATCAGCCAGGCCGCGCGCTCGATGCTGCCGGTGGCTTCCTTGATGCCGACGATGCCCGGCACCTGCGCCAGCCGCAGCACGGTGTCGTGCTGCAGGTCGGCGACCGTGCGCCCGGGCACGTTGTAGAGCACGACCGGGATGTCGACGGCCTCGGCGATCGCGCGGAAGTGGCGGTAGATGCCTTCCTGCGACGGCTTGTTGTAGTAGGGCACGACCTGCAGCGTGCAGTCGGCGCCGACCTGCTTCGCGTAGCGCGACAGCTCGATCGCCTCCGCGGTGGCGTTGGCGCCTGCGCCGGCCATGATCGGCACGCGTCCCGCGGCATGCTCGACCGCGACGCGGATGATCTCGCAGTGTTCCTCGACCGTGACGGTCGGCGACTCGCCGGTCGTGCCGACGACGCCGATGCAGTCGGTGCCCTCGGCGACATGCCAGTCGATGAGCCGGCGCAGCGCGTCGTAGTCGACGCTGCCGTCCGGATGCATCGGCGTGACCAGCGCCACGATGCTGCCAAGGATGGGTTTCATTCGGTGTCAGTCCGGGTGAAGCGGCGATTTTAGCTGCCGGGCCCCGGCCGCCCCCGGACCGGCGCGAACCGCGGCGATGCGCTGCACGAAGCGCGGCGGGTCGTCGAGCCGGCCGTCCTCGTAAGCGACGATGCGCAGCGCGCGGCAAGCGCTGATGAGTTCGCCGGGCTTGAGCAGGAACTCGGCGCGCGCCGGCCGGCCTATCGTCTGCTGGCCGTCGGCGAAGGTCTCGTGCAGGTAGAGGCCGCCTTCGGCAACCGCGCCGAGCAGCGTCTCGGTGAGCGGGCGCCAGAGGTAGTTGGTCACGAGCACGGCGTCGAAGCGGCGCCCGGGCAGCGGCCAGGGGCCGGCCTCGAGGTCGGTGACGAGGGTCTCGGCGAACGCGGCCAGCGGCGCGAGTGCCTCGGCATCGCGGTCCACGCCGGTGACGGCGTAGCCGTGCTCGTGCAGCCAGCGCAGATGCCGGCCGCGGCCGCAGGCGAGGTCGAGCACGCGCCCGCCGGGCGGGATCAGGTGCGCCCAGCGCAGCAGCCAGTCCGAAGGCGTGCCGACGTCGTGCATCAACACGAGCCAGCGATCGGCCGACGATTCGGCGGTCGACGGTGGGGGCAGGCGGGAAACATCCGGGGATTCTCACGGAAAACGCTGCAGCCTGTCGCAGGGCCACCCTCTACAGTTTTCGCCACGACAGGCAGGGGGCGGAATGAAGGTACTGGTGCTCGGCAGCGGCGTGATCGGCGTCTCAGTGGCCTACTACCTGGCGCGTGCCGGGCACGAGGTCGAGGTCGTGGACCGGCAGGGCGGCCCGGCACTGGAGACGAGTTTCGGCAACGCCGGCGAGGTGTCTCCCGGCTATTCGTCGCCCTGGGCCGGGCCGGGCGTTCCGATCAAGGCGATCAAGTGGCTGCTGATGCGGCACAGCCCGCTCGTGATCCGCCCGCTGCTCGACCCCGCGATGTGGCGCTGGGGCGTGATGATGCTGGCCAACTGCAACGCGCGCGCCTACGCGCTGAACAAGAGCCGGATGGTGCCGATCGCCGAGTACAGCCGTGACTGTCTGAAGGCGCTGCGCACCGAGACCGGCATCGAATACGACGACCGCACCCAGGGCACGCTGCAGCTGTTCCGGACCCAGAAGCAGCTCGACGGAATCGCCGGCGACGTCGCCGTGCTGAAGCAGTACGGCGTGCCCTTCGAGGTGCTGGACCGCGACGGCTTCTGCCGCGTCGAGCCCGCGCTCGCGCGGACGAAGGAGAAATTCATCGGCGCGCTGCGGCTGCCGAACGACGAGACCGGCGACTGCTTCAAGTTCACGAACCGGCTCGCCGAGATGGCCGCCGCGCTCGGGGTGCGCTTCCGTTACGGCACGACGATCCGCGGCCTCGCCGCCGCCGGCGGCGAGATCAGCGCCGTGCACACCGATGCCGGGGCGCTGCAGGCCGACCGCTACGTCGTCGCGATGGGCAGCCACACACCGGCGCTGCTGAAGCCGCTGGGCCTGCGCATCCCGGTCTACCCGGTCAAGGGCTACTCGATCACGGTGCCGATCACCGATCCGTCGGCTTCGCCCGAGAGCACGGTGATGGACGAGACGCACAAGGTCGCGGTGACGCGCCTGGGCGACCGCATCCGCGTCGGTGGCACGGCCGAACTGGGCGGCTACGACCTGACGCTGCGCGAGACGCGGCGCGCGACGCTGGACCACGTGGTGACCGACCTGTTCCCGCAGGGTGGCGACGTGTCGAAGGCGACGTTCTGGTGCGGGCTGCGCCCGATGACGCCCGACGGCACGCCGATCGTCGGCGCGACACCGGTCGGCAGGCTGCTGCTCGCCACCGGGCACGGCACGCTGGGATGGACGATGGCGGCGGGCACGGGGCGGGCGATCGCGGACCTGGTCTCGGGGCGCCAGCCCGAGATCGACATCGAAGGCCTGGGCATGGCGCGTTATGCGGGTGCCTGGCGCGGCCGAGGGTAAGGGTGGGTGCAGGGCGGCTCCTAGAATCCCCGCCCATGGCCACAGGCAAGAAATCCACCGACTACGGCGAAGCCTCGATCCGCGTCTTGAAGGGCCTCGAGCCCGTCAAGCAGCGGCCGGGCATGTACACGCGCACCGACAACCCGCTGCACGTCGTGCAGGAGGTGATCGACAACGCGGCCGACGAGGCCCTGGCCGGCTTCGGCGGGCGCATCGCGGTCACGCTGCACGCCGACGGCTCGGTCAGCGTCGACGACGACGGCCGCGGCATTCCGTTCGGGCTGCACCCCGAGGAGCAGGTGCCGGTGGTCGAGATCGTCTTCACGCGGCTGCACGCCGGCGGCAAGTTCGACAAGGGCGCCGGCGGCGCCTACAGCTTCTCGGGCGGCCTGCACGGCGTCGGCGTCAGCGTCACGAACGCGCTCGCGAAGCGGCTCGAAGTGACGGTCTGGCGCGATGGCCAGGCCGCGGCGCTGGCCTTCAGCGGTGGCGACGTCATCGAGCCGCTCGTCGTGCGCAAGGCCGCGGCCGGCGAGCGCCGCCACGGCACGCGCGTGCGCGTCTGGCCGGACGCGAAGTACTTCGAGAGCGCCGAGCTGCCGCGCCACGAGCTCACGCACCTGCTGCGCAGCAAGGCGGTGCTGATGCCGGGCGTGATCGTGACGCTGACGGTCGAGAAGAGCGCCGAGACGCAGACCTGGAAGTTCGACGGCGGGCTGCGCGACTACCTGCTCCAGGGCCTGGCCGCCGACCCGCTGATCCCGCTCTTCGAGGGCGCGCAGTACGCCGGTGCGAGCGAGACCGAGAACTTCGCCGAAGGCGAGGGCGCGAGCTGGTGCGTGGCCTTCACCGAAGACGGCGCGACGCTGCGCGAGAGCTACGTCAACCTGATCCCCACCGTAGCCGGCGGCACGCACGAATCGGGGTTGAAGGACGGCCTGTTCGCGGCCGTCAAGGGCTTCGTCGAGATGCACGCGCTGCTGCCCAAGGGCGTGAAGCTGATGCCCGACGACGTCTTCTCGCGCGCCAGCTTCGTGCTCTCGGCCAAGGTGCTGGACCCGCAGTTCCAGGGCCAGATCAAGGAGCGGCTGAACAGCCGCGACGCGCTGCGCCTGGTCTCGGCCTACGTCAGGCCGGCGCTCGAGCTGTGGCTGAACCAGCATGTCGAGCAGGGGCGCAAGCTCGCCGATCTGGTGATCCGCCAGGCGCAGACGCGCCAGCGCGCGAGCCAGAAGGTCGAGAAGAAGAAGGGCTCGGGCGTCGCGGTGCTGCCGGGCAAGCTGACCGATTGCGAGAGCCGCGACCTGAAGCTGAACGAGGTCTTCCTCGTCGAGGGCGACAGCGCCGGCGGCAGCGCGAAGATGGGCCGCGACAAGGAGACCCAGGCCGTGCTGCCGCTGCGCGGCAAGGTGCTCAACGCGTGGGAGGTCGAGCGCGACCGGCTGTTCGCGAACAACGAGATCCACGACATCGCGGTCGCGATCGGCGTCGACCCGCACGGCCCGGCCGACGAGCCCGATTTCTCCGGGCTGCGCTTCGGCAAGGTCTGCATCCTGTCGGACGCCGACGTCGACGGCTCGCACATCCAGGTGCTGCTGCTCACGCTCTTCTTCCGCCATTTCCCGAAGCTCGTCGAACGCGGCCATGTCTACGTGGCCAAGCCGCCGCTGTACCGCATCGACGCGCCGGCGCGCGGCAAGCGCCCGGCGGCAAAGATCTACGCGCTCGACGAAGGCGAGCTCGAGGCCGCGCTCGACAAGCTGCGCAAGGAAGGCGCGCGCGAAGGCTCTTGGACGATCAGTCGCTTCAAGGGCCTGGGCGAGATGAATGCCGAGCAGCTCTGGGAGACCACGCTCAACCCCGAGACCCGGCGGCTGCTGCCGGTGAGCTTCGGCGCGCTCGGCTTCGACGCCACCACCGCTGCGCTGACCAAGCTGATGGGCAAGGGCGAGGCCCAGGCCCGGCGCGACCTGATGGAGCTGCGCGGCGACGCGGTCGAGGTCGACGTCTAGCGTCCGTTCAGGGTAAGCCCTGGGGTCATGGCCCCGCCAAGCCTGGGCCCAAGGCCTTGCGCTCGCCGCGGGGGGTCTCGATAGTGCGCCGCTTCAACACTTCCATCGAGCGAGGGGGCGGCCATGTCCTATTCGAAGTTCATCTCGGCGCGCGGGGTCCTGGCGTTGGCGGCCGCGCTGGCACTGGGCGTGCCGGCGCTGGCGTCGGCGCAGGCGGCGCAGCCCTCCGCGGCGGCGCTGGAGCGCGTGGTCGTCGTCTACAAGTCGGGGCGGGGCGCAGCGGTGCGGGCCGACGTGGCCCAGGCCGGGGGCAAGGTGGCGCGCGAGATCGGCGCCGTCAACGCGTTGGCGGTCCGGGTGTCCCCGGCCGGGCTGGCCGCGCTGCAGCGCAACCCGAACGTCGAATTCGTCGAGCCCGACGTCGAGCGCCACGTGCTCGGCAGCAGCATCCAGCGCGCGGGCATCACGGGCGCCGGCGCGACCGGCACCGAGGTCGTTCCCTATGGCATCGGCATGGTCCAGGCCGACCAGCTCAGCGATGCCTACACCGGCAACCGCAAGGTCTGCATCATCGATTCCGGCATCGACCTCGGCCACGAGGACCTCGCGGCGAACCACGCCGACGGCGTCAACCTCACCAGCTCCGGCCACTGGTACACGGACGAGAACGCGCACGGCACGCATGTCGCCGGCACGGTGGCCGCCATCGGCGGCAACGGCGTCGGCGTCGTCGGCGTGAACCCGGGCGGCCACGTCAATCTGTACATCGCCAAGGTCTTCGACGCCAGCGGCTCCACCGATTCGTCGGTCGTGATGGACGCCGTCCAGCGCTGCGCCGATGCCGGCGCCAACGTCATCAGCATGTCGCTGGGCGGCGGCGATCCAAGCGCCGTGGAGCGGCGGCTGTTCGCCCAGCTCGCCAGCCGCGGCATCCTGTCCATCGCCGCGGCGGGCAATGCCGGCGACCAGTCGATCTCGTACCCGGCCGGCTACAACGCCGTGATGTCGGTGGCCGCCGTCGACTCGACGATGGCGCGCGCATCGTTCTCGCAGCAGAACCCCGACGTCGAGATCGCGGCCCCGGGTGTGGCCGTGCTGTCGACGATCCCGCCGAACATCGAGAACCTGGCCCAGCTCGAGGTCGGGGGTATCGCCTACGACGCCGCGCCGATGACGGGATCGCCACGCTTCAGCGCCACCGGTGCGCTCGTCGACTTCGGCACCGGCGAGGCCGACGATCCCGCCGTGGCCGGCAAGGTCTGCCTGATCCGGCGCGGCAACGTCTCGTTCGCGGCCAAGGTCACGCGCTGCCAGAACAACGGCGGCATCGCTGCGGTGGTCTACAACAACGCCGCCGGCATGCTCTACGGCACGCTGGGCGGCGTGCCGACGGCGATCCCGTCGGTCGGCACCAGCGACACGATCGGTGCCGGGCTGCTGGCGCGGATCGGCCAGTCGACCACCGTCGCGGTGGTGCCGGATCCGGCGCTGTACGCGGCGTTCAACGGCACCTCGATGGCCACGCCGCATGTCGCGGGCGTGGCCGCGCTGGTCTGGAGCTACTTTCCGACCTGCACCGCGCAGCAGATCCGCACCGCGCTGGACCGCACGGCGCTGGAGCTCGGCGCGCCCGGTCGCGACACCGCGTTCGGCTTCGGCCTGGTGCAGGCGCGGGCGGCCCACGACTTCCTGGCGCGGCGCGGCTGTCCGGCACAATGAGCTGAGCTTTGCGGGTCGGCGACCCGGGGCCGGAGCCTGCGTCCGCGGGCTCCGGCCTCTTCACGTTGCGGCCTGCACGACGAAGGGACGCCTTGCCTTGTTGACGACTTCGCTGCGCCTGCGCCCGACGATGCTGTCCGATCTGGACTTCGTGATCTCGGTCGAGACCGACAGCCACAACCTGCCTTTCATCACGCCCTGGGAGCGCACGCAGCACGAAGGCGCGGTGCGTTTCCCGGACTTCCGCCACTTCATTGTCGAGGCCGGGCCCGGCTACGCGAGCGCCGGCTTCGTGATCCTGCAGGGCTGCCGCAACCCGCACCGCAGCGTCGAACTCAAGCGCATCGTGCTCCAGCCCAAGCGCCAGGGCTTCGGCCGCGCGAGCGTGCGGCTGCTCAAGCGCATGGCCTTCCGCGACCTCGGCGCGCACCGCTTCTGGCTCGACGTCAAGGCCCTGAACCGGCCGGCGCAGGCGCTCTACGCGAGCGAGGGCTTCGTCGAAGAAGGCCGGCTTCGCGAGAGTGTTCGGCTGACCGCGACCGGCGCCGATGGCTACGATTCGCTGATCGTGATGAGCATGCTCGACCGCGAATACCAGGCCCGCGTCGCCCTCGGCCAGGAGGGCGAGGCTTGAGCCTGCGCGCGCTGTTTGCGGCCGGCCTGCTCGCCTGCGGCAGCGCGCACGCGGCGCTGTGGGGTTACGTCGACGCGAAGGGCGTGGCCCATTTCGCGGCCGAGGCGCCGGACGCGCGCTACCGGCTCGTGCTCGCCGACCGCAGCGATGCCGATGCCGCTCCGCGCGTGCCCGGCAAGGCCGACGACCCCGACAGCCTGCTGCTGCGGCTGCAGATCGACCCGGGCGCGAAGGCGCTCACGCCCTGGTTGCGCGAGGCCGCACGCGAGCAGCGCGTGGACGCCGAACTGCTCGAGGCAGTGATCGCCACCGAATCCGGCTTCGACGCGAGCGCGGTCTCGCCGCGCGGCGCGATCGGGCTGATGCAGATCACCGCCGACACCGCCGACCGCTACGCGACCGCGCGCGAACGCCGCACGCCGGCACGCCAGCGGCTGCTCGACCCGCGCACCAACATCCGCACCGGCGCGCGCGTGCTCGCCGACCTGATCCGCCGCTTCGGCCACATCGACCTCGCGCTTGCGGCCTGGAACGCGGGCGAGGGCACGGTGCGCCGCTACGGCGGTATGCCGCCGATCGCCGAGACGCGGGCGCACGTGCAGATGGTGCTCGAGCTGTACTGGGCGCTGCTGCAGCGCACCCAGGCGCGCAGCGCGGTCCGGCTGCAGCTGCGCTGAACCGGCCCCGCGCCCAGGCAAGCCCGGGGGCGCCCGCGCCGGCTCGCATGCCATCATGGCCGGGTCATGGCCCCGGAGTCCCGACGATGCGCACGACGATGATGGACCTGCCGCTGTCGCTGAACCATTTCCTGGCGCGCGCGGCGACTCTGTTCAGGGACAACGAGGTCGTCTCGCGCCTGCCCGACAAAAGCCTGCGCCGCCACCGCTACGGCGAGTGGGCGCGCCGCACGCGCGCGCTGGCGGCGGCGCTGCAGGGCCTGGGGCTGCGCAAGGGCGAGCGCGTCGCGACGCTGTGCTGGAACCACCACGCGCACCTGGAGGCCTACTTCGGCATCCCGGCCGCCGGCGGCGTGATGCACACGCTGAACCTGCGCCTGGCCCCGGACGAGATCGGCTGGATCGCCGCCGACGCGAAGGACCGCTTCCTGATCGTCGACGACATCCTGCTGCCGCTGTACCGGCAGTTCGCGCACCTGCATGCCTTCGAGCGCGTGATCGTGTTCCCGTTCTCGGGCGCACCAGTGGCGACCGACTTCGCCGACTACGAGCAGCTGCTCGCAGCGGCCGACCCCGACGCCTTCGAGCCCGTCGCGCACGACGAGAACGACCCGGTCGCGATGTGCTACACGTCGGGCACCACCGGCCGGCCCAAGGGCGTGGCCTATTCGCACCGCTCGACGGTGCTGCACACGCTGGTCGGCTGCCTGGGCTCGAACTGGGGCCTGCGCAGTGCCGATGTCGTGCTGCCGGTGACGCCGATGTTCCACGCCAACTGCTGGGGCCTACCCTACGGCGCGGTGATGATGGGCACGAAACTGGTCTTCCCCGGGCCGCACCTGCATCCCGAGGACCTGCTCGACCTGATCCGCGACGAGCCGCCGACGCTCGCGCTGGGCGTGCCGACAATCTGGCTCGGGCTGATCCAGCGCTACGAGCGCGCGCTGGCCGAAGAGCCCGCGCGCTGGAGCCTGCCGCGCGGCATGCGCTCGATGGTCGGCGGCGCGGCGGTGCCCGAGTCGTTGATCCGCGCGTTCGACCGCCACGGCGTCTGGATCGCGCAGGGCTGGGGCATGACCGAGACCTCGCCGCTGGCCACCGTCTCGACGCCGGTCGAGGACGCCGGCGACGACGAGCGCTACCGCCGCGCCGCGATGGCCGGCGTGCCCGTGCCGCTGGTGGACCTGCGCATCGGCACGGAAGCCGGCGTCGACGCGCCGCACGACGGCCGCACGATGGGCGAGATCCAGGTGCGCGGCCCGTTCATCACCGGCTCGTACCACGAGGTCCCGGTCGACCCCGAGAAGTTCACCGCCGACGGCTGGCTGCGCACCGGCGACGTGGCGACGATGGACGAGCTCGGCTACGTCCGCATCACCGACCGCACCAAGGACCTGATCAAGTCTGGCGGCGAATGGATCAGCTCGGTCGACCTCGAGAACGCGCTGATGGCGCACCCGGCCGTCGCCGAGGCCGCGGTGATCGCGATTCCGGACGAGAAATGGAGCGAGCGGCCGCTCGCCTGCGTCGTCTTCAAGCCCGGCGCCGCGGCGACGCCGGCCGAGCTGAACGCGCACCTGCTCGGCAAGGCCTTCGCGAAGTGGCAGCTGCCCGACCGCTACGAGGTGATCGACGCGCTGCCGCGCACCTCGACCGGCAAGTTCTGGAAGCTCAAGCTGCGCGAGCGCTTCCCGCGCTGAGCTTCGGCCCCGGCGTGGGCGAAAATCGCGGGTTGCCCCTCACCCGCAATTGCCCGCCGCCTCGATGCCCGACCTGTTCGATCCGCCTCCCGCCGATGCCGGCGATTCGCTCTCCCTGGCCGACTACGCCGAACGCGCCTATCTCGAATACGCGCTGAGCGTCGTCAAGGGCCGCGCGCTGCCCGACGTCTGCGACGGCTGCAAGCCAGTGCAGCGGCGCATCCTGTACTCGATGGAGCGCATGGGGCTGGCCTTTACCGGCGCGGGCGGCCCCAAGCCGGTGAAGAGCGCGCGCGTCGTCGGCGACGTGCTCGGCCGCTACCACCCGCACGGCGACACCGCCGCCTACGACGCGCTCGTGCGCATGGCGCAGGGCTTCAGCCAGCGCTACCCGCTGATCGACGGCCAGGGCAACTTTGGCAGCCGCGACGGCGACGGCGCCGCGGCGATGCGCTACACCGAGGCGCGCCTGGCGCCGATCGCGCGCCTGCTGCTCGACGAGATCGACGAGGGCACGGTCGACTTCCAGCCCAACTACGACGGCAGCACCGAGGAGCCGCGCCAGCTGCCGGCAAGGCTGCCGTTCGTTCTGCTCAACGGCGCGAGCGGCATCGCGGTCGGCCTGGCGACCGAGATCCCGAGCCACAACCTGCGCGAGGTGGCCGCCGCCGCGGTCGCGCTGATCCGCGACGAGAAGCTCTCCGACGACGAGCTGTTCGCGCTGCTGCCGGGGCCGGACTTCCCCGGCGGCGGCCAGCTCATCAGCAGCGCGGCCGAGATCCGCGCCGCCTACAGCAGCGGCCGCGGCAGCCTGAAGCTGCGCGCGCGCTGGGTCGTCGAGGACCTGGCGCGCGGCCAGTGGCAGCTCGTCGTCACCGAGCTGCCGCCGGGCGCGAGCGCGCAGCGCGTGCTCGAGGAGATCGAGGAGCTGACGAACCCGAAGCTGAAGGCCGGCAAGAAGGCCTTGTCGCCGGAGCAGGTGCAGCTGAAGGCCACGGTGCTGTCGGTGCTGGACGCGGTGCGCGACGAATCGGGCAAGGACGCGCCGGTGCGCCTGGTCTTCGAGCCCAAGAGCCGCACCGTCGGGCAGCAGGAGCTGATCAACACCTTGCTCGCGCACACCAGCCTGGAGTCGAGCACACCGGTGAACCTGACGATGCTCGGGCTCGATGGCCGGCCCACGCCGAAGAGCCTGCGCCAGATGCTCGTCGAGTGGGTCGCGTTCCGCCAGGCGACGGTGCAGCGGCGCACGCGGCACCGGCTCGAGCGCGTGCTCGACCGGATCCACGTGCTCGAAGGCCGGCAGCTCGTGCTGCTGAACATCGACGAAGTGATCCGCATCATCCGCCACGCCGACGAGCCCAAGCCGGCGCTGATCGAGCGCTTCCGCCTGAGCGAGCGCCAGGCCGAGGACATCCTCGAGATCCGGCTGCGCCAGCTCGCGCGGCTCGAGGCGATCCGGATCGAGCAGGAGCTGAAGGACTTGAACGAGCAGCGCGGCAGGCTCGAGGACATCCTCGCCAGCCCGGCCGCGCTCAAGCGCACGCTGATCCGCGAGATCGAGGCCGACGCGAAGGCGCATGGCGACGCGCGCCGCACGCTGATCCAGGAAGAGCGGCGCGCACTGGCCGAGGTGAAGGTGGTCGACGAGCCGGTCACCGTGGTCGTCAGCCTGAAGGGCTGGGTGCGCGCGCTCAAGGGCCACGAGGTCGATGCCGGCACGCTCGCGTTCAAGGCTGGCGATTCGCTCTACGGCGTCTTCCCCTGCCGCAGCGTCGACACGCTGCTCGTCTTCGGCAACCGCGGCCGCGTCCACAGCGTCGCCGTCGCGCTGCTGCCCGGCGGGCGCGGCGACGGCGTGCCGATCACGACGCTGATCGAGCTCGAGGCCGGTACCCAGGTCGCGCATTACTGGGCCGGCGCGGCCGAGCAGACGCTGCTGCTGGCCAACACCGGCGGCTTCGGCCTGCTCGCGCGCGCCGGCGACATGCACGGCCGCAACAAGGCCGGCCGCGCCTTCCTGACCCTGGACGAGGGCGACCACCTGCTGCCGCCGGTGGCCGTCGCCGCGGCGCATACCAGCGTGGCCTGCCTGGCGCTGGACGGGCGGCTGCTCGTCTTCCCGCTCGACGAGCTCAAGCTGCAGAGCAACGGCGGCAAGGGCCTGACGCTGATGGACGTCGACGCGAAGTCGCCGCTGGTGTCGGTGGCGACCTGCGCCGCGACGCTGAAGGTGCTCGGCAGCGGCCGCGGCGGCAAGCCCAGGGACGAGGAGCTGAAGGCCGCGGCGCTGGCCGCCTACGCCGGCAAGCGCGCACGCAAGGGGCGCAAGGTCGAAGGGCTGCAGAAGGTGCTGCGCGTGGTCTGAGCGAGGGCCGGTCGGGCGCGCCGAACGTGACTTGCGTCACGCGTCGGCGCCGGCTCCGCCCTGAGCTGCGGGGATGGCAAGCGATGTAAGCATCCGTATCCTTTGTGACATCGGATGACGCCCGAACGGCCGTCACCGCGTCCAAGGAAGCCCTGATGTCTTCGAAGTACCTCCGCAGCGCCACGGCGCTGGCCATCACCGCCATCGGCCTGTCGGCCCAGGCGGCCACCGTCACCTTGTCCGACTGGGCCTACGGCGACAGCTGGGGCAACCAAGTCAAGGTGAGCGTCATCAACGAGACGGTCTCCGCGGGGGCCTTCAAAGGCTCGGTCAGCTTCGCGTCCGGCGGCGAGCAGGGTTTCAGCGGGACAATCACGAACTTCGTCACCTACTGCGTCGAGCTCACCCAGAGCTTCAGCTTCTCCGGCAGCGGCATGACCGGCTACAACGTGCTCGCCGGCAGCGACTACACCGAGTGGACCAACGGCAACGGCCGGACCGCGGCCGCCACCAGCCAGAGGCTGGGGCAGCTGCTGAGCTACGCGGCGTCGAATTCGCACATCCAGACCGCCGCCCAGTCAACCTCGCTCCAGCTCGCGATCTGGAACGTGATCTACGACAACGACAACACGGTGAACGGCGGGCTGTTCCAGGAGAAGTCGCATGCCAGCTACGACCCCTATGCGAACCAACTGCTCGCCGATTCGGCGAGCTGGTCCGGCATGCTCGACGTCTACGTGCTGCAGAACGACGGCAAGCAGGACTTCGTGCTCACGCGCGACTCCGGGCGCAGCGTTCCGACCGGGTTCGGCGGCACGCGCAACGTGCCCGAGCCGGCGAGCCTGGCGCTCGTGGCGCTGGGGCTGGGTGCCGCCGGCGTGGCGCGGCGACGCGCCCGCAAGACGGGCTGAACGGCTCGCGTCAGCCGGGCCGGCGCAGCACCGTCAGCGCTGCCAGGCCGAGCACGACGAACAGCGTCAGGCTGTAGAACTCGAACGGAACGCCGAGGATCTTGACCGCGGCGTCGGCGCAGGACGCCATCGCCATGAAGACGTTCGGCCAGCGGGCGTCCAGGCCGAGCGCGCCGATCACGCGTTCGGCCAGCGACAGGTCGCAGGACGTGCTGCTCGCGGCGACGAAGTGCTGCCACAGCGCCGCGGCCGCGCCGCTGACGGCGAACGCCAGCGCGAGCGCAGCGCCGACGCGGCGCCCCAGCGGCGCGCGCCAGACCAGCGCGATCACGCAGCCCGCGGCGACGAGCAGGAACAGCAGGCGCTGGAACACGCACCAGGCGCAGGGCAGGATCCCGAACACATGCTGCGAGACGAGGGCCGAGCCCACCGCCGCCACCGCGGCAACGGCGCCGCCGGCCATCAGGGTATCGGTTCGCTTCATCTTGATCCTTGCTCCGCCGCGCTTCGCGTGGCCCGCGATGCATGAACCCGATGCATCCAGCGGACGCCGTGGCCGGGCGCTGCCCGGTCACTGGCGTTGTCCCCTCGAGGGGGAGCGCCGCAGGCGCTTCGGGGGTGGTTCACTTCAATTCCGCGATGAGTTCGATCTCGACGCAGGCTCCCATCGGGATCTGCGCGACGCCGAATGCGCTGCGTGCGTGGGCGCCGGCCTCGGCGCCGAAGACTTCGCCGAACAGTTCGCTGCAGCCGTTCGTCACCAGGTGCTGCTCGGTGAAGCTCGGCGTGCTGTTGACCAGGCTCATCACCTTGACGATGCGCGCCACCGCGTCGAGCGATCCGGCCGCCGCCTGCAGCGTGCCGAGCAGGTCGATCGCGACCGCGCGCGCGGCAGCGCGGCCCTCGTCGGTGCCCATCGTCAGGCCGAGCTGGCCGACCCAGGGCTTGCCGTCCTTCTTCGCGATGTGGCCGGACAGGAAGACGAGCTGGCCGCTGCGCACGTACGGCACGTAGGCCGCGGCCGGCGTGGCGACGGCGGGCAGCGTGATGCCCAGGGCTCGGAGTCGGTCTTGGACGGACATGGTGGGGGGTCGTTGAAAAGGGCGACGGCATCCTACACTGGCCGCCATGACAGGCCGCATCGCGCCGGGGCCGCGGGGCAGGGGGCCGATCGCGTGGCCGGAGCTGGCCATTGCCTGGCTCGGCGGCATCGGCCTGCAGCTGCAGCAGCCGGTGCTGTGGGCGCAGCCGGTCTATGCCGCGCTCGTCGTTGCCGGCCTGGCGCTTGCGGTCCTCGGCCGCCGCAGCGCGGCGCTGGCGGCGATCGGGGTCGCCGCGCTCGCGTTCGCCGCCACCGGCTGGCGTGCCGCCGAGCGCCTGGCCGAGACGCTGCCGCCGGCGCTGGTGGGGCAGGACCTGGTCGTCACCGGGGTCGTCGCCGACCTGCCGCGCGCCAGTGCGCAGGGTCTGCGCTTCGTGTTCGAGGTCGAGCGCGCGGAGCGGCTCGGGCAGCGGGTGCGCGTGCCCGAGCGCGTCTCGCTCGGCTGGTACGGCGACCGCGGTGACGCCGCACCGCTGCCCGATCTGCGCGCCGGCCAGCGCTGGCGCCTGCCGGTGCGGCTGCGTCCGCCGCACGGCACGCTGAACCCCAAGGGCTTCGACCTCGAGCTGTGGCTGTTCGCGCAGCGCATCCGCGCCAGCGGCCACGTGCGCGTGCGCGCCGAGGCGCCGGCCGCGCAGCTGCCCGACCCGCGCGCGCACCCGGTCCAGCGGCTGCGCCAGGATTTGCGCGACGCGATCGAGAGCCGGGTCGCCGACCCGGCCGCGGCCGGCGTGCTCGCGGCGCTGGCGGTGGGCGACCAGGCGGCGATCGACCGCGACGACTGGGACCTCTTCCGCGCCACCGGGGTCGCGCACCTGATGAGCATCTCGGGCCTGCACGTGACGATGTTCGCCTGGCTCGCCGGCGCTGCCATCGGCGCGCTCTGGCGGCGCGGCGGGCGGCTGATG
>MEGM01000002.1 GCA_001725505.1 Rubrivivax sp. SCN 70-15 | reverse complement strand
CCCGCCGCTCCTCCTTTACTTCGCTCCGCAGCGCGCCCCACCGGCCCGATCTTCGGGCAGCGGCTGTTCTCGTCCGTCGACCGCCACCGATGCCGGTGGCCGCGGGCGTGGGGTGGCCGCTGTAGCGAAGTAAAGGAGGAGACGATGGCCGGCAGGCCGTCGTCGGGGGACATGAGCGGAGCAGCGCGCCCCGGCGGCCCGATCTCGCGCCCATGCCGGCACGCAGAACGACCGTCGGCAACGGGCCGCGAGCCGACACATGGCCTCTCTCAACGATCGATCGCGAATGGGTATGAGTCCCTCGCGCGCTACAGCCGGTGCGCGGTGCTCGTCATCACCTTGGCGGCGGCGCGCATCGCCCAGCGCACCGGCAGCGGCAAAGGCAGCGCGCCGGCGCGCTCGGCGTTCTCGGCGTGGCGGCGCTCGTCGTCCTGCATCGCTTCGACGATCGCGCGCGATCGGGTGTCGGCGGCAGGGAGCCGGTCCAGGTGGCCGGCCAGGTGCTGCTCGACCTGGCGCTCGGTCTCGACGACGAAGCCCAGGCTGATGGGGTCACCGAAGCGGCCGGCGAGGGCGCCGATCGCGAACGCGCCGGCGTACCAGAGCGGGTTCAGCCAGCTGACGCGGTCGCCCAGTTCGGCCAGGCGCTGCTGGGTCCACGCGAGGTGGTCGGTCTCCTCGCGCGCGGCCTGGGCCATCTGGGCGCGCAATTCCGGGCTGCGCGCCGTCAGTGCCTGCGCCTGGTAGAGCGCCTGGGCGCAGACCTCGCCGACATGGTCGACGCGCATCAGCGCGCCGGACAGGCGGCGCTGCTCGGCGTCCAGCGGTTCGGCGTCCGGTGCATCGCCGGCGGGGTTCGGCCGCGCCGCATGCACCGCGCCGGAGATCGTGCGCAGTGCGTTGTCGGCGCTGATCAGAAGACGTTCCATTGTCATCATGGCGCGCGAGCATAGCCGAGGGCGTACCGGCCGCACTCGTTGTTGTCAGACAACATCCGGTGCGCTTTTCGGGTCTCGGCCTTTGCAAGCCGGGGAGGGGTCTGGTGCAATACGTCCAACTTCCGCTGAGGAGGTTGGCCTGATCAGCCCCTCGCCGGGTGACCTCCCCGATCGGGACCTCTTGTTCAACCTAGGAGATAGTCGCAATGAAAAAATCCCTGCTCGCCCTGGCCGTTCTCGGCGCCTTCACCGGTGCGGCTTACGCGCAGTCTTCCGTCACCATCTTCGGCATCGTCGATCAGAGCGTCAACTACGTGAAGAATGGCGGCACGCACACGACGTCGATGCAGAGCAACCAGCTCAACAGCAACCGCCTGGGCTTCCGCGGCGTCGAGGACATGGGCGGCGGCCTGAAGGCCGGCTTCTGGCTCGAAGCCCCGATGTCGAACGAGAACGGCGCTGCCGGCGGCCTGAATTTCACCCGTCGTTCGACCGTCAGCCTGATGGGCAACTTCGGTGAACTGCGCCTCGGCCGCGACTATCTTCCGACGTTCTGGAACACGGCGTTTGACGAAGTCAACGGCGCGAACGGCCTCGGTACGATCCTGAACCTCGGTACGCTGAACGGTTTGGGCAGCGGTGCTTCGACCTTGGTCCGCGGAAACAACGTGATCGGCTACTTCCTGCCGGGCGGCCTGGGCGGCTTTTACGGCCAGGCGTCGGCGGCTCTCGGTCAAGGCAACGACAACAACAAGTACGCCGGTGCCCGCTTCGGCTACGGCGCCGGCCCGATGGACGTGAACTTCGCCTACGGCCAGACGAAGACCGCTCTTGCCGATTTCAAGACGATGAACCTCGGTGGTTCGTACGACTTCGGCATGGCCAAGCTGTACGCCGTGTGGAACGAGAACAAGTTCGGCGGCGCCAAGCTCGACCTCTACGGTCTGAGCGTCGGCGTTCCGGTCGGCCCGGGCCAGTTCCGTGCCGCCTACGCGCATTCGAAGGCCACCGGCGTGAACCCGTATGGCACGTCGTACGACGGCCAGAAGGCCGATCTGGTGGAGGTCGAGTACGTCTACGACCTGTCCAAGCGCACCTCGGTCTACACGACCTACGCCCACATCAAGAACTCGGGCGGCGCGGCCTACTCGGTGCTTCCCGGCACGATCGGCAGCGCGCTCAACGACAAGTCCGACGGCTTCAACGTCGGCATCCGCCACTCGTTCTGATCGCGGCTTCAACCGCGTCGACGACGAGCCGCCCTTCGGGGCGGCTTTTTTTCGTCCGCTTGGCGCCGGGTTCCTCAGGTCTTTCCCCTTTGCGGCCGGCATGCGAATTGCGGATGATCCGCCACCTTCCGCCCCGTCGCGCGCCCTGACGTCCTGATGCTCGTTTTCATTCTTCGCCGGCTGCTGCAGTCCCTGGTGGTGATGCTCGCGGTGGCCTTCATCGCGTTCACGCTGTTCCAGTACGTCGGTGACCCGGTGGCGCAGATGGTCGGCCAGGACGCGACGCAGGCCCAGCGCGACGAACTGCGCCACGAGCTCGGGCTCGACCGGTCCTTCGTGGTGCAGTTCGCGCATTTCGTCGCCAATGCGGCGCGCGGCGAATTCGGCCTCAGCCTGCGCCAGGGGCGCAAGGTCTCGTCGCTGATCGAGGAGCGCTTTCCGGCCACGCTGGAGCTGTCGGTCGTGGCGGCGGTGATCGCGCTCGTCGTCGGCATCCCGCTCGGCGTCTACGCGGCCCTGCGCCGCGGCAGCTTCGGCTCGCAGCTGACGATGACGCTGTCGCTGCTCGGCGTCTCGCTGCCGACCTTCCTGATCGGCATCCTGCTGATCCTGTTCTTCGCCGTCCGGCTGAGCTGGCTGCCGAGCTTCGGCCGCGGCGACGTGGTGAGCTTCGGCCGCTGGACGACGGGCCTGCTCACGCTCGACGGCTTGCGCCACCTGGTGCTGCCGTCGGTGACGCTGGCGATCTTCCAGCTCGCGCTGATCCAGCGCCTGGTGCGCGCCGAGATGCTGGAGGTGCTGCGCGCCGACTACATCAAGTTCGCGCGCGCGCGCGGCCTGCCGAACCGGGTGGTCTACTTCGGCCACGCGCTGAAGAACACGCTCGTGCCGGTGATCACGATCACCGGGCTGCAGCTCGGCTCGCTGATCGCGTTCTCGATCATCACCGAGACCGTCTTCCAGTGGCCGGGCATGGGCCTGCTCTTCATTCAGGCGGTGCAGTTCGCCGACATCCCGGTGATGGCCGCCTACCTGTGCCTGATCGCGCTGATCTTCGTCGTCATCAACCTGACGGTCGACCTGCTGTACTTCGTGGTCGACCCGCGCCTGCGCATCGAACGTCCGGCCGGGGCAGGCCACTGACCCATGAACCACCCATGACTTCGAGCGCAGTCCCCGGCCGCCTGGCGCGCTTTCTCGACGGCGATGTCTGGCACAGCTTCAAGCAGTCGCCGATGGCGATGCTGGCGGCGGCGATCGCCGCGGTGTGCATCTTCTGCGCCGTCTTCGCACCCTGGGTCGCGCCGCACGACCCGTTCGACCTGGCGACGCTGGACCTGTCGGACTCGCGCCTGCCGCCGGTCTGGATCGAAGGCAGCAAGCCGCAGTACCTGCTCGGCACCGACGACCAGGGGCGCGACATCCTCTCGGCGCTGATGTACGGCGCGCGCATCTCGCTGCTCGTCGGGCTGGCCTCGGTGCTGCTGTCGCTGCTGGTCGGCGTCGCGCTGGGGCTGCTGTCGGGCTTCGTCGGCGGCAAGGTCGACGGCTTCATCATGCGCGTCTGCGACGTGATGCTGTCGTTCCCGTCGATCCTGATCGCGCTGCTGATCGACGGCGTCGGCCGCGCGCTGTTCCCGAACGCGCACGACACGCTCGCGTTCGGCGTGCTGATCCTCGCGATCTCGCTCACCGGCTGGGTGCAGTACGCGCGCACCGTGCGCGGCTCGACGCTGGTCGAGCGCAACAAGGAATACGTGCAGGCGGCGCGCGTGATCGGTGTCTCGCCGGCGCGCATCATGCTGCGCCACGTGCTGCCCAACGTGATGGGGCCGGTGCTGGTGCTCGCGACGATCCAGGTCGCCGCAGCGATCCTGACCGAGGCGACGCTGTCCTTCCTGGGCGTCGGCGTGCCGCCGACCTCGCCGTCGCTGGGCACGCTGATCCGCATCGGCAACGACTTCCTGTTCTCGGGCGAGTGGTGGATCACGATCTTCCCCGGCCTCGCGCTGGTGCTGATCGCGCTGTCCGTGAACCTGCTCGGCGACTGGCTGCGCGACGCGCTGAACCCCAGACTGCGCTGAAGTGAATCCCCCCCGTAGCGCCTTCGGCGCTCCCCCCCAGGGGGGCGCCGCCAGCGGCCCGGCAAAGCCGGATCCGCGGCGTCCGCTCGAGGTTTCGGGGTCGTGCGACGAAGGTGGCGGTCGGCGCCATGGAAAACTGAATCGATGACGCCCTTGCTCGAAGTGCGCCACCTGCGGGTGGAATTCCCGACCCGCCGCGGCACGCTGGTCGCGCTCGACGACGTCTCGTTCGACATCGCGCCGGGCGAGGTGCTGGGCGTGGTCGGCGAGTCCGGTGCCGGCAAGTCGCTCACCGGCGCGGCGATCATCGGCCTGCTCGAGCCGCCCGGGCGCATCGCCGGCGGCGAGATCCGCTTCGAAGGCCAGCGCATCGACGACCTGCCGTACGAGAAGATGCGCGCGATCCGCGGCCGGCGCATCGGCGCCATCTTCCAGGACCCGCTGACCTCGCTGAACCCGCTCTACACGATCGGGCGCCAGCTCATCGAGACGATCCGCACCCATTTGCCGGTGAGCGCCGACGAAGCACGCCAGCGCGCGATCCGGCTGCTGCAGGAAACCGGTATCCCGGCCGCCGAGCAGCGGCTCGACCAGTACCCGCACCAGTTCAGCGGCGGGATGCGCCAGCGCGTCGTGATCGCGCTCGCGCTCGCCGCCGAGCCCAGGCTCATCGTCGCCGACGAGCCGACCACCGCGCTCGATGTCTCGATCCAGGCGCAGATCATCTCGCTGCTCAAGCGCCTGTGCCGCGACCATGGCGCGGCGGTGATGCTGGTCACGCACGACATGGGCGTGATCGCCGAGACCTGCGACCGCGTCGCCGTGCTCTACGCCGGCCGGGTGGCCGAGATCGGCCCGGTGGCCGAGGTGATCCACCGCCCGCAGCACCCGTATACGCGCGGCCTGATGGGCTCGATCCCGGCGATGGACGAGGACCGCGAACGGCTCGCGCAGATCGACGGCGCGATGCCGCGCCTGAATGCGATTCCCGCCGGCTGCGCCTTCAACCCGCGCTGCCCGCAGGCCTTCGAGCGCTGCCGCAGCGAACGGCCGGACCTGATGGACGCCGGCGCGACGCGCGCCGCCTGCTGGCTCGTGCCGGCTCAGGGGGTGGCGGCATGACGGCGCTGGTCGAGGTGCAGGACCTGGCCAAGGCCTTCGACGTCTCGGCGCCCTGGCTGAACCGCGTCATCGAGCGCACGCCGCGCCAGTTCGTGCATGCGGTGGACGGCGTCTCGTTCGCGATCGAGCGCGGGCGCACGCTCGCGCTGGTCGGCGAGTCCGGTTGCGGCAAGAGCACGGTCGCGCGGCTGCTCGTCGGCTTGTATGCGCCCACCCGGGGCTCGGTGCGCTTCGATGGCCAGGCCACCGACGCGACGCGCGACCCCGCTGAGCTGCGCCAGCTGCGCCGGCGCATGCAGATGATTTTCCAGGACCCGTACGCGAGCCTGAACCCGCGCTGGCAGGTGCTGCAGATCGTCGCCGAGCCGCTGCGCGAGCACGGCCTGGTGCAGGGGGCCGCCGCGCTGCGCGCGCGCGTCGGCGAGCTTCTGCAGGCGGTGGGCCTGGCGGCGGCCGACTGCGAGAAGTTTCCGCACCAGTTCTCCGGCGGCCAGCGCCAGCGCATCTCGATCGCGCGCGCGCTGGCGACGAATGCCGAATTCCTGGTCTGCGACGAGCCGACCTCGGCGCTCGATGTCTCGGTGCAGGCCCAGGTGCTGAACCTGATGAAGGACCTGCAGCGCGCCCAGGGCCTGACCTATCTGTTCATTTCGCACAACCTGGCGGTGGTGCGCCACGTGGCCGACGAGGTCGGCGTGATGTACCTCGGCCGGCTCGTCGAGATCGCGCCGAAGGCCGAGTTGTTCGCGAACGCGCGCCACCCGTACACGCGCATGCTGCTCGACGCGATCCCCGACATCCACATGTCGGGCCGCGCGCGCACGCCGGTGCAGGGCGAGGTGCCGAACCCGCTGCAGCCACCGGCCGGCTGCAGTTTCCACCCGCGCTGCCCGCATGCGAACGCGCGCTGCTCGGCCGAGCGGCCGGCGTTGAAGACCATCGGCGCCATCCAGGTCGCCTGCCACGCGGTGGACGAAGGGCGGATCTGAGCTGGCCGCTGGCGCGGCGTCTTCAGTCAGGGATCAGCCGCTCGCCGGCGAACAGCTCGCGCACCGTTTCGCGCTCGCGCACGAGGTGCGCCCGTTCGCCGTCGAGCAGGATCTCGGCCGCGCGTGGCCGGGTGTTGTAGTTGCTGGCCATCGCCATGCCGTAGGCGCCGGCCGACAGCACGGCGAGCACGTCGCCGGGCTGGACGCACAGAGGCCGGTCGCGGCCGAGCCAGTCGCCGGATTCGCAGACCGGGCCGACGATGTCCCAGTGCGCGGACGGCCCGTCGCGCAGCGCGCAGGGCTCGATCGCCATCCACGCGTCGTACATCGCCGGCCGCACCAGGTCGTTCATCGCCGCGTCGACGATGCAGAAGTTCTTCGCGCTCGCATCACCGGCGGCACCCGGCTTCAGGTACTGCACCTCGGTGAGCAGCACGCCGGCGTTGCCGACGAGCGAGCGCCCGGGTTCGAACAGCAGTTCGCGAGCGCCGTAGCCGCGCGCGTCGACGCGCTCGAGCAATGCGCCGATCAGCCGGTCGGCCGGCGGCGGCGTCTCGTCGGCGTAGGTGATGCCCAGCCCGCCGCCGAAGTCGATGTGCGCCAGCGCGATGCCGGCGGCCTCGACCTCGGCGACGATGTCGAGCACGCGCTCGGCTGCGTCGAGGTAGGGCTCGATCTGGGTGATCTGCGAGCCGATGTGGCAGTCGATGCCCACCACCTCGAGACCGGGCAGCGACGCCGCGTGCCGGTAGGCGGCCAGCGCGTCGCCGTGCGCGATGCCGAACTTGTTGCCTTTCAGCCCTGTCGAGATGTACGGGTGCGTGCCGGCGTCGACGTCCGGATTCACGCGCAGGCTGACCGGCGCGCGCCGGCCCAGCGCGAGCGCCTCGTCGTTCAGCCGGTCGAGTTCGGCCCGGCTCTCGATGTTGAAGCAGCGCACGCCGGTGGCCAGCGCCTGGCGTATCTCGGCGCGCGTCTTGCCGACGCCGGAGAAGACCACGCGTGCCGGGTCGCCGCCGGCGGCGAGCACGCGCTCGAGTTCGCCACCGGAGACGATGTCGAAGCCGCAGCCCGCCTGGGCGAAGGTCTGCAGCACGGCGAGGTTCGAGTTCGCCTTCATCGCGTAGCACAGCAGGTGCCGGCGGCCCTGCAGCGCGCGCTGGTAGGCGCCGAGTGCGGCACGCATCGCCGCGCGCGAATAGACGTAGAGCGGACTGCCGTGGCGCTGCGCCAGCGCGCGCAGCGAATGGCCTTCGAGACGCAGTTCGCCGTCGTCGCCGCGGGCCAGGTAAGGGGCGCCGGGAAGCATCAGCGCGCCGGTGCGGACGCCGCCGTCGAAGCCGCTGCCGGGCCCGCCGTGGCGGGCGCCGGCAACAGCAGCGGACCCTTCTGCCCGCAGCCGCCGACGGCGGCACACAGCGCGGCCAGCAACATCAGCCGCGACAGGGTCGCCGGGTGCAGGGCTACACTGATCCGAGGAGACTTTCGCATGCGCACGATTCTATGAGCACGGCCCTGAGCGACGCCGAGTACGACCGGCTGACGAGCGCGCTGCTGGCCCGCATCGAGGCCGCGGCCGACCAGTGGCTGCAGGACGACATCGTCGACGTCGACACGCACCGCACCGGCGGCCTGCTCGAGCTGGCCTTCCCCAACGGCAGCAAGATCGTCGTCAACACGCAGCCGCCGCTGCACGAGGTCTGGCTGGCTGCACGCGCGGGCGGCTTCCACTACCGGCACGTGGACGGCCGCTGGCTCGACACGCGCGACGGCAGCGAATTCTTCGCGTCCCTGTCACGCCACGCGAGCGCGCAGGCCGGGCGGGAGCTGACGCTCGGCGCTAGCGCCTGAACAGGTCGAGGATGCTGCGCCGCTCTTCGGTGGTCGGCGCCTGCGGCACGTGCTGGTCGCCGCCGAGCACGCCGATGCCGCCGCCCTGGGCGTACTCGTCGAAGATCCAGTTGCCGCCGATGTCGACCACGCCCTCGGGCGGCACGAGTTCCTGCACCGGGGTGTTGCGCAGCTCGTAGCCCATCAGGTCGATCCACACCGGCAGCGCGAGGCCGCCGCCGGTTTCGCGGTTGCCCAGGTTGCGCGGCGTGTCGTAGCCGATCCAGACGACCGCGGTCAGCGTCGGGTTGAAGCCGGCGAACCAGGCGTCCATCGAATCGTTGGTGGTGCCGGTCTTGCCGTACAGGTCGGGCCGCTTCAGCGTCGCCTGGGCCTTCGCGCCGGTCCCCGAGCGCGTGACCTCCTGCAGCATCGTCGACATCACGAACGCGTTGCGCGCGCCCAGCGTGCGCATCGATTCGTCCAGCGTCGGCGGCGGTGCGTCGATCAGCACGTGGCCCTTCGAGTCGGTCAGGCGCGAGATCAGCATCGGGTTGACGCGGTAGCCGCCGTTGGCGAACACGCTGTAGCCCACCGCCATCTGCATCGGCGTCACCGAGCCCGCGCCGAGCGCCATCGTCAGGTAGGGCGGGTTCTTGCTCGGGTCGAAGCCGAAGCGCGTGATCCAGTCCTGCGCGTAGGGCACGCCGATCGCGCGCAGCACCCGGATCGAGACCAGGTTCTTCGACTTCGCGAGCGCCTCGTGCAAGGGCATCGGCCCTTCAGGGTTGCCGTCGTAGTCCTTCGGCTCCCAGGGCTGGCTTCCGGTCTCGGTGGCGTCGAAGAACAGCGGCGCGTCGTTGACGATCGTCGCCGGCGTGAAGCCCTTCTCGAGCGCGGCCGAGAAGATGAAGGGCTTGAAGGTCGACCCCGGCTGGCGCCAGGCCTGCGTCACGTGGTTGAACTTGCTCTTGTTGTAGTCGAAGCCACCGACGAGCGCGCGCACCTCGCCGTTGCGCGGGTCGAGCGCGACGAGCGCGCCTTCGACCTCGGGGATCTGCGTCAGCACCCAGTGGCCCTTCGCATCCTTGAGCGCGCGTACCACCGCGCCGCGCCGGATCTGCGTCTTCGGGCCGGCCTTGTTCGACAGCCCGGAGGTCACCGGCCGCAGACCTTCGCCGGTGACGGTGATCGTGTCGCCCGACTGCAGCATCGCGATGACGCGGCCCGGCGTGGCCTGCAGCACGACGGCCGAGCGCAGGTTGCCGTTGTCGGGGTGGTCGGCGAGCGCCTCGGCGACACGGTCGTCGATCCCGGCCGGATCGGCGGGCAGGTCGACGTAGGCCTCCGGGCCGCGGTAGACCTGGCGCAGCTCGTAGTCCATCAGCCCGCGGCGCAGCGCGTGGTAGGCGACGTTCTGGTCCGCGGAATTGATCGTCAGGTAGACGTTGAGGCCGCGCGTGTAGGCCGCGTCGCCGTACTGCGCGTAGACGAGCTGGCGCGCGATCTCGGCGGCGAACTCGGCATGCACCGGCACGTCCGCCGGCGTGCGGTAGTGCAGCACCTGCGCCAGCGCCTCGTCGCGCTGGGCCGCGGTGATGTAGCCGTTGTCGAACAGGCGCGCGATCACGTAGTGCTGGCGCAGCGTGGCCCGCTTCGGGTTGTTGATCGGGTTGTAGGCCGACGGCGCCTTCGGCAGCCCGGCGAGCATTGCCGCCTCGGCGACCGTGAGGTCCTTCAGCGGCTTGCCGAAATAGACCTGTGCCGCCGACGCGAAGCCGTTCGCGCGCTGGCCCAGGTAGATCTGGTTCATGTAGAGCTCGAGGATCTGGTCCTTCGTGAGCACCTGCTCGATCTTCATCGCGAGCAGCACCTCGTAGATCTTGCGCGTGAAGGTCTTCTCGGTCGAGAGGTAGAAGTTGCGCGCGACCTGCATCGTGATCGTCGACGCGCCCTGGCTCTTGACGTCGCGCAGGTTCTCCAGCGCGGCGCGGATCACGCCCTTGAAGTCGACCCCGCCATGCTCGTAGAAGCGCGCGTCCTCGGCCGACAGCACGGCCGCCTTCATGATCCGCGGGATCTGGCCGATCGGCGTGAAGTTGCGCCGCTCCTCGCCGTACTCGCCGAGCAGCACGCCGTCGGCCGAGAACACCCGCATCGGCAGCTTGGGCCGGTAGTCGACGAGGCTGTCGATGTCGGGCAGCTGCGGATAGGCCACCGCGAGCGCGACGCCGACGACCATCGACAGTGCCACGAGGCCGGCCGCAACCAGCCCGCCGGCCCAGCCCAGCGCGCGCAGGATCACGCGTGCCCAGCCGGGGAGGGACGAGTTTGCGCCGCGTTTGGTGACGGATTTGGGAGTTGGCGGCGGTGCGTTGTCGGATAACGGCATAAAGGTCCCGGGGCGGGTGCCGATGATTATAGAAAGCGGGCCTGGTGTGTCCGGGCAGGGGTCGGATCGAGATTCGGAGGGTGCCGTTCGTGAGATGGATCACGCGGCATGGAGGGGGATTCAGGGTTCTCCCGCAACCGGCTTTCGGCTTGTTTCAACTGCCCACGACAGCGTCAGCGCCAGACAACGAGACAGGGCTTGGAGGCGTCCCTTTTTCTTTGGTTCACAAGGGCTTTACTGCTAGCATTGAAGTAACTTCTTAACAAGCTCGCGGATCGATCCGCGGCGCATGGGGAGTGTGACCGTTGAGTTTTCTGGACGTCTTTCTGGGCCGCAAGCACCCCCCCATGATCGGTTTGGACATCAGCTCGTCCAGCGTCAAGCTGGTCGAATTGGGGCAGACCGCCGCGGGTGAATTCGTGCTCGAGCGTTTCGCCTCCGAGCCCTTCGAGAAGGGCTGGATCACCGACGGCACGATCGAGAAGTTCGACGAGGTCGCCGAAGCCGTGCGCAAGGTCGTCGCCAAGAGCGGCACCAAGACCAAGCAGGTCGTGATGGCGATGCCGCAGTCGGCCGTGATCACGAAGAAGATCATGCTGCCTGCCGGGCTGCGCGACGAGGAGATGGAGCTCCAGGTCGAGTCCGAGGCCAACCAGTACATCCCGTTCTCGCTCGACGAGGTGAGCCTGGACTTCTGCGTCATCGGCCCGAGCGCCACCAGTGCCGGCGACGTCGAGGTGCTGATCGCCGCGTCGCGCAAGGACCGCGTGCAGGACCGCCAGGGCCTGGCCGAAGCCGCCGGGCTCAAGCCCGCGGTGCTCGACATCGAATCGCATGCGTCGCGGCTGGCGATGAGCCGCGTCGTCGCGGCGCTGCCCAACGAAGGCAAGGACGCGCTCGTCGCGCTGTTCGAGATCGGTGCCGACACGACCAGCCTGAAGGTGCTGCGCGACGACGAGATGCTCTACGACCGCGACCAGGCCTTCGGCGGCTCGCAGCTCACCCAGCTGATCAGCCGCCAGTACGGCTTCTCGTTCGAGGAGGCCGAGGCGAAGAAGCTCAGCGGCGACCTGCCCGAGGACTACGAGGCCGCGATCCTCGCCCCCTTCGTCGACAGCCTGTCGCAGGAGATCGGGCGCGCGCTGCAGTACTTCTTCACGAGCACGCCGCACCACAAGGTGCACTACGTGATGCTCGCCGGCGGCACCGCCACGCTGCCCGGGCTGAAGGACCGCGTCACCGAGCTCACCGGCTTCGCGTCGCAGGTCGTGAACCCGTTCGACAACATGCAGCTCGGCTCCGCGGTGCGCGAGAGCCGCGTGCGGCGCGAGGCCCCGTCGTACCTGACGGCGTGCGGGCTGGCGATGCGGAGGTTCGTGCAGTGATCCTCATCAACCTGCTGCCGCACCGCGAGGAAAAGCGGCGCCAGCGCAAGCGGGCGTTCTTCGTCGGCCTGGCGGGCAGCGCGATCATCGGGCTGGCGGCGGTCGGGTTGTGGTACTCGGTGCTGCAGCAGATGACGGCCGCGCAGGCCTCGCGCAACGAGTTCCTCACGGCCGAGATCAAGCGCCTGGACGTGCAGATCAAGGACATCGCGAGCCTGCGCTCGGAGATCGACGCGCTGAAGGCGCGCCAGAAGGCTGTCGAGGACCTGCAGACCGACCGCAACACGCCGGTCTACCTGCTCAACGAACTCGTCAAGCAGACCCCCGAGGGCGTCTACCTGACGAGCATCAAGCAGACCGGGCAGGTGGTCGCGGTGAACGGCGTCGCGCAGACGAACGAGCGCGTCTCCGAGTTCCTGCGCAACACCTCGTACAACTCGCCGTGGCTCGAGAAGCCGGAGCTGGTCGAGATCAAGGCGGCCAAGGTCACGACCACCGGCCGCGACCCGCAACGACTGTTCGAGTTCTCGATGAAGGTCACGATCAAGCGTCCGCAGGGTCCGGCGGACACCGTGCCGGCGGGCAAGGCGGCCAAGCCGGCTGCGGCCAAGTCTTCGTGAGGCAGGCATGGCCAAGGCATCGACCCTGAATTTCGACATGACCAGCCTGCTCGACCAGGCGGTCTCCCAGTTCCGCGGCCTGAACCCGAACGAGCCCGGCCAGTGGCCGACGCTGCCCAAGGCCGCGGCCTGGGTCGCCACCGTGATCGGTGTCGTGATCGCAGGCTGGTTCGTGCTGCTGTCCTCGGCCAGCGACGACCTGCAGCGCGAGCGTGACCGCGAGCCCCAGCTGAAGGCCGACTACCGCAGCAAGCTCGGCCAGGCGGTGAACCTGAACGAGCTGCGCAAGCAGAAGCTCCAGGTGCAGGAGTACGTGACCCAGCTCGAGCGCCAGCTGCCCGGCAAGGCCGAGATGGACGCGCTGCTGTCCGACATCAACCAGGCCGGCCTCGGCCGCGGCCTGCAGTTCGACCTGTTCCGCCCGGGCCAGGTCGAGGTCAAGGACTACTACGCCGAGCTGCCGATCGCGATCCGCGTCACCGGCCGCTACCACGACATCGGCGCCTTCGCTGCCGACGTGGCCAACCTGTCGCGCATCGTCACGCTGCAGAACCTGTCGATCACGCAGCAGCCCAAGGAAGCGAACGGCAACCTCGTGATGGAGGCCACCGCGCGCACCTACCGCTACCTGGACGCCAACGAGCTGGCCGACCGCAAGAAGGCGGCCGACGCGGCCAAGAAGGGGCCGAAGAAATGAGGTCCACGAGCCGATTTGCCGTGAGCCTGGCCGTGAGCGCCGTCGTGCTGCTGCTGGCGGCCTGCAGCGCCGACAACGACCAGCTCCAGCAGTGGATGGACCAGCAGCGGCGCGAGGTCAAGCCCAACGTGCAGCCGCTGCAGCCGCCGAAGAAGTTCGACCCCGAGCCCTACACCGAGGCGAATGCGGTCGAGCCGTTCAGCACGCAGAAGCTCACCGTCGCGATCAAGCAGGAGGCGCGGCAGCCGAATTCGCTGCTCGCGGCCGAGCTGAACCGGCGCAAGGAGCCGCTCGAGGCCTACCCGCTGGACAGCATGACGATGGTCGGCAGCGTCAAGCGCGACGGCCACGAGTTCGCGCTGCTGAAGGTGGACAACCTGCTCTACCAGGTCAAGGTGGGTGACTACCTGGGCCAGAACTACGGCCGCGTCACGAAGATCGCGGAGACCGAAATCGCGTTGCGCGAGATCGTGCAGGACGCGGCCGGCGAATGGATCGAACGCCCGGCCACGCTGCAGCTCCAGGAGAAGGCGCGATGAGGAAGATCGAGGAGATTTGCACCATGTTCAAGTGGCGTGCCGCCCTTGCCGCCTTCGCGACCGCCTCGGTCGCGTTCATGGCACCGACCGCCGCGCGGGCCGAGCCGAAGATCGAGTCGATCAGCAGCACGCAGCAGGCGGGCGCCGAGGTCGTGCGCATCGAGCTCAGCGAACCGCTGGCCGCGGTGCCGGGGGGCTTCTCGGTGCAGAGCCCGCCGCGCATCGCGATCGACCTGCCCGGCGTGACCAATGCGCTCGGCCGCAACAGCGTCGACATCAACCAGGGCAACCTGCGCTCGGTGAGCGTGGCCCAGGCCGGTGACCGCACCCGCCTCGTGCTCGTCCTCAAGCAGGCCTCGGGCTACAAGGCCCAGCTGCAGGACAAGGCGCTGCTGCTGGTGCTGGACAACAACAGCACGCAGCCGCCGCCGGTGGCCAGCGCCGCAGGCCCGGTCGCGCCGAGCGCGAACTTCGCGCCGCCGCAGAACACGGTGGCGCAGGACCTGAGCTCGATCGATTTCCGCCGCGGGGCGGACGGCGCCGGCCGCATCATCGTCGGCCTGCCGAGCACGCAGGTCGGCGTCGACATCCAGCAGCAGGGCAAGAAGCTCGTCGTCGACTTCCTGCGCTCGTCGCTGCCCGACAGCCTGCGCCGCAGGCTCGACGTCACCGACTTCGGCACGCCGGTGAAGACGATCTCCACCTACCAGAGCGGCGACAAGGTGCGCATGGTGGTCGAGCCCACGGGTTCGTGGGAGCACAGCGCCTACCAGACCGACAACCAGTTCGTGCTCGAGGTCCGGCCGCTGAAGGTCGACCCGAACAAGCTCACCCAGGGGCCGGGCTACCAGGGCGAGAAGCTGTCGCTGAACTTCCAGAACATCGAGGTCCGTGCGCTGCTGCAGGTGATCGCCGACTTCACCAACTTCAACGTCGTCACCAGCGATTCCGTCACCGGCACCGTGACGCTGCGGCTGAAGGACGTGCCCTGGGACCAGGCACTGGACATCATCCTGCAGAGCAAGGGCCTGGGCGTGAAGAAGTCCGGCAACGTGCTCTGGATCGCGCCGAAGGAGGAGCTCGCCGCGAAGGAGCAGAGCGACCTCGAGGCGAAGAAGAAGGTCGCCGAGCTCGAGCCGCTGCGCACGCAGGCCTTCCAGCTCAACTACACGAAGGCCGAGGACATCGCGAAGAGCCTGACCGGGCAGACGCTGAGCCAGGGCGGGGGTGGCGGTGGCGGCACGAACCAGCCGACGCGCATCCTCTCGCCGCGTGGCAGCGTGATCTTCGAGTCGCGCACGAACCAGCTCTTCGTCTCCGACATCCCGAGCAAGCTCGAGGAGATCCAGGACCTGATCACCAAGATCGACATCCCGGTGCGCCAGGTGCTGATCGAGGCACGCATCGTCGAGGCCGACGACACCTTCGGCCGCTCGCTCGGCGTCAAGCTCGGTGGCTCCGACCTGCGCGCCGCCAACGGCGGCCTGCCCAACACCGGCGTCACCTTCGGCGGCAACTACGCGGCCATCGGCGCGCAGACCGCACAGGGCCCGGCGGTGAACTTCAACAACACCCAGTTCGTCAACCTGCCGGCCAACGTCTCGGGCAGCTCGTTCGGCGGCGCCGCCGCGGCGACCGTGGCGCTGTCGTTGTTCAGCTCGACCGCGAACCGTTTCCTGAACCTGGAGCTGTCCGCGCTCGAAGCCGAAGGCAAGGGCAAGATCGTCTCGAGCCCGCGCGTGATCACCGCCGACCAGGTCGAGGCGCTGATCGAGCAGGGTACCGAGCTGCCCTACCAGGCCGCGACGTCGAGCGGCGCGACCCAGGTCCAGTTCCGCAAGGCCAACCTGGCGCTCAAGGTCACGCCGCAGATCACGCCCGAAGGCAACGTGATCCTCGACGTCGACGTCAACAAGGACAGCGTCAGCGCCTTCACCACCGCGGCCGGTCCGGCCATCGACACCAAGCACGTGAAGACCCAGGTGCTGGTGGAGAACGGCGGCACCGTCGTCATCGGCGGCATCTACACGCAGACCGAGAACGACTCGGTGAACAAGGTGCCGCTGCTCGGCGACATCCCGGTGCTCGGCGCGCTGTTCCGCAACACGGTGCGCTCGCACAACAAGACCGAGCTGCTGATCTTCATCACGCCCAAGATCGTGACCGACCGCTCGGCGGCACGCTGAGCCTGCTGATAACGCCCGTCCGAGACCGACGCAGGATTGCCGAAATGACCTTCTTCAAGCGCCTCCTCCCGATGCTGGCCTTGCTGGCGCTGGCCGCCTGCGGCGGCGGCAGCAATTCGTCGTCGAGCACGCAGCCGTTCGGCGGCACGGGCAGTGGTACCGGGACGGGTACGGGCGGTGGTACGTCCACCGTCGCGGTCGCCGACCTGATCCTGAGCGTGAGCTCGGCCCAACTGGCGGACACGGCGTCGAGCACGGTCACGATCACGGCGACCGCTGTGGATTCGGGCCGCGTCGTAATTTCGGGTGCTTCGGTCCAGCTTTCGGCCGACAGTGACGCCGTCATTGCGCAGTCGGCCTCCGTCACCGACACCACCGGCAAGGTCACGGGCACGTTGTCGATCGGCTCGAATCGCGCTAACCGCCTGATCACAGTGACCGCTACCGCCGGCGGGGTCACCAAGACCGCGACGGTGCAGGTCGTCGGTGCGAGCGTGGCGAGCACGCTCGTTCCCGCGGTGGTTTCACCCGGCGCCGCGGCGCAGGTCCAGTACCGCGTGACCGACCAGTCAGGCAGCCCGATGGCGGCGCAGGCGGTGCAGGTCTCCGCGCCGGGGCTCTCGCCGGCCGACGCGACCGGGGTGACCGACAGCAAAGGTGCCTTCGTCTACAGCTACACCGCGCCAGCTGCCACCGGCTCCTACACCGTGATGACGACGATCGGCGGCGTCACGGACCAGCAGGTCGTCAACGTCCAGGCCGCGGCCAGCGTTCCGCCGGTCACTATCGCGATACCGCCGGCATCGGTTTCGGCGAATCCGAGTGTGGTCGGCGTCAATACCGCAGGCTCCTCGACCAACCGCTCGGAACTCCGCGCGCTCTTCATTGGGGCAGGCAACGTGCCGATCCAGAACGTGCGTGTGCGATTCGATCTCGCGGGCGACGCTAACAATGTGGGCGGCACGTTCTCGACCGGTAGCGCGACGCTGTATTCCGATGCCAACGGCGTCGTCACCAGTGCCTACATTCCCGGGACCCGGTCAAGCCCGACCAATGGCGTCACGGTCCGCGCCTGTTACGGCACGAGCGATACGGACCCGAATCTGCTGAACTGCACCACCAATGCGACCACTACCTTGACGGTGGTCTCGCAGCCGATGGGCGTTTCGATAGGCACCAACGAACTCGTGATCGTCAACACGCTCACCTACCAGAAGCAGTTCGTCATCAGCGTTGTGGACGCGGCCGGCAACGCCATGGCCGGCGTGCCGCTGTCGGCCTCGCTGGACCTGCCGCGCTACCGCAAGGGGTACTACATCCTTCCGGTCGGCGGCAAGAGCTGGGTGAAGGCGGCGGCCGACACGGTCTGTGCGAACGAGGATATCAATCGAAATCACGTTCTCGACGCAGGAGAGGACATCAACGGCAACCAGCGGCTCGACCCTGGCGTCGCCGACGTTCAAGTGCAATTGCTGAGTGCCACCACCGGTACCGACGGCACGGCCATTGCTCAAGTCACCTACGCCAAGAGCTTCGGTACCTGGGTCGATGCCTGGTTGACTGTGTCGGCATCCGGCATCGGTGGCACCGAAGGGCGTGCGACCTACGTGCTGGCACCCGTGCCGGTCGATGCCACGTCCCTGACGACCACCACTTCGGCGCCTGCGTACCAGGTGAGTCCGTACGGTTACGCCACTGACTGCTCGAATCCGAACTGACGCGACTGGGCGGGCGTCGCGTTCAGGACGCTGGTCCGATTCACCGAGGCCGCGGCGGGAAATCTCCCCGCCGCGGCTTCGCGAATTCAGGCCCGAGGATCGAAGGTCACCCGGATGACCGAGTACCGCTGCTAACGTCGGCTGCGCCGCTGTTCAGCGGCGTCGCCGCGGCCGCAACAGCGGCTCAATCGTTGCCCTCCGAGGGCCGATCCACAACGTCCAGAGCAGCGAGCGGGTCCAGCTGCCCGTCGTCAGGTCGCCTGACGCAAGGGCGAGGCGCAAGCCCGCAAGTCTGGTGGGCACGGGCATACGCGTCGCGCACATCAGCGCCGGTCGCATCCAGGCCAAGCACAATGCCTCGTCAACGCGGTCCGACCGCTCGCCGCAGCGTCTTGCGGCCGACGATCTCGTTCATGCCTGACGACCTTCGAACCCGGGCGCCGTCCCGGAAAGCGCCGATGCCGCCATGCCTTCAGTCGGGCGGGTCAACACTGTCAACCTCAATGTTCCCTGCACTACAGTGCGCGCACCGCAGTCACCGCGCCTGTGCGCTCTGGGGCCGCCAACCCCGCCGCTCGAATGGCACGGTCACTGCAGGGGACCAGACGACAACAAGCGGCCACAGCGAACCGACCACGGTAGGTGAGCGACACGACGGGCTCGAGCCCGTCTCGGCGGCACCTGCCGATCGGCTACGCGCCGGTACATCCATGAAGAAAGGCGCCGACCCCTGCGGGTCAGCGCCGTCTTCGGCGTCGGGGCCGGAGCCCTCTATTCAGGCGTCGGCAACTCGCGCCAGTTCAACCGGCGCAGGCCGCTGCTGCCGGTGAAGTTGCCTTGGATCGACTTCAGATCGCCGGTATCGCTGCCGCCGATCAACCGCGCCTGGCCGTCGACGCTGAAGAAGCGCAGGTCGGTGACGACGCTGGTGGTCGCCGTCGAGTAGACGATCGGTACCGTCGTCGTTGCACCACTGCTGTCGGTCGTCGTGGCGGTCAGCACCGATTTGCCGGTGCCGAAATCGATCGAGTAGATGCGGCTGGAGCCGGAAGGGTTGCAGGCGTCGCCGCTGGGCAGCGTGGACGCGAAGGCGACGGCGCCGTTGAAGGCCGTCGAATCGGTGACGACGCGCCAGCCGATGCTGCCGGTGCCGCTGCCCAGGTCCAGAACCCAACCCATCTGCTTCGGGTCGTTGAAGGTCACGCCGACCAGCGGATCGGTGTCGACGAGCATGTCCGAGCGCTTCAGCGGGAAACTCACCCCGCTGGGCAGCGTGGCGCTTGTGCTGAAGCGTGCCCCGGAGCCATCGCGGAAGGCCCAGTAGCTCTGCACCTGGGTCGAGGCGATGTCGGTGGTGTCGAGCATCCGGCCGGCGCCGACGAGCACGAAGCGGCGGTTCGTGCCGGGTTGAACCTCGATCAGCGGGCGGGTCGTGATCGGCTGCGCATTGCCCGACGCGTCCGTGAGCTGGGCGATGCGTGTCGGCGCCGGGTAGTCGCTGCTCGCGGCCGTGACGTCCAGTCGCCAGATGTTGCCGAGCATGTCGCCGGCGTAGATGGCGTCGGCGGTGCCGTCGGTGCGGTCGAGCACGAAACCGTTCGCCTGGGCCAGGCCCGCATCGGTGCTCGTCGAGCCAACGCCGGTGGACACCTTCTGCAGCAGCGCGCCGGTGCGCGGGTTGACGATGAAGAAGTAGCCTTTGCCGTCGGCATTGTTGTACCCCGAGACGAAGACGGCGACCCAACCCCAGCGCTTGGTCTTCACGACGACCGGGTCGCCGTAGGTGTAGCCGAGATCCGGATCGCTGAACTCCCACAGCACCTTCCCGGCTGCTGCAGACTCGGAGCTGAAGGCCGACGGGTCAGTGACGTCGATCGCGTAATAGCTCTTGCCACCCTTGCCCAGGCCGCCGATCAGCACCGAATGCCAGTCGGTCCCGCTGCCGCCCTGTGTCCTGCCGAAGTCGATGTCGTAGACGTTCGGCGTCGCGTTGACGTAGTTGTGGTGGACGAAGGTCGGGTTGCCCAACGCGGCCAGCCCGTCAACGCTGGGCGTTCCGTTGGGCCCGCTAATCACCGCCGACGGCACGTAGGCGAAGACCTCGTTACCCGCCGAACTGCCCGTGAGCTCGCCGTTGACCGCATGCATCATGCCGTCGTTGGCGCCGAAGTAGACCATCGTTGGCCGTGCCGACCAGGTGGACTTGAAGCTCGAGTAGCCGGGGTTCGTGCTGTCGGAAAGGATCAGGCTCGGCGGCCCGATCGGGCGCACGCGCGAGCCGACCACGTCGCCGAGCAGCTTGGTTCGTGTGCGATAGGCGTGGGTGCTGCCGGTGCTGGTCGATGCGACCTCGTTGGTCTGCTGGCCTCGCAGGTAGTTCAGGTAGTTGCTACTGTCGTCACCGCTCACGTAGGACGGATCGAGCGCCGTCTTCTGCGCACTGGACAGCGATGCGATCCGGAACGGCACGCCGGCGCTGGATGCGGTGTTCCAGGTCACGACGCGGCGCCCACTGTCCCAGCCGCTGCCGGCCAACTGCGTGGCCAGCTTGTCGTTCAGCTTCCATTGCACGGTCTGCGATGGGTTGCCGGTAATGGGGTCGAACGAGAGCGAGCTCGCGACCACCTCACCGGTCCAGCTCTGCGAGTCGTACTGCGCGGCGTAGCTGCGGTTGTTCGACACCGACACCTGAGGCAACGAGGTCGAGAACGAGGTCGTGTAGGCCTTCAAGGCCGCAGCGATGCTGGCGAAGGCCTTGGTCAGACCGGCGACCATGAGGTCGGCGCGCGATGCGGAATAGTAGTTGTCGGGCCGCGATTGCGCCGGGCTGCCCAGCGTGTCGCCGGAGGTGGACCATGACGACAGCGGCAGCGGCGTCGTGTTGGTGTTCGAGTCATAGCCCGCCGGCACCGTGAAGCCGCCGTACTTGGTCGCCAGGTAGAACTGATTGCTGTTCTTGTAGACGCCGTATTCCTGCACGTCGAGCCAGTAGGTGTCGACGGTCTGCTTGCCCAGCGTGTTCGGCTTGCTGATGTCGTCGGGCCGGATGTCGTGGGTGTGGGCGTCGTACGCCAGCCCGGCCATCAGCGCGGAGTTGTTGCCGCAGCAGCCGCCGTAGGGGTTCACGGTGCCCAGGCTGGAGCCCAGACCCTCCAGCACGCCGACCTTGTTGGTCATGCTGACCGCGTCCACACTGGTGTCTGCCACCACTTCGGCAGGCTTTGCCGGCTCGCCCGTGGTCGGGGTCGGTCCGGGAACGTTCTTGTCGTTCCAGGTATTGACGTCGCCGATGCCGAGCACGAAGTTGCGTTGGCAGGAATAGAGAATGGGGTCGTCCCAGTTGGTGATCACGGGGAACCCGTCGACCCACTTAGTCTTGGTCGACGTGGTTGCGCCCGTCATGTCGGTCCATGCGCCGACGTTGCCGAGTTTCTTGAAGTAGCGGATGGCAGCGTAGTACAGCTCGCTCACCGGGTCGTAGGTCTTGTAGCTCTGCGCGGACTCGCCGAACTTGTTCAGATAGTTCATCACGCCGCTGTTGTTCACCGTGACCCCGAACAAGGTGGCGGTGTCGGATGCGTCCGCGGCGTCGGGGTTGGGCGTGAAGATGCCCGTGGTCGGATCCCATTCCGAGTTTGCGTTGCTGACCGGGCTGCTGCCGGGTACGGGCTGCGTCGGCCCGATGAAGGACTGGCGCGCGCGCAGCACGCCGCCGTCCCGCGTCAGGGTGCCGTCGTTCAGGTAGCCGAATGCGCTGTAGCGGATGCGGTTCGAGTACTGCTGGAGTAAGCCCTCGGGCTTGTAGTTACCACCCGCGTAGGCGACACAATTGGCCTCCAGACCGCCGGCGCCCGCCGACGGATCGCAGACCTTCACGCGCACGCTGATCTCGTAGGTCTTGCTGTTGTCGAAGGCTGTGCCGGGGTTGTAGGTCGTGATCGTCGAGCCCAGGCTGGACGCGGCAGTGAACCGCATCTTGTTGCCCAGGCTCCAGATCGACATCTTGAACGAGCTGACGCTGAATGGCGTCGCGCCGCCGATCAACGTGCTGCTCGAAAGCGACTTGTTCGGAAAGTTCGACGTGCTGCCCTGCGCCGAGCCCCATGCCTTCTCGATGATCGTCGTCGTCGCCGTATCGGTGACGCGGTAACCGCCGGTCAGTGCCCAGCGGAACGCGTCGATGGTCTGCATCGTCGCCCAATTGAGGAAGTTCCCGCTCCACTCGTTGGTGCCGGAGGCACAGGCGTGCCCGCTCGCCAGCCCGGCCGGATAGAAGTACCGGTTCGCCTCTACCGAGTCGTAGTTGTAGAGGTAGCACTTGCCCGGGTCGAAGTAGCCGAGGTAGGTGGTCGAGGTGCTGTAGGACGTGGTGTCGGGATAGGCAGCACTGATTGCGGTCGGGAACTCCACCGACAGCACGAGTGCCAGATTGCCCGGGACCGAGACGTTGCTGAACAAGGGCTGGTCTGCCAGCGGGGTTGCGGCCTGCGCGACGGACAGTGTCAGCAGCGCGGTCCCTGCGGTCACCAGCAGCCGCCTGCTGCGTGCCCGGATCGCACTGCCGACATGGCGCCATGAGGTCAAGAAATTGGTGGCGCTGAGGAGCATCGAGGTGTCCATCGGGTGGGTCCTGGCTTGAGCTTGGCTACAGCGTGAACGTGGTCTGGAAGAAGGCCTGCGTGCCGCGTGGGCCGTCGACGCGGATGCTCAGGCGGTAGACGACCTGCAGCGTCGCGGCGCCGCTGCCGCCGCTGGTGGCGTCTTCGGCGCGCACCAGGTCCGAGCTGCTGCCGCCGGTGGGCATGCCGCTGTTCGCGAGCGTGCACTTGTCGGCGCCCAGCGCGGTGTCCAGTCCGCTCGTGCTGCAGAGGCGGTCGACCACGTAGCGGATCTTCACGCCCTGGCCGCTGACGGCGATGTCGTTGGCCGTGCTGGCCACCGCGGTGAATGCGCTGTCGCTGAGCAGCGCGTTCGGGATGCCGGCGTCGTTGGTCGGCAGGATCGATGCGCTGTAGTTCTGCGCCGGCAGGTCGTTCGCGCGCAGCGTCGCGCTGTCCAGCGCACCGGTCTTCATCGCTGCCAGCACGACCGGCACCGCACGCTCGCCCTGGTTCATCAGGTCGCGCTTGAACGCCAGGTTGCCGGCGCTCGTGAGCGAGGTGTTGAACGACCGCAGCAGTGCGGCCGCACCGATGAGCAGGATCACCATCGTGATCAGCACGAACAGCATGACGACGCCGCGCGAGCGGCGCGGCGGGCAGGTGCGGGGCCGGAGAGCGGGCGTCGGCTTCATGTGATGGGCAGCAGCAGCAGGTTGCGCAAAGGCACGGTGACTTCCACGGTGCGGTAGCGGCTGTGCTGGTCGGCCGTTGAAATGTTGACGGTGCGCTGGACTGCCGCCGGCAGGTCGCCGAAGAGGGTCAGCGTGGAGGGCGCGACGATGTCGCGCTCGATCAGCTGCGAGCGCAGCACGAGCCCGACACGCACGGCCAGGATGCGGCGCAGGTTGGTGCGCGCGCCGGTGCTGCCGTCGGTCAGCTCGGCGGCGGTCCAGGGACTGACGGCCGGGTCCTCCCAGGTGTCGATGCTGCCGTCGTCGTTCGTGTCGACGCCGTACAGCGCGCGCATCTCGACGACCCCTTCGGCCAGCGGCTGCGCGGTGTCGCCGGCGCCGAGCTGCAGCAGGTCGTAGCTGGAAAGGGTGTTGTTCGCGCCGACGCCGACGAACTGGAACTGCGGCGTGTTGGCCGCGCTGACGTTGCCGATGTCGATCGCGAAGGTCTGGCTGCCCAGGCCGAGCGTCGTCATGTCGACGCCGTCCACGGTGCCGGCGGCATATGCGCCGGCGAAGGGCAGGGTCTGCGCGGTGCTGCCGACGAAGCCGGTCTGCACCTGCTGCAGCACGCACCCGGGCAGACCGCTGCCGCTGCCGCTGTCGTCGTAGACCAGCACCAGGTCGTCGCCGCGCATGCCCAGCGTGTTGCGCATGTTCAGGCTCGAGGCCGTCACCGAGCCCGGCGTCACCGTCGGCGGCGCTTCGCCGAAGCCGGCGTTGCCCGTCATCACCGCGAGCACGTCCGAGCCGGCCTGCGAGGCGCCGGCGTAGATCACCACCGGCGCCAGCACGGGGTTGACGGGCAGCGAGGCGAAGGGGGCCGGCCATGCGCTCGGTCGCGGCAGCATCGTCGTGCCGCTGTGCTGAGCGTGCAGCGCGCAGCCGAAGGCCTGTGCCCATTTCTGCGTGTAGCCCGATCCGGCACTGCGCAGCGCGCGGTCCAGCGTATAGCTCAGATAGGCACCGGTCTGGTTGATGTCGTTCGTCGACACCGTCGTGCGCTTGCCGCTCTCGCTGCGGATCAGGATGCCGGTGGCGGCCAGCGTGACGACCAGGCCGATCGCCACGGCGATCATCAGCTCGATGAGCGAGAAGCCGCTCTCCAGGCGTTTCGTCCTCATGGCACCACCACCTGGGTGACGAACCGGTTGTCGTCGGCGCCGGACGCGGCGCTCGGCGGATGCCAGGTGATCGTGATCGTCGCGACGCCGTTGGCGTCCACCGAGACCGTGCCGCTGCCGTTGGGCAGGCCGTCGGCCGTGACGTCGGCGACGCGCGTCTGCCAGGCGCTGATGGTGGTGGACGGCAGCGATACGGTGCGCGCGGTCCACATCGAGGTGGCCAGCTCGTTGGCCAGCAGCGAGGCGCGGTTGGTGTCCTCGGCACTGACCGAGAACTGCAGCCCGCGCGCCTGCAGGCCAACCAGGCCGATGAGCCCGATCGACAGGATCACGATCGAGACCAGCACCTCGATCATCGAAAAGCCCCGGCAACGGCGCGGCGTCATGGGCAACCTTCCGGGTAGCTGCTGCTGAGCGTGTGGCTCGGGTCGCACATGCGCACCTGTCCGCCGAGCGAGACCGTCACGCGCAGCGGCCGGTCGGCACCGGAGACGGCGACGTCGTAGCTCGTCAACGGATCGGCGGCGCTGATCGTGCAGACCGCGTCGGCGACGCCGGGCGAGGCGTTGGCAACCTGGCGGCCCATCGAGTTGAAGCAGAGTGCGCCGGGCCCGGTGATCGTCACGTTGTCGGCATCGCCGAGTACGCCGCCGGAGATGAACTGCAGCGCCTCGGTCGGCAGCGGCACGGCGTGCAGCGCCCAGTGGTTGCCGTTGGCCGCCGCCGCCGAGCCGATGCCCGGCGTGTCGTTGGTGAGCGAGAACACGACCTGGCGGCTGCGCCGCACCGATTCGTTCTGCGCCTGGCGCAGCGCGTTGTCCAGCGACTCGGCGACGGTGCGCACCTGGGCGTTGTGGATCCAGGTCGCGAAGGACGGCGCGGCCAGCCGCAGCAGCACGACGAGCAGGCTCATCGTGATGAGCAGCTCGATCAGCGTGAAGCCCGCCGACCTGTGCTGCGGGCAGCCGGTCGTCAGCACGTCATGCCCTTTTTCGTCATCCACTTGCTCGCGCAGGTCGACCAGCCGGTCGGGGCGGCGGTCGTCGCCTGCAGGTCCTGCTCGTTGACGGTGAACGCGAAGCCGGCGACCGGTCCGCTGCCGGTGGCGGTGAGGGTGAAGGTGGTCGCGGTGACCGTGCAGCTGACGACGAAGTCGTTGAAGGTTCGCGTGGCCGGGTCGACGCTCTGGCAGGGCGTGACGAACGCGCCCGAGGTCACGTAGGTGCGGTTGTCTTGGAAGAAGCGCTCCATGTTCGCGCGCATCGCCGACAGGCCATTCGTCGCGTCGGTGAGTTCGCCGCGGATGATGTAGTCGCGGTAGGAGGGGTAGGCGATCGCGCCGAGGATGCCGACGATCGCCACCGTGACCATCAGCTCGATCAGCGTGAAGCCGCGCTGGAGGCGCAGGCGGGCGGCGGTTGATGCGGGCATTCGATGGACTCCACGGGGCTCGTCCCCCTTCTGGTTGTCGGCGCGGGGCAGGCGATTGTTGAGGCCGCGTCCGGCAACAAGGTGTTAAGTCCGTCACGGCGGGCGTGGCCGGCCCGGGCCCGCGGGCCGGTCGCGCGAACTGGTTCACGCGCGCGGGTGCGCGCCGGACCGAGGCCGGTTCGCTGCGATACTGCGCCGCGTGAAATCCTCCTTGCGCATCTCGCTCGTGGGCATGCCCGGCTGCGGCAAGTCAACCGTCGGGCGTCAGCTCGCGCGCCAGCTCGGGCTGCCTTTCGTCGACAGCGACGTGGAGATCGAGCACCGCCTGGGCATGCCGATCCGCGACTGGTTCGCGGCCCACGGCGAGGCCTCGTTCCGCGACGTCGAGCAGGACGTCATCGACGAGCTGACCCGGCGTCCGGCCCTGGTTCTGGCCACCGGTGGCGGCGCCGTGCTGCGGCCGTCGAACCGCGACGCGCTGCACTCGCGCACGCACGCGTTCTACCTGCGCTCGACGCCGGAAGAGCTGTTCCGCCGCCTGCGCCACGACACGCACCGGCCGCTGCTCCAGGTCGCCGACCCGCAGCTGCGCCTGCGCGAGCTGTTCCGCGAGCGCGACCCGCTGTACCGGCGCGTCGCCCATTTCGTCGTCGAGACGCCGCGGCCGTCGGTCTCGGCGCTGCTCGGCATGGTGCTGATGCAGCTCGAGCTGGCGGGGCTCGTCGATCCCGGGCGCGTGCCGTCGCCGATCGACGCGCCGGGCGGTGCCGGCACCTGAAGGCGGCGCCGTAAACTCGGCCGCCATGCCAGCCCCCGCCGACGCCACCGTCGTCCACGTCGCCACCGCCGAGCGCCGTTACGAGATCCTGATCGGCGCCGGCCTGCTCGGCGCGCCCGCCGCCTGGCAGGGCCTGCCGAAGGCGGCGCAGGCCGTGATCGTCACCAACGTCACGGTCGACCCGCTGCACGGCGCGGCGCTGCGGCGTGCGCTGGCGGGTCGCTACCCGCGCGTGACGACGCTGGCGCTGCCCGACGGCGAGGCGCACAAGGACTGGCCCACGCTGAACCTGATCTTCGACCACCTGCTGCGCGAGGGCTGCGACCGCAAGACGGTGCTGTTCGCGCTCGGCGGCGGCGTGGTCGGCGACATGACCGGCTTCGCCGCCGCGACCTACATGCGCGGCGTGCCCTTCGTGCAGGTGCCGACGACGCTGCTCGCGCAGGTCGATTCGTCGGTCGGCGGCAAGACCGCGATCAACCACCCGCTGGGCAAGAACATGATCGGCGCGTTCTACCAGCCCCAGCGCGTCGTCTGCGACCTGGACACGCTGGCCACGCTGCCGGCACGCGAGCTCAGCGCCGGGCTGGCCGAGGTCATCAAGTACGGGCCGGTCGCCGACGCGGCCTTCCTCGACTGGGTCGAGGCCCATCTCGACGCGCTTCTCGCGCGCGACCCGGCGGCGCTGGCGCAGGCGATCCGGCGCTCGTGCGAGATCAAGGCCGAGGTCGTCGGCGCGGACGAGCGCGAGGCCGGGCTGCGCGCGATCCTCAACTTCGGCCACACCTTCGGCCACGCGATCGAGGCCGGCCTGGGCTACGGCGCATGGCTGCACGGCGAGGCCGTCGGCTGCGGCATGGTGATGGCGGCCGAGCTGTCGGCCCAGCTCGGCCTGGTGCCGGCCGATTTCGCGACCCGGCTGCGCCGCATCGTCGAGCGCGCCGGGTTGCCGGTGCGCGGGCCGGAGCTGGGTGCGGCGCGCTACCTCGAGCTGATGCGCGTCGACAAGAAGGCCGAAGGGGGCGAGATCCGCTTCGTCGTCATCGACGGCGTCGGCCACGCCGCGCTGCGGCCGGCGCCGGATGCGCTGGTCGAGCGCGTGCTCCGGATGCACAGCGGCGCGGCGTGAGCGCGTCCGGGGCCGTGGACCGACTGGCGCCCTGGGCCTGCGACCCGCGCTCGGCGCGCGGCCGGCGCCTCCACGAGCCGGCGGCCACGCCGCGCACCGAGCACGAGCGCGACCGCGACCGCATCGTGCACAGCAACTCGTTCCGCCGCCTGGTCTACAAGACCCAGGTCTTCGTCAACCACGAGGGCGACCTGTTCCGCACCCGGCTCACCCATTCGCTGGAAGTGGCCCAGCTCGGCCGCTCGATGGCGCGCCAGCTGCACCTGAACGAGGAGCTGGTCGAGGCGATCGCGCTCGCGCACGACCTCGGCCACACGCCCTTCGGCCACGCCGGGCAGGACGCGGTGCAGGAATGCATGCGCGAGCACGGCGGCTTCGAGCACAACCTGCAGAGCCTGCGCGTCGTCGACGCGCTCGAGATCCGCTACCCTGACTTCGACGGCCTGAACCTCACGTTCGAGACGCGTGAAGGCATCCTCAAGCATTGCTCGCGCCGCAATGCCGAGCGGCTGGAGCGGCGCGAGCCGGGCGGTCCGGCGCGCCGCTTTCTCGATCGCAGCCAGCCCAGCCTGGAGGCCCAGCTCGTCGACCTGGCCGACGAGATGGCCTACAACGCGCACGACATCGACGACGGCGTGCGCGCCGGCCTGCTCACCACGGCACAGCTCGAGCAGGTGCCCTTGTTCGTGCGCCATCGCGACGCGGTGCTCGACGCGCACCCGGCGCTGGCAGCCCAGCCCGGCCGGCGGCTGCTGCTCGAAACGCTGCGCCAGATGCTGTCGGCGCAGATCGGCGACCTGGTCGCCACCACGTCGGCGGCGGTCGCCGCGCTCGCGCCGGCCGACGCCGACGCGGTGCGCGCAGCGCCGCCGCTGGCCGGCTACAGCGCCGCGTTGCGGGCGCAGATCGACGAACTCAAGCGCTTCCTGTTCGGATCCCTCTACCGCCACCCGCAGGTGATGCAGAACACCGAGCGAGCGCGCACCGTCGTCGCCGAGCTGTTCGCGGCCTATGCCGCGGCGCCGGCCGAGATGCCGGCCGACTACGCCGGCGCCGCCGATCTGATGCGCGCGGTGGCCGACTACATCGCCGGCATGACCGACCGCTACGCGCTGCGCGAGCACCAGCGCCTGACCGGGCGCACGCTGTTCGCCGTCTGAGCATGGCCCGCCTGCCGCGACTGGTGCTCCCCGGCCTGGCGCATTACGTCGTCCAGCGCGGCCACAACCGGGGCGCGGTGTTCACCGACGCCGAGGACCGGGCCGAATTCCTGCGCGCGCTGCGCGAGGCGGCGGCGGCGCAGCAGGTCGGCGTGCACGCCTACGCCCTTGCCGACGACGAGCTGCAGCTGCTGGTGACGCCCCCCAGCACGCCCGCGCTGAGCCGGATGATGCAGACGCTGGGGCGTCGCTACGTGAGTGCCTACAACCGCCGTCACGGCCGCAGCGGAACGCTGTGGGAGGGGCGCTACCGCTGCGCCGTGATCGAGCCCGGCGCCTGGCTGCTGGCCGCCCTGTGCTTGATCGACAGTCAGCCGGGGGTCACGAGCGCCGGGCACCGGACCGGCGTCGCGCCCGACCCGCTGCTCACCGACCCGGCCGAGTTCTGGCGTCTGGGAAACACGCCGTTCGAGCGCGAGGCCGCCTGGCGTGCCCGGCTCGCGCAGCCGCTGCCGCCGGCCGAGGCCGAGGTGCTGCGCCATGCGGCGCTGGGCGGCTGGGCGGTCGGCTCGGCGGCCTTCCTGGCCCGGATCGCGTCCTCCGGCTCGCGCCCGGTACGCCCGCGGCCGCGCGGACGGCCGGCGCGCGGTACGACGAGCTGATCCCGCTCGCGATCGATCGTAGAGAAAGGCCATAGGTCGGCGACTCACGGCCCGTTGCGGGCGTTCGTGGCCCGCGTCCGCGAGCGCCGCTGCGCCAGGTCGCTGGCGGCACCCGCGTTCTCCGGGCCACGCTCGCGGGGCCACGCCTCGGCAGGCTTCTGCCGGCGGCTTCAAAACCGCCGTCTTCGCGCTCACGCCCTGGCGACCGCGAATGAGCCCTGCGCCCGCGGGTACCGCCACCGCCCTGCGAGTCCGTCGGTGGCGTGCCTCGAGGCGCGGCCCTCGGTGGTGGCAGGAGACGGTGGCTCGGGGGTGCGGGCGCAGGGCCCATTCGCGGTCGCCACTCTCCGTGACACGAGAAGAAGGCGTTGACGAGGTCACCGTGGCGCACCCAGGCCGGTCGCCCGCGAGCGTGGACCGGAGAACGCACCCCCGGGCCACCGGCTCACGCTGAACCTCGCGCACGCGCGGCAGGGCCCAACCCGAGAACGGCTCCTCACTCTTGTTCGATTGATCGCAGGTCGGTATGAGGCGCTCTCTGGCACGCGCCGTGCTCCGGCTTGGCGCTTGGGTTCGGTATTTAATATGTCCCTATTTATTGATGATCAGCGTTCTGTACTTCTTGTAAATTACACTGACCCTATTTAATCGACCTTGATGGCATTGCTGCACTGCGGTAGTCTGTCGGACCCCGTGTATCGCCAGGAGTGCGCCATGAACGACGCCGCCCCCGCCCCCGCGTCCGACCCGGAAATCCGCGCGCTCGCCGACCATGGCCTGTACGGCCCGGGCCAGGAGCACGATGCCTGCGGCGTCGGTTTCGTCGCCCACATCAAGGGCGTGAAGAGCCACGCGATCGTCGCCCAGGGACTGAAGATCCTGGAGAACCTGGACCACCGCGGCGCGGTCGGTGCCGACAAGCTGATGGGCGACGGCGCCGGGATCCTGATCCAGATCCCCGACGACTGCTACCGCGCCGAGATGGCGGCGCAGGGCATCACGCTGCCGCCGCCGGGCGAGTACGGCGTGGGCATGATCTTCCTGCCCAAGGAGCATGCGTCGCGCCTGGCCTGCGAGCAGGAACTGGAGCGCGCGGTGAAGGCCGAGGGCCAGGTGCTGATCGGCTGGCGCGACGTGCCGGTCGACCGCGAGATGCCGATGTCGCCTGCGGTGCGCGCGAAGGAGCCGGTGATCCGCCAGGTCTTCATCGGCCGCGGCGCCGACGTCATCGTGCCCGACGCGCTCGAGCGCAAGCTCTACGTGATTCGCAAGACGGCCTCGGCGGCGATCCAGAAGCTGCAGCTCACGCACAGCCGCGAGTACTACGTGCCCAGCATGAGCTGCCGCACGGTGATCTACAAGGGACTGCTCCTCGCCGACCAGGTGGGCGTGTACTACCGGGACCTGGCCGACCCGCGCGTGGTCTCGGCGCTGGCGCTCGTGCACCAGCGCTTCTCGACCAACACCTTCCCCGAGTGGCCGCTCGCGCACCCGTACCGGATGGTCGCGCACAACGGCGAGATCAACACCGTCAAGGGCAACTTCAACTGGATGCGCGCGCGCGAGGGGGTGATGAAGTCGCCCGTGCTCGGCGACGACCTGAAGAAGCTCTACCCGATCAGCTTCGAGCACCAGAGCGACACCGCGACCTTCGACAACGCGCTCGAGCTGATGACGATGAGCGGCTACCCGCTCGCGCACGCGGCGATGATGATGATCCCCGAGGCCTGGGAGAACCACGAGCTGATGGACGCGCGCCGGCGCGCGTTCTACGAGTACCACGCCGCGATGCTCGAGCCCTGGGACGGCCCGGCGGCGATGGTCTTCACCGACGGCAAGCAGATCGGCGCCACGCTCGACCGCAACGGGCTGCGCCCGGCGCGCTACATCGTCACCGACGACGACCTGGTCGTGATGGCGAGCGAATCGGGCGTGCTGCCGATCCCCGAGGCGCGCATCGTCAAGAAATGGCGCCTGCAGCCGGGCCGGATGTTCCTGATCGATCTCGAGCAGGGCCGCATCGTCGACGACGAGGAGCTGAAGAACCAGTTCGCGAACGCGCGCCCGTACAGGCAGTGGATCGAGAACGTGCGCGTGCGGCTCGACACGCTGCCCGCCGAGGGCGCCGCGCCCACGCCGACCGAGACCCTGCTCGACCGCCAGCAGGCCTTCGGCTACACCCAGGAAGACATCAAGTTCCTGATGGCGCCGATGGCCGCCAACGGCGAGGAAGGGAT
>MEGM01000001.1 GCA_001725505.1 Rubrivivax sp. SCN 70-15 | reverse complement strand
GGCCGATGCCGGTGCGCGCGCCTGCGGCAAGGCGGCGGGCAGCGCAATCGCTGCGTCACCGGGCAGCAGCGCGCCGACGACCTCGGCCAGCGTCGCGGCCGCGCGCACGTCGATGCCGCCGACCTGCGCTGCCTCGCTCGCGCTGGCCGCGGGCAGCACCAGCGCGCGCGGGGCCCCGGCGCGGCGCAGCGCGAGGCCGAGCGCGAGCGCGCCCCGAACCGGGCGCAGCTCGCCGGCCAGCGACAGCTCGCCGGCGAACTCGAAGGCCGCGAGCCGGGCCGGGTCGACGACCTCGGCCGCTGCCAGGATGCCGAGCGCGATCGGCAGGTCGAAGCGGCCGGACTCCTTGGGCAGCTCGGCCGGCGCCAGGTTGACGGTGATGCGCTTGTTGTGCGGGAAGGCGAAGCCGCTCTGCTGGAGCGCGGCGCGCACGCGCTCGCGCGATTCGCGCACCTCGGTGTCGGCCAGGCCGACGAGCGTGAAGCTGGGCAGGCCGTTGGCGAGCTGCACCTCGACCTGCACCTCGGGCGCCTCCAGCCCGTCGAGCGCGCGGCTGCTCACCACGGCCAGCGTCATCGTCGCGATCCTCCGGCGGCCATTGTGCGCGCGCTCCTCCGACGCACCGTTCTTGTGCGTTTTGCCCCTTTTCCCCGTTTCGGTGCATCGATTTCCTGTTCCAGCCGCGCGCTGCGCCGCCCCAGGGCAGAGCGCGTCCGGCAAGAGGTGGCACAGAAGCTGCAAACCCGGGTCAGCCCACGTCACTTTCTGCAACGAATGGAGTTCTCATGAAGAAAACGATCCTCGCGGTCTCGGCCCTCGTGGCCCTCGGTTCCTTGCCCAGCGCGGCCTGGGCCGATCTGGCCTTCAACATCGGCGCCGTCACCGACTACCGCTACCGCGGCATCTCGCAGACGCGCCTGAAGCCGGCGATCCAGGGCGGCATCGACTACAGCAACGGCGGCCTGTACCTCGGCACCTGGGCGTCGAACATCAAGTGGATCAAGGATTCCGGCGGCGACGACTCGGTCGAGCTCGACCTCTACGGCGGCTACAAGGGCGAAATCACCAAGGGCCTGGGCTACGACGTCGGCCTGCTGACCTACCAGTACCCGGGCAACAAGCTCGGCGACGTGTCCGGCTTTGCCAACGCGAACACGACCGAGATCTACGGCGCGCTCAGCTTCGGCCCGGCGACGCTGAAGTACTCGCACAGCGTGTCCAACCTGTTCGGCTTCGTCGACAGCAAGAACAGCGGCTACCTCGACCTGTCGGCGTCGTTCGACCTCGGTTCGGGCTTCTCGCTCGCGCCGCATATCGGGCACCAGAGCGTCGCCCACAACAGCGCCTATTCGTACACCGACTACTCGCTGACGCTGACCAAGGACTTCGGCAACGGCCTCGCGCTCAGCGTCGCGGCGATCGGCACCGACAACAAGAAGGTGGCCGGCGTGCCCGCCTACTACTACGCGCCCACCGACAAGAGCCTGGAGAAGGCGACCCTGGTCGTCGGCGCCAAGTACACCTTCTAAACATCCACGACGGAGAACAGCCATGAAGATGGTGACCGCGATCGTCAAGCCGTTCAAGCTCGACGAAGTGCGTGAGGCCCTGAGCGGCATCGGCGTTCAGGGCATCACGGTGACGGAGGTGAAGGGCTTCGGCCGGCAGAAGGGCCACACCGAGCTGTACCGCGGTGCGGAGTACGTCGTCGACTTCCTGCCCAAGGTGAAGATCGAAGCCGCCGTCGACGACGCGATCGTCGACCGCGTGATCGAGGCCATCGAGGCCGCGGCACGCACCGGCAAGATCGGCGACGGCAAGATCTTCGTCGCCACGCTGGAGCAGGTGGTGCGCATCCGCACCGGTGAAACGGGCACCGACGCCCTCTGACCGCGTCCACACCAAAGCAGACAACCATGAAGAAACTCATCGCAATCCTTGCCCTGGGCCTCGCCGCCCTGGGCTCCGTCGGCGCCGCGCACGCGCAGGACGCGGCTGCGTCGGCGCCGGTGGCGTCGGCACCCGCCGCCGACGCGTCCGCCGCGGCGGCCACCCCGGCGGCCGTCGCCGCCCCCGCTGCAGCCGCCTCGGCCCCGGTCGAGACGGTGAACAAGGGCGACGTCAGCTGGATGCTCGTCTCGACGGCGCTCGTGATCATGATGTCGATCCCCGGCCTGGCGCTGTTCTACGGCGGCCTGGTGCGCAGCAAGAACATGCTGTCGGTGCTGATGCAGGTCTTCGTGACCTTCTCGCTCATCGTCGTGCTCTGGGTCGTCTACGGCTACAGCCTGGCGTTCACCGAGGGCAACGCGTTCATCGGCGGCTTCAGTCGACTGTTCCTCAACGGGGTGTTCGACCCGGCGACCGGCAACTTCGCCACCGCCGCGACCTTCAGCAAGGGCGTCGTGCTGCCGGAGATCGTGTTCGTCGTGTTCCAGGCCACCTTCGCGGCCATCACCTGCGGCCTGATCGTCGGCTCGTTCGCCGAGCGGATCAAGTTCTCGGCGGTGCTGATGTTCATGGTGCTGTGGTTCACGTTCAGCTACACGCCGATCGCGCACATGGTCTGGTTCTGGATGGGCCCGGACGCCTACACCGGCAAGGGCGTGGTCGACGCGATGAACGCCAAGGCCGGTCTGCTCTGGCAATGGGGCGCGCTCGACTTCGCGGGCGGCACGGTCGTGCACATCAACGCCGCCGTCGCCGGTCTGGTGGGCGCGTACATGGTCGGCAAGCGCATCGGCTACGGCAAGGAATCGATGCCGCCGCACAGCCTGACGCTGACGATGGTCGGTGCCTCGCTGCTGTGGGTGGGCTGGTTCGGCTTCAACGCCGGCTCGGCGCTCGAAGCCGGCAACAGCGCCGCGCTCGCCTTCCTGAACACCTTCTCGGCGACCGCGGTCGCGGTGCTGGCCTGGTGCACCGGCGAGGCGCTGCTGAAGGGCAAGGCCTCGATGCTGGGCGCCGCGTCGGGTGCCGTCGCCGGGCTGGTGGCGATCACGCCGGCAGCGGGCAACGTCGGCATCGTCGGCGCGCTGGTGGTCGGCGCTGCGGCGGGCTTCATCTGCCTGTGGGGCGTGACGGGTCTGAAGAAGATCCTCGGCGCGGACGACACGCTCGACGTGTTCGGCGTGCACGGCATCGGCGGCATCACGGGTGCGCTGCTGACCGGCATCTTCAACAGCCAGTCGCTCGGCGGCCCGGGCCTCGTGACCGACTGGGTCACCGGCGCGGTCGGCTCGAACGGCATCTTCGACCAGCTCCTGATCCAGGCCAAGGCGGTCGGCGTGACCGTCGTCTGGTCGGGCGTAGTCTCGCTGATCGCGTACAAGATCGTCGACATGACGATCGGCCTGCGCGTGCCGGAAGAAGAGGAGCGCGAGGGTCTGGACATCACCTCGCACGGAGAGACTGCGTACCACAACTGATACCAGGTTCCCGTACCGAGAAGGGCCGCCCGACGGCCCTTTTTTTCACGTGCGACCCAGCGTCGCCGCGCCTACTGCCCCTGCGCCGCGGCCAGCACGAGGTTGTTGTTCGACGCCACGCCCACCGGTGCCAGCCCCATCCCGCGCAGCTGCAAGGCAACCCATTCGCCGACGTTGACCGTCGCACCGCTGCTGTCGACCACGCTCGCCGGCAGGCGGTGGGTGTAGCCGTCGCGCGGGGCGTTGATCGCCACGGTCTCGGGGCGCGTCACGTTCGTCGTGAAGTCCGACACCGCCTGTCGCTCGAAGCGCTGGTTCGCCGCGTCGAGCGCGCTCACCGTGCTCTCGAACTGGCTGATCGCCGCCGGCGCGGTGTAGTACGGCGGCGTCGCGTTCGGCACCAGCCCGATCTGCCAGCCCTGGCTGACGTCGCCCACCGTTGGCATCGCGCGCGCGACCTTGCGCGTGCTGAAGCCCAGGTGCCCACCCGGCGCGAGTTGCACGAGCATCAGTTCGCCGCCGCCGGCGCGGTAGGCAAACAGGCGGTCGCGCCAGCCGTCCGTGGTGTTGACGACGTCGAAGCCGCCGGCCGGGTTGGCACTGATCGTGATGTCCGGCAGGTTCGTCGCGTCGAAGGTCCCGCAGCCGCTGACCACGCCATCGCAGAACTGGCCGCCACCCAGCCTGCCCGCGGCATCCCACACCAGAGTCGCGGTCGTCACGTGCACCGGGCCGTTGTCGGTCGTGCGGTCCAGGCCGATCGAATTCCATTCGCCGGCCAGTTCCGTGACGTCGTGGCTCTGCTCGGGGAAGAGGAGCGCGCCGCGGTAGGGCGGCGCGTCGAACTGGGCCACGACGACGCCGGCCGGCGTGACCGTGATGCCGCCGCCTTGCGGACCGGTGTAGCGGCAGGGGCCGGCCTCGGTGAACGTGGCGACCTCGCCGTTCGAGTTCGTCACTTGCAGCCGGGTGGCATCGACGCTGACGACCTCGGTCGCGACATCGGTGCCCCCCGGCACCGTGTTCGGGTCGTCGTTGACCACGACGCGGTAGCGTCCGCTGCGCAGCGCCTTGCAGTTCGCGGCCGCGGGGCTCAGCAGCGTGTCGGCGGGCAGCGACGGGTCGGCGCTGAGGCTGGTGGCCGGCGCGGCCGGCGAACTCTTGGCCAGCGCGTCGACGAGCGCGGCCAGTGTCGTGTCGCGGGCCGCCAGCGCCGTCTGCAGCTGACCGAGAAGCTCGTCGAAGGGATTGCCCGGGGTCGTGCCATGGGCCGCCACGAGCGCGGCACTCAGCACGTTGCCGACCGAGCCGAGATCGATGCCGTTGTTCTTCAGCGCCGCCACGGTCGCGCTCACCGCGGCCTGCACCTGGGCATCGGTCAGTGCCGCGGCGGCCGCCGCGTCGAAGGCGTCGTAGTAGGCCGCCGGCGCGCCGCCGGTCAGGCGCGCCACGACCATCTCGCTCACCGGCGTCAGGTTGGCCTGCGCGGTGGCGCCGCTGCCGATGGCCAGCGTGTGCAGCACGGTCCCGTCGGACGTCGTGACGCGCAGCACGCAGGGCAGCGCGCCGGCCGCGAGCGGCATCTCGTAGTGGCCGTCGTCGCCGCTGGTGGCGCTGCCGGTGCCGCCGTTGCAGCGCGCCTCGACCAGTCGCCCGGCGATCGCGGCGCCGGTGGCCGCGGTGCCGCTCAGCGTGAGCGAGGCGGCCGTTGACGGCGTGCCGGCGGCGGGCGAGGAGCTGCCGCCGCCGCAGGCGACGAGGGCCAGCGCGCTGGCAACGCAGGCCGCGGGAAGCGCGGCGAGGGGGAATCGGAGAGAGGGGTGACGCATGACGACTCCTGGAGGATTGTTCGTTGGGGTTGTCGGCCGGCAGCGATGCCGCGACGCACGGACTCTGCGCAGGCCGGGGCAGCGCGTCATCCTTCGAACTGATGAGGCTCCTAGAATCGGATCACGTTCTCTCGAATGGATTGCCCATGGTCCCGCACCTCGTCACCGCGCTGAACGGCCCGATCAACGAGCTCGAGCAGCGCGTGCTCGAGTCGATGCCGGCGATCGAGCGCTGGTTCCGGCTCGAGTGGATGGAGCACACGCCGCCGTTCTACTGCTCGGTGGACCTGCGCAACGCCGGCTTCAAGCTCGCGCCGGTCGACACCAACCTGTTCCCCGGCGGCTTCAACAACCTCACGCCCGAGATGCTGCCGCTGGCGGTGCAGGCGGCGATGGCGGCGATCGAGAAGATCTGCCCCGAGGCGAAGAACCTGCTGCTGATCCCGGAAGGGCCGACGCGCAACACCTTCTACCTGGCCAACGTCCAGCGCCTGGTGCAGATCTTCACGCAGGCCGGGCTGAACGTGCGCCTGGGCACGCTGGACGACGAGATCGAGGCGCCGACGAAACTGGCGCTGCCCGACGGCAGCGAGCTGACGCTCGAGCCCCTCGTGCGCCACCGTGGCCGGCTCGGGCTGAAGGACTTCGACCCCTGCACGATCCTGCTCAACAACGACCTCTCGGCCGGCGTGCCGCGGGTGCTCGAGAACCTGCACCAGCAGTACCTGCTGCCGCCGCTGCACGCGGGCTGGACGGTGCGGCGCAAGAGCCGGCATTTCCAGAGCTACGAGGAGGTGGCGAAGAAGTTCGCCAAGCTGCTCGGCATGGACCCCTGGCTGATCAACCCGCTGTTCGCACAGTGCGGCAAGGTCGACTTCGCCGAGGCGACCGGGCTCGAATGCGTGCAGGGCCACACCGAGACGCTGCTCGCGAAGATCCGGCGCAAGTACAAGGAATACGGCATCGGCGAGAAGCCCTTCGTCGTCGTCAAGGCCGACGTCGGCACCGGTGGCATGGGCATCATGACCGTGCGCGACGCGAAGGAGCTCGAGCAGCTGAGCGAGCGCACGCGCAGCAAGATGAGCGTGGCCAAGGGCGGCCGGCAGATCCACGAGGTCATCATCCAGGAAGGCGTGCCGACCTACGAGCGCATGAACGACGCCGTCGCCGAGCCGGTGGTCTACATGCTCGACCGCTACGTCGTCGGCGGCTTCTACCGCGTCCACGCCGAGCGCGGCGTCGACGAGAACCTGAACGCGCCCGGCTCGAGCTTCGTGCCGCTGGCCTTCGCCGAGAGCAACCAGCTGCCGCGCCCCGGCGTCAAGCCTGGCGCGAGCGCGCCGAACCGCTTCTACATGTACGGCGTGATCGGCCGGCTGGCGATGCTGGCCGCGTCCTACGAGCTCGAGGCCACCGACCCGAACGCCGAAGTCTACGAGTAGGCCCTCGGCGGGCAGGGCCGCCGAGGGCGGCCCGTGCAAAATGTCGGGGTCGAATCACGACGGCGCACCACGCGCCGCCCGTTCCTTGCCCGCCGCCTCACGCTCGAAGACCAAGAAGATCGCCGGCCTGACGCTGGCCGCGCTGGGCGTCGTCTACGGCGACATCGGCACCAGCCCGCTGTACGCGCTGAAGGAGGTCTTCCACGCCGGCCACGTGCCGATGTCGCACGCCAACGTGCTCGGCGTGCTGTCGCTGATCTTCTGGACCATCACCATCGTCGTCTCGCTGAAGTACGTGCTGCTGATCCTGCGCGCGGACAACAACGGCGAAGGCGGCCTGATCGCGATGCTCGCGCTGGCGACGAACGCGGTCGCCGAGAGGCCGGCGCTGCGCTGCACGCTGCTCGTGATCGGCATGTTCGGCACCGCGATCTTCTACGGTGACGGCGTCATCACGCCCGCGATCTCGGTGCTGTCGGCCGTCGAGGGGCTGAAGGTCGCCGCACCCGCGCTCGACGAGGCGGTGCTGCCGATCACGCTCGTCGTCCTCGCCGCGCTGTTCGCGGTGCAGCGCTTCGGCACCGGCGGCATCGGGCGCGCGTTCGGCCCGGTGACGCTGGTCTGGTTCTTCGCGCTGATCGCGCTCGGCGTGCCGCACATCGTCGCCTTGCCCGCGGTGCTGGCGGCGCTGAACCCGGTCCACGCCTTCGACTTCGTCGCCGACCAGCCCCTGGTGGCCTTCGTCTCGCTCGGTGCCGTGGTGCTGGTGGTCACCGGCGGCGAGGCGCTCTATGCCGACCTCGGCCACTTCGGCCGGCGGCCGATCCGCATCGCCTGGTACGGACTGGTGATGCCGGCCCTGGTGATCAACTACTTCGGCCAGGGCGCGCTGCTGCTGACGACGCCCGAAGCGGTCGAGAACCCGTTCTACCTGATGGCGCCGGCCTGGGCGCGGCTGCCGCTCGTGTTCCTGGCCACCGCGGCCACGGTGATCGCATCCCAGGCGCTGATCACGGCGGCGTTCTCGGTCACGCGCCAGGCGATCCAGCTCGGCCTGCTGCCGCGCATGCGCGTGCTGCACACGTCGGTGCGCGACACCGGCCAGATCTACGTGCCTTTCGTCAACTGGGGGCTGTTCGTCTTCATCGTGCTCGCGGTCGCGCTGTTCAAGTCGTCGACCAACCTGGCCGCGGCCTATGGCATCGCGGTCACGCTGGACATGACGATCACGACGGTGATGACCTTCTTCGTGATCCGCTTCGGCTGGAAGTACCCGCTGCCGCTGTGCATCGTCGGGACCGGCCTGTTCTTCCTCGTCGACGTCACGTTCTTCGCGTCGAACACGCTCAAGCTGCTCGCCGGCGGCTGGTTCCCGCTCGTCATCGGCATCGGCATGTTCACGCTGATGCTGACCTGGTACCAGGGCCGGCGCCTCGTGGCCGAGCGGCTGCGCGACGAGGCGATCGACCTGAAGGGCTTCCTCGACGCGGTCTTCGTCAGCCCGCCGACGCGCGTGGTCGGCACCGCGGTCTTCCTCGCGGCCGAGGCCGGGCTGGCGCCGAACGCGCTGATGCACAACCTGAAGCACAACAAGGTGCTGCACGAGCACAACCTGTTCGTCACCGTGCGCCACCACGACGTGCCCTGGATAGGCTTCGACAAGCGCATCGAGCTCGACCCGCTCGGCCACGACTGCTGGCAGATCACGCTGCACTACGGCTTCAAGAACGAACCCGACGTGCCCGAGGCGCTCAAGCTGCTGCAGGGCCGCGGCGTGCCGCTCGACGAGATGGACACGAGCTACTTCCTGTCGCGCGACACCGTGATCCCGACCTTCGGCGAAGGCATGGCGATGTGGCGCGAGAAGCTCTTCGCCAGCATGCACCGCAACGCGTCGGCGGCGGCCGACTTCCTGAACCTGCCGTCGAACCGGATCGTCGAGCTGGGGTCGAAGGTCGAGATTTAGCGCGCGTTCGCGTCGGCGCCCGGCGCGGCCGCCCGCGGTGCGGCGCGGCGCTCGTCCTGCGGACCGTGCAGCAGCAGCGCCGCGGCCAGCGCGGCGGCCGAGAAGAGCGCGAAGCCGCCGCCGATGGCCAGAGCGAAGCGGCGTCCCGGTGCCGGGCGGGGGGCGGGGGCCGGGATGGCATTCATGGGCGCTCCTCGCGTGTCGTCTTTGGTGTCGAGTCCGGATTGGAACCGAAGCCGCCCCCGGCCGCCGTACACCAGCCGCGTCAAATTGCGTCCGTCTGTGACCGCGCTTTCGCCGTCTATGCTCGCGGCCATGCTGAAGGACTTCTCGCTCTCGGCCACGGTGGCCGGTTTCGTCGCCGTGCTCGTCGGCTTCACGAGCTCGGTCGTGATCGTCTTCCAGGCCGCGGCGGCGCTGGGCGCGACGCCGGCGCAGACCAGCTCGTGGATCTGGGCGCTGGGCCTGGGCATGGGGCTCACCAGCGCCGGGCTGAGCCTGTGGTACCGCCAGCCGGTGCTCACCGCCTGGTCGACGCCGGGGGCGGCGCTGCTCGCGACCGCGGGCGCCGGCGTGAGCATGAACGATGCGACCGGTGCCTTCATCGTCTGCGCGCTGCTGATCGTCGCCGCCGGCGCGAGCGGCGCGTTCGCGCGCGTGATGAACCGCATCCCGCAGGCGCTGGCTGCGGCGCTGCTGGCCGGCGTGCTGGCGCATTTCGCGATCGACGCCTTCGTCGCGCTGCAGCACCGGTTCACGCTCGTCGGCGCGATGCTGCTCGCCTACCTGTTCGGGCGCCGGCTCTGGCCGCGCTATGCGGTGCCGGGCGTGCTCGCCACCGGCGCGGCGATCGCCGCGCTGCACGGCGAGCTGCGCTGGTCGGGCATCGCCTGGCAGCTCGCGACGCCGGTGTTCACGCTGCCGCATTTCAGCGTCGCCGCGACGATGGGCATCGCGCTGCCGCTGTTCGTCGTGACGATGGCTTCGCAGAACCTGCCCGGCGTCGCCGCGCAGCGCGCCGCCGGCTACGACACGCCGGTATCGCCGGTGGTCACGACGACCGGACTCGCGACGCTGCTGCTCGCCCCATTCGGCGCCTACGCGCTCAACCTGGCCGCGATCACGGCCGCGATCTGCATGGGCCGCGAGGCGCACGAGGACCCGTCCCGGCGCTACGTCGCGGCGCTGATGGCCGGCGTCTTCTACGTCGCGCTCGGCCTGGTCGGCGGTGCGGTGGTCGGGCTGATCGCCGCGTTCCCGAAGGAGCTGGTGATCGCGCTGGCCGGCTTCGCGCTGCTCGGCACGATCGGCAGCGGCCTGGCCGTTGCGACCCGGGACGAGAAGAGCCGCGAGGCGGCACTGATCACCTTCCTCGTCACCGCCAGCGGCCTCACGCTGGCCGGCGTCGGCGCGCCGTTCTGGGGCGTCGTCGCCGGCGCGCTGGCGCTGGCTGTGCAACACTGGCGCCCCTTTCGCTGAGCGCTTTGCCGCACGCCCGCTGCCCATGGACCTGCTGTTCGTCGCCGACCCGATCGAGAGCTTCAAGACCTACAAGGACAGCACGTTCGCGATGATGCGCGAGGCCGCGTCGCGCGGCCACCGCGTGCTGGCCTGCGAGGCGGGCGCGCTGCACTGGCAGCGCGGCGGCCGCGTCGGCGCGCGCGTGCGCCGGATCGAGCTGACCGGCGACGCGCACGACTGGTTCCGCGTCGTCGACGAAAGCGAGATCGCGCTGGCCGACGCAGGCGCGGTGCTGATGCGCCTGGACCCGCCCTTCGACAGCGAGTACTTCTACGCGACGCACCTGCTCGGCCAGGCCGAGCGCGAGGGCGCGCGCGTGTTCAACAAGCCCGCGGCGCTGCGCGACCACCCGGAGAAGCTCGCGATCCTGGAGTTCCCGCAGTTCATCGCGCCGACGCTGGTGACGCGCGACGCGGCCGACGTGAGGCGCTTCCACGCCGAGCACCGCGACGTGATCCTCAAGCCGCTCGACGGCATGGGCGGGATGGGCATCTTCCGCGTCGGCCCCGACGGGCTGAACCTGGGCAGCATCGTCGAGACGCTGAACAAGGGCGGCGCGCAGACCCTGATGGTGCAGAAGTACCTGCCCGAGATCGTCGCCGGCGACAAGCGCGTGCTCGTGATCGGCGGCGAGCCGGTCCCGTATTCGCTCGCGCGCATCCCGCAGGGCAGCGAGATCCGCGGCAACCTGGCGGTCGGCGGCAAGGGCGTCGCGATGGCGCTGACCGAGCGCGAGCGCGAGATCGCGTCGACGCTCGGGCCCATCCTCGCCGCGCGCGGCCTGCTCCTCGTCGGGCTGGACGTGATCGGGAGCTGCCTGACCGAGATCAACGTCACGAGCCCGACCTGCTTCCAGGAGATCACGCAGCAGACCGGCTACGACGTCGCGCAGCGCTTCGTCGACGCGCTCGAGGCGGCGCTCGCCTGACGCGGCTCAGGGCCGCACGAAGCGCAGGCCGCTGAAGCGGCGCCGCAGCGCCGTCACGTCGGCGGCCACCGGTTCGGGCTCGCCCTGGAGCGCGCGCGCGATCAGCGCCGCGAGTTCGGGCATCTCGGCCGCGTCCAGGCCCAGGCGGACGATCTCGGGCACGCCCAGGCGCAGGCCGTTGACGTCGCCCGGCACCGGCGCGACGCGGGCCTGCGGCAGCCCGATCCCGCAGGCGAGCAGCCGCGCGCGCTCGAGCCGGCGCGCCGCTGCCTGGCCGCCGCCGAAGGCCGCGGCTTCGAGCGCGAACTGGTGCGAGTCCGTCGCGCCGCGCTCGATCGCGAACACCGGCAGTCCCGCGCGCGCGAGCGCCTCGGCCAGCGCGCGCGCCGTCGCCTGCATCGTGCGCGCGTAGGCGGCGCCGAAGTCCTTCCAGTCGAGAAGGCCGAGCGCGAGCGCGGCGGTCTTGCCGGCGTCGAAGTTGGCCGTCAGCCCCGGGTAGGCGATCGCATCGATGCGTTCGAACAGCGCCGTGTCGTTGCCGACCACGAGCCCGCCGGGCGGGCCGCCCAGGCTCTTGTAGGTGCTCATCGTCATCACCTGCGCGCCCTCGGCCAGAGGGTTCGCCCAGGCGCCGCCGGCGACCATGCCCGACAGGTGCGCGGCGTCGAACATCAGCAGCGCGCCGACCTCGTCGGCGATGCCGCGCACCGCCGCCACCGGGTGCGGGAACAGGTTCAGGCTGCCGCCGAGCGTGATCAGGCGCGGCTTTGCCTCGTGCGCCAGCTTGCGCAGCGCGTCGACGTCGACGGTGTAGCCGTCGGCCTGCACCGGCGCGGGCAGCGTGCGCAGGCCGTAGATCCCGGCGGCGCCGGCGGCGTGGTGCGTGACATGGCCGCCGATCTCGGCCGGCGGCGCGATGATGGTGTCGCCGGGCCGGCAGGTCGCCATGAAGACGTAGAGGTTGGCGAGCGCGCCCGAGCCGACGCGCACCTCGGCGCAGCGCGCGCCGAAGACCTCGGCCGCGAGCTCGGCGGCGACGATCTCGATGCGCTCGATCGCCTGCAGCCCCATCTCGTACTTGTCGCCCGGCCAGCCGAGCGACGCGCGCGGGCCCAGCCCGGCCGCCATCAGCGCCTCGGCCTTCGGGTTCATCACGTTCGACGCCGGGTTCAGGTTCAGGCCCTCGACGTCGTGGATGCGGCGGTTCCAGGCGACCAGGCGTTCGATCTCGGCCGCGCTGGCGTCGCTGGACGCGGCCGCGGTCGCGGCGGCGACGGACTGGACGAGGTCTTCGGACCGGGCGTCGACCCACGGGCGGCGTTGCAGCATGGGCGAATGCTACGCCGGAGGACAATCGCCGCATGGCCCTGCTCTCGCTCTCCGACGCCCACCTGGCCTTCGGCCACGTGCCCCTGCTCGACGGCGCCTCGATGTCGCTCGAGGCCGGCGAGCGCCTGGCGCTGATCGGCCGCAACGGCGCCGGCAAGTCCTCGCTGCTGAAGATCCTGGCCGGGCTGGACAAGCCCGACGACGGGCTGCTGCAGGTCCAGGGCGGACTGCGCCGCGTCTACGTCGCGCAGGAGCCGCAGTTCGCGCCCGGGGTCACCGTGTTCGACGCCGTCGGCGACGGCGTGGCCGAGGCGCGCGCGCTGCGCCAGCGCTACGAGGCCCATTCGGCGGGCGACGACCTCGACGCGCTGCAGACGCGCATCGAGGCGCTCGACGGCTGGACCTGGGAGCAGCGCGTCGAGCAGACGCTGCAGCGCCTGCGCCTCGAGGCCGGCGCGCGCGTCGAAACGCTGTCCGGCGGCACGAAGAAGCGCGTCGCGCTCGCCCAGGCGCTGGTCGCCGTGCCCGACGTGCTGCTGCTCGACGAGCCGACGAACCACCTCGACATCGACGCGATCGAGTGGCTGCAGGATCTGCTCGTCGCCTTTCGCGGCGCCCTCGTGCTCGTCTCGCACGACCGCGCCTTCATCGACGCGGTGGCGACACGCATCGTCGAGCTCGACCGCGGCCAGCTGCGCAGCTACCCGGGCAACTTCGCCGCGTTCGAGGCCGCCAAGGAGCGCGAGCTCGACGCCGAGGCGCAGGCCGCCGCGCGTGCCGACAAGCTGCTCGCGCAGGAGGAGGTCTGGATCCGCAAGGGCGTCGAGGCGCGGCGCACGCGCAGCGTCGGCCGCGTCGCGCGGCTCGTGCGGCTGCGCGAGCAGCGCCGGCAGCGGCGCGACACGCTCGGCCAGGTCCGGCTCGAGCTCGACGCCGGGCTGCCGCCGGGCAAGATCGTCGCCGAGCTGCGCGACGTGAGCCTGCGCTTCGGCCCACCGGGTGAAGGACGGCTGCTGATCGACCATTTCTCGGCCACGATCCTGCGCGGCGACAAGGTCGGCCTGATCGGCCCGAACGGCTGCGGCAAGACGACGCTGCTCAAGCTGATCCTCGGCGAGCTGCAGCCGACCGGCGGCACGGTGCGCCAGGGCACGCGGCTGCAGGTCGCCTACTTCGACCAGATGCGCGCCGGGCTGAAGCTCGACGCGACGCTCGCCGACACGATCAGCCCGGGCAGCGAGTGGATCGAGGTCGGCAGCTCGCGCAAGCACGTGATGAGCTACCTCGGCGACTTCCTGTTCGCGCCCGAGCGCGCGAACTCGCCGGTGCGCACGCTCTCCGGCGGCGAACGCAACCGGCTGCTGCTGGCGCGGCTGTTCGCGCTGCCGGCCAACGTGCTGGTGCTCGACGAGCCGACGAACGACCTCGACATCGACACGCTCGACCTGCTCGAGGACCTGCTGCAGAACTATGCCGGCACGGTGTTCCTGGTCAGCCACGACCGGCGCTTCCTCGACAACGTCGTGACGAGCACGATCGCCTGGGAAGGCGATCCCGCGTACGGTGGCCGTCCGGGGCTGTGGCGCGAATACGAGGGCGGCTACGAGGACTGGAAGCGCCAGCGCGAGCGCGCGCGCGCCGCCGCGATCGCCGCGGCGCCCCGGCCTGCGCCGCCCGCCGCGACCGCACCGAAGCCGGCCGCGGCCAGGACCAAGCTCAGCTACAAGGAGCAGCGCGAGCTCGACGCGCTGCCCGGCCGCATCGAGGCGCTGGAGGCGGAGCAGAAGCTGATCAGCGAGCTGCTGGCCGGAAGCGAGATCTACGTCGCCGAGCCGCAGCGCGTGCGCGAGCTGCAGGCGCGCCACGAGCAGATCGAGGAAGAGCTGCTCGTGGCGCTGGAGCGCTGGGAAGGGCTGGGCGCACGAGCCTGACTCGGCGGATCGCCGTCGAGCGAAGCGCGTAGCGGGTGGTCAGCGATTCCCGCTGAACCAGCCCTCATTGGTCGCCGCCGGGTGCGTGCGGCTGACCATCAGCCCGGCCTGCAGGTACAGGCCGTTGAGCATGCGCGTCGCGCGCGCGCGGTCGAAGCCGGGCCATTCGGCGATCTCGCGCAGGTTCGTCGTGTGGCGCTTGAGTCGCACCACGGCGGCGGCGAGCGAGCCGTTCAGGCTCAAGCCCTTCAGGTCGACGCCGGGCGCGATCCGGTACGCGGCCTGGCCGGCGATCTCGGGCAGCAGATCCTCGCGCGAGCCGCGCAGCGCCAGCTCCCACAGCAGCGGGCCGAGCGGCGCGTACAGCGCCGGCTCGGCGACGAGCGAGCGCTCGCGGTCGCCGGGCGGGCGCAGCACCGACGGCTCGACATGCAGCACCTGCAGGTCGGTCAGCCGGGTGGCGAGGAACTGCTCCATCGGCATCGGGCAATGCGCGACGCGCTCGACCGGGAACACCGTCAGCGGCACGACCCGGCCTTCGTCGTGCAGGTGGATCAGCAGGCTGCGGCCGTGGCGCACGCAGGCGGCCAGCACCTCGAGCACCTCGAGGCCCTCGCCGCTGCGGCGCGTCTGCTCGAAGCGGCGCAGGTCGAGCATCATCGACGGGCTCAGCGACGACAGTCGCGTGCTCGACAGGTCGACATCGCCGCTGCGCGACATCTCGTCGAGGTAGCGCCTAAAGGCGCTCACGCGCATCAGGTCGGGCGCGCCCAACGGCAAGGTCGATTCGAACATCGTGCGCTGTGCAAGGCTCGGCCCGGGCGGGCCGCGGTCAGGATCTGGGCGGGAATGGTACGCCGCCCGGAAGTCACACCCGTGTCTGCTTCAGTGCGCCGAGGCGAGCGCCTCGAGGCTGCGCCAGAAGCGCGCGTCCTGCGCGGTCGCGAAGTTCACGCGCATCAGCGTCGTCGGCCGCGGCGTCGCGTGGAACAGGGCGCCAGGGGCGATCAGCCAGCCCTCGTCCAGCATGCGCTGGGCCAGGCTTTCGGTGTCGGTGCCGACGTCGACCCAGCCGAACAGGCCTTGCGGTGGCGTCACGAAGCGGGCGCCGGCGTCTAGCGCCAGGCGCTCGGTGCGCGAGCGCGCGGCCGCCAGGCGCAGGGCCACGCGCTCGGCGTGGCGGCGCAGCGTGCCCTGCTCCAGGCAGCAGGCCAGCGCCTGCTCCAGCGGCCCCGGCGTGCCCAGCGTCGCCAGCAGCTTGGTGTCGACCACGCGTTCGACCAGCGCCGGTGCCGCGGCCAGGTAGCCGATGCGCCATTGCGGCGTCAGGATCTTCGAGAAGCCCGAGACGTAGACGGTGCGTCGCAGCCCGTCGAGCTGCGCCAGCCGGGTTGCGTGCGCCGGCGCCAGCCAGGCGTAGGTGTCGTCTTCGACCACGGTCAGGTCGTGGCGCTCCGCCAGTTGCAGCAGCTGGTGCGCCGACGCCGGCGTCAGCGAGTGGCCGGTCGGGTTGTGCAGCACCGAGACCGTCACGTACAGGCGCGGCCGGTGCTCGCGCAGCAGCGCCTCCACCACCGCCAGGTCGGGCCCGTCGGCGCCGCGCGGTACCGGCAGCAGGCGCATGCCGGCACGGGTGAGCCGGGCGAACTCGACCGCCCAGCCGGGCTCGTCGACGAGGACCGCATCGCCCGGCTGCAGCAGCGTGCGCGAGATCAGGTCCAGCGCATGCGTGGCGCCCACGGTGGTGACGATCTGCGCGGCGCTCGCGGGGATGCCGATGTCGGCGAGCCGGCGCGACAGCGCGGCGCGCAGGCCGGCGTCGCCGGCCGGGTCGCCATAGCGCAGCCAGCCCACGGCCGCGGCGGGGCTGCCGACGCGGCGCAGCGCGCGTTGCAGCAGGCTGGCGTCGAGCCAGTCTTCGGGCAGCGTTCCCATGCCGGGCGCCGGGCGGCCGCCCTGGGCCTGGAACATGCTGCGGATCAGCGCCGTGGCGTCCACCGGCGCCGGCAGCGCGCCGTCGGACGGCCGTGGCGCCAGCGCGCGCGGCGCGGCGGCGGCTTGGCGCACGAAGAAGCCGCGCTGCGGGCGCGCCTCGACCAGGCCGCGGGCCTGGAGCAGGTCGTAGGCGCCGACCACGGTGCTGGCGCTGACGCCGTGACGCTGCGCGCAATCGCGCACCGACGGCAGGCGCGCGCCGGGCGGCAGCAGGCGCTGGTCGATCCGGTCGGCAAAGCGCTGGGCCAGCTGCTCGGTGAGCGTGGCGCCGGCGGCGCGGGCGAGCGCGGTGAGGTCGGCGTTCATCGGGCGCTGTACCGGCGCGCGGGCCAGTACAAGTTCGATCGTGTGTGCACCGAAGTGTATTCATGCTGTACCGGAGCCGTCGAATAGACTGGCTGCATGCCCTCCGATGCCGACCCTTCGCGCGCCCGGCGCGGCCTGCTGCTCGGCGTGCTCGGCGTGGTGATCTTCGCGATGACGCTGCCGATGACGCGCCTGGCCGTCGGCGACGCCGGCGCGCCGCAGCTGCCACCCGCCTTCGTCACCGCGGGTCGCGCCGCGCTCGCCGGCCTGCTCAGCATCGCCTACCTGCTCGCCGTGCGCGCGCCGCGGCCGGCGCGGCGCCATCTGCCGGCGCTGGCGCTCTGCGCGCTCGGCACCGTGGTCGGGTTCCCGCTCTTCCTCGCGCTCGCGCTGCGCCGCGTCGACGCGATGCACGCGGCGGTGGTGACCGGCGTGCTGCCGCTGGGCACGGCCCTCGTCGCGGCGCTGGCGCTGCGCCAGCGGCCGTCGGCCGCGTTCTGGGCCAATGCCGTGCTCGGCTGTGCGCTGGTGCTGGGCTTTGCGGTCTGGTCGGGCAGCGGCCGCGCCAGCCTGGCCGACGGCCTGCTGCTGGCCGCGGTCGCCAGCGCGTCGATCGGCTACGTGGCCGGCGCGCGCGTCGCGGCAGCGCTGAGTGCGGAGCAGGTGATCTGCTGGGTGCTCGTGCTGGCGCTGCCGTTGACGCTGCCGGTCGCGCTCTGGGTCCGGCCGACCGCGGCCGTGCACGCCAGCGCCTGGCTCGGCTTCGGCTATGTCTCGGTCTTCTCGATGTGGCTGGGTTTCTTCGCCTGGTACCGCGGCCTGAACCTGGGCGGCGTCGTGCGCGTAAGCCAGGTGCAGCTGCTGCAGCCCTTCCTGGCCCTGCTGTTCGCCGTGCCGGTGCTCGGCGAAAGGCTGCGGCCGCCGACCCTGGTGTTCGCCCTCGCCGTGATGGGCGTGGTGTTCATCGGGCGCAAACTGCCGGTCTCGCGACCGGCGCATTGAACTGGAGAACGTAGAGATGCCCTGGAAGATGGCCCGCCGCGCCGAGCGGCTGAACCCGTCGACGATCCGCGAGATCCTGAAGGTCACCGAGCGGCCGGGGATCATCTCGCTCGCCGGCGGGCTGCCGTCGGCGGACAGTTTTCCGGTCGAGGCGATGGCCGAGGCGAGCGCGCGCGTGCTGCGCGAACACCCGCGCGAGGCGCTGCAGTACGCAGCCAGCGAGGGCTACGCGCCGCTGCGTGAATGGGTGGTGGCCGATCTCGCGCGCCACGGGCTGCAGGCCGACGCGTCGCAGGTGCTCGTCACGACCGGTTCGCAGCAGGGGCTGGACCTGGTCGGCAAGGTGCTCGTCGACCCGGGCAGCGAGGTCGCGGTCGAGTCGCCCACCTACCTGGGCGCGTTGCAGGCCTTCAACCCCTACGAGCCCGAGTTCGCCGCCGTCGAGGGCGACGCCGAGGGGCCGCTGCCGGCGGCGCTGGAGGCGGTGCGCGACGCGCGCTTCCTCTACCTGCTGCCGAACTTCCAGAACCCGAGCGGGCGCTGCCTGTCGGCGGCGCGGCGCGACGCGCTGGCCGAGCGCGCGCTCGCGCTGGGCCTGCCCATCGTCGAGGACAACCCCTACGGCGAGCTCTGGTTCGACGCGCCGCCGCCGCCGCCGATCGCGGCGCGCTGCGCCGAGCAGGCGGTCTACCTCGGCTCGTTCTCGAAGGTGCTCGCACCCGGGCTGCGCCTGGGCTATGTCGTCGCGCCGAAGGCGCTGTACCCGAAGCTGCTCCAGGCCAAGCAGGCCGCGGACCTGCACACGCCGGGCTTCAACCAGCGCATCGTCTACGAGGTCGTCAAGGCGCTCGAGCGCCACCTGCCGGCGGGCTGCCGCTGGGCCGTGCCGGCCGGCGGGATGTTCTTCTGGGTCGAGCTGCCGGCGGCGCTCGACGCCACCGCGCTGCTGCCCAGGGCGGTCGACGCCGGCGTGGCCTACGTGCCGGGCGCGCCCTTCTTCGCCGGCGACGGCGCGGGCCACGCGAACACGCTGCGCCTGAGCTTCGTCACCGTGCCGCCCGAGCGCATCGAGGCCGGTGTCGCCGCACTCGGCGCGGTGCTGAAGACCGCGCTCGGCGGCGTGCTGACGGAGGTGCTCGCATGAAGCGCCGCTTCCACCAGCTCGACGTCTTCAGCGCCGTGCCGCTGAAGGGCAACCCGCTCGCGGTGGTGCATGCCGCGGACGGCCTGTCCGACACGACGATGGCCGCCTTCGCGCGCTGGACGAACCTCTCGGAGACGACCTTCCTGCTGCCGCCCACCGACGCGCGCGCCGACTACCGGGTGCGCATCTTCACGCCCGGCGGCGAGCTGCCTTTCGCCGGCCACCCGACGCTGGGCAGCTGCTGGGCCTGGCTCGCCGCCGGTGGCGAGCCGCGCGCGGCCGGGCTCGTGGTCCAGCAATGCGGTGTCGGCCTCGTGCCGGTGCGGCGCGACGGCGCACGCCTGGCCTTCGCCGCGCCGCCGCTGCGCCGCAGCGGCGCGCTGGCGCCGGCGCTGCGGGAGCAGATCGCAAAGGCGCTGCACCTGTCCGACGCCGAGCTGCTGCGCGACCAATGGGTCGACAACGGCCCGGGCTGGTGCGCGGTGATGCTGCGCTCGGCGGCGCAGGTGCGCGCGCTGCGCCCGGACTGGGCCGCGCTCGGCGATCTGAAGCTCGGCGTCGTCGGCGCCCAGGCGCCGGGCGAGGACACCGCGTTCGAGGTGCGCGCCTTCGTGCCCACGCTGGCCGTCAACGAGGACCCGGTCACCGGCAGCCTGAACGCCGGCCTTGCACAATGGCTGATCGGCGCCGGCCTGGCGCCCGCGGGCTATGTCGCGGCGCAGGGCAGCGCCCTCGGCCGCGCCGGCCGCGTGCACGTGCAGCAGGACGGCGACGGCGTCTGGATCGGCGGCGATGTCGCGCCGTGCATCGAAGGCGAGGTGCAGCTTTGACGGTGTGGGTCGACCATCTCGTGGTGGCTGCCGCGTCGCTGGCCGAAGGCGTGGCCTGGTGCGAGGCCACGCTCGGCGTCACGCCGGCCGCGGGCGGCCGGCACGCGCTGATGGGCACGCACAACCGCTTGCTGAAGATCGCCAGCGAGGCCTTCCCCGACGCCTATCTCGAGATCCTCGCGATCGACCCGGACGCGCCGCCGCCCGCGCGCCCGCGCTGGTTCGGCCTCGACAAGCTCGACCTCTCGGCCGGGCCGCGGCTGATCCATCTGGTCGCGCGCTCGACGATGCTCGACATGCACCGCTGGGGCCTGATCAATGTCGGCCTGAACCCGGGCAACCCGCTGCGCGCGAGCCGCGAGACCGCGCACGGGTCGCTGAGCTGGGAGATCCTGGTGCGCGACGACGGTCGGCTCGAGTGCGGCGGCGCGCTGCCGACGCTGATCCAGTGGTCGGGCCGGCACCCGACGGCCGACCTGCCCGACAGCGGCGTCACGCTGCAGCGGCTGGCCTTGCATGGCGTTCCCGACCGCGCGCGCGAGGTGCTGCGGCTGCGTGGCGCGACGGTCTCGGCCGGGCCCGGCCCGGCCGTGCAGGCCGTTCTGGCGGCGCCCAGGGGCGACGTGACGCTGGAGTCGACATGACCGAAGAGCTTTTCCGAGAGGACGCGACGGCGTTCGAATGCCAGGCGCGCGTGGTCTCGGCCGACGAGCGCGGCATCGTCCTCGACCGCACCGTGTTCTACCCGCTCGGCGGCGGCCAGGCCGGCGACGCCGGATGGCTGCGCCTGCCCGACGGGCGCGAGATCGCGATCGCCGACACGCGCAAGGACAAGGAGCGGCCGGGCCTGATCCTGCACCTTCCGGCGCCGGGCAGCGACCCGGCAGCGCTGCCGCCCGGGCAGGCCGTGGTCGCGCGCATCGACGCCGCGCGCCGGCAGGCGCACATGCGCTTCCACACCGCGACCCACCTGCTGTGCGCGCTCGTGCCGCATCCGGTCGACGGCTGCTCGATCACCGCCGGCTACGCCAGGCTGGACTTCCACATGACCGAGCCGCTGGACAAGGAAGCGCTGAGCGCGGGCATCGCGCGCCTGGTCGGCGCGGCGCGCCCGGTGCGTCACCGCTGGATCAGCGAGGCCGAGCTCGACGCGAACCCCCAGCTCGTGCGCAGCATGAGCGTGCAGCCGCCGCGCGGCCTGGGCCGGATCCGCGTGCTCGAGATCGAAGGCATCGACCTGCAGCCCTGCGGCGGCACGCATGTCGCGAACACCGCCGAGGTCGGCCCCGTCGTCGTGACCAGGATCGAGAAGAAATCAGCCACGACGCGCCGCGTCGTCCTCGGCTTCGCCGAGCCGGCCGCAGGCCGGGGCTGATTTTTTCGGGGAACGCTCATGTCCGCGCAGCGGACGCGATGCGTTCACCAGAACGCCGAGCCCCGGCTACTTCGAGCGGAAGTCGTCGTGGCAGCCCTTGCAGGCCTCGCCGGTGGCGCCGACCGCGGGCTTGAGCGCGTCGAGCGTGCCCGCCTTGGCGGCCGCGTCGAGCTTGGTCACGGCGGCGAAGAGCTTGTCCTGCGCGGCCTTGAACTTGGCCGGGTCCTTCCAGATCGCGGCCTTGGCCTTGGTGTGCAGGTCCATGTCGGTGCCTTCGCCGAAGGCGGTGAAGGGCAGGTGGGCCAGCGTCGCGACGATGTTGGCGTTGAAGGCCGCGGCCTTCGCGTCGTACGGGACCTTGCCCTGCGCCATCGCGGCGAGGCCGCCGAAGTGGTGGGCGATCAGGGTCATCGCGCTCTGGCGGTACTTGACTGCGTCCTCGGGCTTCTGGAACTGCGCCGCGGCGGGCAGGGCGGTGGCGAGGCCGCCAACGAGGGCAGCAGCAAGAAGCAGACGGGTCATCGGTGATCTCCAGAGATGGGTTGTGACGGGCGAAGGCGCGTGCCGAAGGCATCGCTGGCGCACGAGTCTACGCAACGGTCCGACGCCCCCCTTTGTCGTCAGGGTCTCCCCGAAGTTCCGCCGTCGACCGACGGCCGGCGACCTCGACCCGCTTCGCGGTATGGTTGCGTCTGCCAAACCCCGCGCCGGCACCGGCGCCTTTCTGCCGATGACCGCCAGCGCCGACGACGACACCGCCTCGATCCGCGTCTGGGACCTGCCGACGCGGCTGTTCCACTGGACGCTGGCCTGCGTCGTCACCGGCTCGGTGATCAGCGCGCAGATCGGTGGCAACGCGATGGTCTGGCATTTCCGCTTCGGCTACGCGGCGTTCACGCTGCTCGCATTCCGGCTGCTGTGGGGCTTCGTCGGCGGGCGCTGGTCGCGCTTCGCGAGCTTCGTCCACGGCCCCGGCGCGCTGCGGCGTTACCTGCGCGGCGAGCGCCGCGCCGGCGAGCATCTGGACGTCGGCCACAACCCGCTCGGCAGCCTGTCGGTCTATGCGCTGCTCGGACTGCTGGTCGCGCAGGTCGCGACCGGTCTCGTGGCCGACGACGAGATCTCGAACGTCGGCCCGCTGAACCGCTTCGTCAGCGACGCGACCGCGAGCCGTGCGACGGCCTGGCACACCGAATGGGGCCAGTGGCTGATCTACGGCGTGGTCGCGCTGCACGTCGCGGCGATCGCCTACTACCGGCTGCGCCGCGGCGTCGACCTCGTGCGCCCGATGCTCAGCGGCGACAAGACGCTGCCTGCCGCGACGCCGGCGGCGACCGACAACCTCGCGACGCGGCTGATCGCGCTGCTGCTCGCCGCGCTGTGTGCGGCGGCGGTGGCCTGGGTCGTGTCGCTCGGCGGCTGATCGAAGACCGCGCGTGGACGCCCCCGAGATCCGCCTGCTCGAGGCCGACACGCCGGCGCTGCTCGACGACGCGCGCCGGATCTTCGCCGAGTACGCCGCGGCGCTGGGGGTGGACCTGGGCTTCCAGGGTTTCGAGGCCGAGCTCGCGGGGCTGCCGGGCGAGTACGCAGCGCCCGGCGGCGCGCTGCTGCTGGCCTTCGTCGACGGCCAGTTGGCCGGTTGCGGCGCGCTGCGGCCGCTCGCCGATGTCGACTATGCGAACGCCTGCGAGATGAAGCGCCTGTACGTGCGCCGTGCGTTCCGCCGCTTCGGCCTGGGACGCGCGCTCGCCAGCGCGCTGATCGATCGCGCGCGCGGCGCCGGCTACTCGAACATGCTCCTCGACACGCTGGACGACATGGAAGCTGCGCGCGACCTGTACGAGACCCTGGGTTTCGAGGAGATCCCGCCCTATTACTTCAACCCGGTCGCCGGCGCGCATTACCTGCGCGCCGACCTGAACGACACTCGCACCCGGTACTGAACCCGACAGGAAAGAGACCGAATGACGACCACTGCCCTCGAACTGCGCGCCGGCGAGCTGCGCCTGGCCTTGCGACCCGACCTCGGCGGCAGCATCGCCGGCCTCTGGCTCGGGGATCTGCCGGTGCTGCGAAGCACCGAGCCCGGCGAACTGGCGGCGTCGCGCCAGTCGGGCTGCTACCCGCTCGCGCCCTACCCGAACCGGCTCGGCTACCGGCGCTTCCGCTGGCAGGGGCAGGACCACACCACGGCGCCCAACTTCGACGACAGCCCGCATTCGCTCCACGGCGTGGCCTGGCTCGAACCCTGGAGCGTGCTGTCGGCCGGTGCAAGCGAGGCCGAGCTGGAACTGCAGCACGCCGGCGACGCGCAATGGCCGTTCGCGTTCCAGCTGCGCCAGCGCTTCGTGCTCACGCCGTCGGCGCTCGAGGTCCACCTGGTGTTCACGAACGGCGCCGCGCAGGCGCAGCCGGTCGGGCTGGGCTGGCACCCTTACTTCGTGAAGCGCCCGCGCAGCCGGCTGCACGTCGAGCTGAGCGAGCGCTGGGAGTCGGACCCGAGCGGCCTGCCCACGCGCAAGGTGCCGCAGCCGGGCATCGACGGTGACGTCGCGCACCTGGACTTCGACCATTGCTTCGAAGGCTGGCGCGGGCCGGCGCGTATCCGCGACGAGAAGTTCTCGATGCGGCTGAGCTCGTCGCTGCCCTACCTCGTCGTCTACACGCCGCAGACCAAGGGCTATTTCTGCGTCGAACCGGTGAGCCAGGTCAGCAACGCGCTGCACATGGCCGACCCGGCCGCGCACGGCCTGCGCACGGTGCCGCCGGGCGTCAGCTTCGACGCCTGGATGAAGCTCGAGGTCGAGGCGGTCTGACGATGGAGATCCAGGCGCTGCCGGTCGCACCGGCGCTGCTCGGCGAGTCGCCGACCTGGTGGCCCGAGCAGGGCGCGCTGTACTGGTGCGACATCCCGGGGCTGAGGCTGCACCGCTGGCGGCCGGCGACCGCGACCCACGACGAGTGGGCCTTCGACAGCGAGGTCGGCAGCTTCGCGCCGCTGCCCGGCGGCCGGCTGCTGCTCGCGCAGCGCCGCGGCCTGGTCGCGTTCGACCCTGCCAGCGGCCGCAGCGAGCTGCTCGCCGACGCCCCCTACGACCGCAGCGAACAGCGCTTCAACGACGGCAAGGCCGATCCGCAGGGCCGGTTCTGGGTCGGCTCGCTGTGCGACCCGCGCGATCCGCCGCGCGCGGCGCTCTACCGCTGGGCCGCGGGCCGGCTCGACCGCATCGCCGGCGACATCAGCGTCAGCAACGGCCTGGCCTGGAGCCCGGACGGCCGCACGATGTATTGGAGCGACACCCACGCGCACCGCATCGTCGCCTTCGACTTCGACGCCAGCGACGGCTCGCTGTCGAGGCAGCGCGTGTTCGCGAGCTTCGCGCGCAAGGCCGCCGGCCAGGACCTCGCCACCTACGGCGGCCGGCCCGACGGCGCCGCGGTCGATGTCGAAGGGAATTACTGGGTCGCGATGTACGAGGGCCAGCGCCTGCTGTGCTTCGGCGCCGACGGCCGCGTGCGGCGCGAGGTGTCGCTGCCGGTGCGCTGCCCGACGATGCCCTGCTTCGGCGGCCCCGACCTGCGCACGCTGTTCGTCACCACCGCGCGCGCGCACCGCCCGGCCGGGGAACTGGCGGCGCAGCCGCTCGCCGGCTGCGTGCTGACGCTGCGCGTCGACGTGCCCGGGCTGCCGGTCAACTTCGCCGCCGGATGAACGGGCTGCCGATCGAGCGCGCGGCGCTGGTCGAGCGGCTGACCGCCGCGCGCGAGTGGGACCTGGCGATCGTCGGCGGGGGCGCGACCGGCTGCGGTCTGGCGCTCGACGCCGCCGCGCGCGGCTTCTCGGTCGTGCTCGTCGAGTCGCACGACTTCGCGAAAGGGACCTCGTCGCGCGCGACCAAGCTCGCGCATGGCGGCGTGCGCTACCTGGCGCAGGGCGACATCGGCCTCGTGCGCGAGGCTCTGCGCGAGCGCGCCGCGATGCTCGCGAACGCACCGCACGTCGCGCAGCGGCTGCCCTTCGTGATGCCCGGCTACCACTGGTGGGAGCGCGGCTTCTACGGCATCGGGCTCAAGGCCTACGACGCGCTCGCCGGACGCCGCGGCCTGGGCGCCACCGAATGGCTCGGGTCGGCGCGCGTGCGCGAACTGCTGCCCGGCGTGCAGCCGCGCGGTCTGTGGGGTGGCGTCAAGTACTGGGACGGCCAGTTCGACGACGCCCGGCTCGCGGTGCTGCTCGCGCGCACCGCGGCCGCGCGCGGTGCGCTCGTCGTCAACCACTGCGCAGCGACCGGTCTGCTGCGCGACGGCGGCCGCGTGCGCGGCCTCGTCGTGCGCGACGCCGAGACCGGCCAGGCCGCGACGCTGCGCGCGCGCTGCGTCGTCAACGCCGCCGGCGTCTGGGTCGACGCGGTGCGCGACATGGACCGCGACGCCGATGCGCCGCCGCGCTCGCCGATGGTCGCGCCGAGCCAGGGCGTGCACCTGGTCGTCGACCGGCGCTTCCTGCCCGGCAGCCACGCGCTGCTGGTGCCCAAGACCGCCGACGGTCGCGTGCTCTTTGCCGTGCCCTGGCTCGGCAAGACCGTGCTCGGCACCACCGACACGCCGCGCGAGGACCTGGCGCGCGAGCCGGCGCCGTTCGCGGACGAGGTCGAGTTCATCCTGCGCGAGGCGGGCCGCTACCTGGCGGCTGCGCCGCGGCGCGAGGACGTGCGCTCGGTCTGGGTCGGGCTGCGCCCGCTTGTCAGGCCTTCCGGCGACGAGGCCGCGGCCGGCACCGATGGGCCCGCGGGACTCAGCACGAAGACGATCTCGCGCGAGCACACGGTGGCGGTCGGCCGCTCCGGGCTCGTCACCGTCACAGGGGGCAAGTGGACGACCTACCGTTCGATGGCCGAGGACGTGCTCGACCGGTGCATGGCGCATGGCCTGCTCGAGCGTCGGCCGGGCGGCGTCACCGAACGGCTGCCGCTGCTCGGCAGTGCGCCGGGCCGGCCCCTGTCCGAGCCGCCGGGCGAGCATCTGTACGGCAGCGAGGCGGCGCTGCTCGCGCAGCTGCCCGGCGCGACGCGCTGGCTGTGGCACGACGCCGAGTCCGGCCGGCCCGGGCTGAGCGAGGCGATGGTCCGCTTCGCGGTGCGCTACGAGATGGCGCGCGAGGTCGAGGACGTGCTCGCGCGCCGCTCGCGCCTGCTATTCCTGGACGCGGCGCAGGCCGGGGCGCTGGCCGACGCGGTGGCTGAGATCGTGGCCGAGGAGACCGGCCGCGCGGTCGATGCGCAGCCGTTCAAGGAGCTCGCCGCGCAGTACCGGCGCCTGCCCTGAGCGCCGCTCAGCCGGCCGGCGCCGGCGTCCGAGCGAGCGCCGACGCGCCGGGCACGTCCGGCAGCGTCGCGAGCAAGTCGCGCACCTGACCGACGCTCAGGATCTCGCTGAGCAGGTGTGGCGGCGCGCCGCCCGGCGCGTAGAGCACGTAGACCGGCACACCGCTGCGGCCCAGGCGCGCCAGCTCGGCGGTGATCGCCGCGTCGCGGCGCGTCCAGTCGGCTTCGAGCAAGGCCACGCCCTTGGCGCGGAAGTCGGCCCGGACCGAGGCGTCGTTCAGCGTCGCGCGCTTGTTCACCTGGCAGGTCACGCACCAGGCGGCGGTGAAGTCGACGAACACCGGCCGGCCTTGCGCGCGCAGCTCGGCCTCGCGCGCCGGCGTCCACGGCTCCCATCCGGCCGCGGCGGTGGCCGGCGCGGCGGCGCTCTCGCGCAGCGCCGGCAGCGTCCACGACAGCGTCACGGCGAGCAGCGCCAGCGCGAGCGCGCCGAAGCCCCAGCGCGCGCGCCGGCCGAGCGCGGCCGAGCCCAGCGCCCAGGCGACGAAGGCGAGCGCGACGAGCGCGGCGAGCAGGGCCGCGGCGCCGTCGATGCCGGTCTGTTGGCCGAGCACCCAGACCAGCCAGACGACGGTGGCGAACATCGGGAACGCCATCAGCGACTTGAAATGCGCCATCCAGACGCCGGGCCGCGGCAGCGCGCGCGCCAGCCCCGGCCACGCGCTCGCGAGCAGGTAAGGCAGCGCCATGCCCAGGCCGAGCGCGGCGAACACGGCCAGCGCCTGCGCCGTCGGCAGCGTCACCGCGGCGCCGAGCGATGCGCCCATGAACGGCGCGGTGCAGGGCGAAGCGACCGCGACCGCGAGCACGCCGGTGAGCAGCGAGTCGACGAGCGGATGGCGCGCGCTCGCGGCGAGCCAGGTGCCGGGCAGCAGCGAGCCGAACTCGAACAGCCCGGCGAGGTTGAGCCCGATCAGCGTGAACAGCGCCGCCAGCGCTGCGATGACCGCGGGCGACTGCAGCTGAAAGCCCCAGCCGAGCTGTTCACCGCCGGCGCGCAGCGCGAGCAGCAGCGCGGCCAGCGCGACGAAGGACAGCACCACGCCGGCGGTGTAGGCCAGGCCGCCGGCGAGCAGCGCGCGCCGGTCGTTCGCCTTGGACGCGAAACCGAACACCTTCAGCGACAGCACCGGGAACACGCAGGGCATCAGGTTGAGCAGCGTGCCGCCGGCGAGCGCGAGCAGCAGCGTCAGCATCAGGCCGGCGCTCGACGCCGGGGCGGCCGGCAGCGTGGCCGCCGCATCCGGCGCCGCGGGCGCGGCGCCCGGCGCAGGCAACTCGGCCGGCGTCGCCGCCGCCGGCCAGGGGCCGGCGACCTTCACCTCGACCTCGATCCCGGCGGCCTGGCCGGGTGTGATCAGCACCACCGGCAGCGCGGCGGGCGAGGCGCTGCGCTGCGGGTCCAGCGGCAGCTCCGCGGTCCAGGCGTCGCCGTGCCAGCCCGCCTTCTGGACCGCGGCGTTCTGCAGCAGCCCCGGCGTCTCGGGCAGCAGCGACAGCGGCCGGCCCTGCCACGCCGCCGGCAGGCCGCTCACCTGCACCTGCAGCGTCTGGCCCTGCAGCCTGGCGCTGGCCTGCGCCCCGGGCGCGGGCTGCGGCTGGGCGGCGCGTGCCGCGGCAAAGAGGGCCGCGTCCTCGACGGTCGATGCCCGGGCCGGGATCGACAGTGCGAAATCGCCCGACTGCGGGATGCAGACCTCCTGGCAGACGAGCCAGTCGGCGTGCAGCTTGACGTCCAGCCGGTCGGCGGCGAAGCCCGAAGGCACCGTGACCGGCACCGGCAGCAGCAGCGTGTCTTCGTAGCCGTAGTTGAGCAGCGGGCCGATCGGCAGCTTCTTTGGCGTCGGCCACTCGATGTCGCCGGCGGTCGCGCCGCCGGACAGCGTCCACTCGAGCGAGGTCGGCAGGCCCGAGTCGCCCGGGTTCTTCCAGTAGGTGTGCCAGTGCGGCTGGTGCTCGATCTTCAGGCCCAGCCAGAGCGGCTTGCCGGGCGTCACGCCGTCCGGCGCCTGCACCAGCAGTTCGGCGCGCACCTGCGGCGTCGTCACGCTCGCGCCGGGCAGCGCGGCCTGGGCGAGGAGGGGGGCGGCCAGCGCGGCGCTGGCGAGCAGTCTGGAGAGCAGGGGCATGGGCATCGTCGGGCTGGCCGGTCGAGCGGCGCGGTGCGGAATTCTCGCCGCAAGCCGCGGCCGGTGCCGCAGCGGCTTGCGCCGAGACCGCGCCGCCTGGAAGGGCAGTCCGACCCGATCCGGTGCCGGGAGTTTCAGGCGGATTCGGGATTCTTCGTATAATCCCGAGGCTTTGCCGACTGCACCTCAGGACCCTTGGGCCATGGCGATCGACCGACCTGCCCGCTGGGCCGATGAAGAAGATGCGGCGGCGGCTTCGACATTCAAGGCGCTGACCCGGGAGGAGGCGCAGGCCCTGCGGGCCCGGAACCCGCCGCTGTCTCCTTGGCGGGTGGTGGGCGCGCAGGCCGGTGTCGGAGTGGTGGCGGCGCTGCTCGCGGCGCTGATCACCGGCAGACAGGAGATGGCGTGGTCGGTGCTGTACGGCGCCGCCACGGTGGTGGTGCCGGGGGCCTTGATGGCGCGCGGCATGACCAGCCGACTCAGCAGCGTGTCGCTCGGCGCCAGTGCCGTCAGCTTCATGTTGTGGGAGTCGGTGAAGATCGCGGTCGCGGTGGCCATGCTGATGCTGGCGCCGAAGATCGTGCAGCCGCTGAGCTGGCCGGCCCTGCTGGTCGGCCTGGTGCTGGGGCTGAAGGTTTACTGGTTCGCGCTGTTGTGGCGCGGCCGCAGAGCAACGACGACACGGGACTAGAGCAGACATGGCAGCCGAAGGACACGAAGCGCCCAGCGCCGGCGAGTACATCGTCCACCACCTGCATCACCTGCAGTCCAGCCCCCAGCACGGGGTGATGGACCTGTCGGTGGTGAACCTGGATTCGGTCTTCTTCTCGGTGGCGCTCGGCGTCGTCGGCTGCTGGCTGCTGTGGCTGGCCGCGCGCCGCGCCACCGCCGGGGTGCCGGGGCGGCTGCAGGCGGCCGTCGAGATGCTCGTCGAGATGGTCGATTCGCAGGCCAAGGGCATCGTGCACAACGCGAAGAGCCGCAAGTTCGTTTCGCCGCTGGCGCTGACGGTGTTCGTCTGGATCGTGCTGCTCAACGCGATGGACCTGCTGCCGGTCGACCTGCTGCCCTACGTCGGCGAGCATGTCGGCGGCCTGCCCTACCTGCGTGTCGTGCCGACGGCCGACCTGTCGGTCTCGATGGGGCTGTCGGTCTCGGTGCTGCTGATCTGCCTGTACTACAACATGAAGATCAAGGGCATCGGCGGCTGGATCCACGAGCTGTTCACGGCCCCGTTCGGCGCCAAGTGGTACCTGTACCCCGTGAACTTCGCGATGCAGATGATCGAGTTCGTCGCGAAGACGATCTCGCATGGCATGCGGCTGTTCGGCAACATGTACGCGGGCGAGCTGATCTTCCTGCTCATCGCGCTGATGGGCGGCGCCTTCACGCTCAGCGCCACCGGCATCGCGCTGGCGATCGGGCAGATCATCGCCGGCACGGCCTGGGCCATCTTCCACATCCTGATCATCGTGCTGCAGGCCTTCGTGTTCATGATGCTGACGCTGGTCTACGTCGGCCAGGCGCACGACGCGCACTGACCCCCTTTCCCCCGAGTTCCCTTTCCCCCCAAAACCTTCCTATCTGGAGCAAATCATGGAAGTCATCAGCTTTGTCGCCCTCGCTGCCGGTCTGATCATCGGTCTCGGTGCCATCGGTGCCTGTATCGGCATCGGCGTGATGGGCAGCAAGTACCTCGAATCGGCCGCGCGCCAGCCCGAACTGATGGGCGAGCTGCAGACCAAGATGTTCCTGCTCGTCGGCCTGATCGACGCGTCGTTCATCATCGGCGTGGGTATCGCGCTGTGGTTTGCCACCGCCAACCCGTTCCTCGCCCAGATCGCCAACCTGCCCAAGTAAGGCGGCGCGCAAGCGCGGGCCGGCGGCCCGCTTCCTGACAGCGAATGCGAGGACATCCCAAGTGAGCATCAACGCGACACTGATCATCCAGATGATCGTGCTCCTGATCCTGGTCGGCTTCACGATGAAGTTCATCTGGCCGCCGGTCGTGAAGGCGCTCGACGAGCGCGCCGCCAAGATCGCCGACGGCCTGTCGGCCGCCGACAAGGCCAAGGCCGACTTGGCCGTTGCCGAGCGGCGCGTCGAGCAGCAGCTCTCGGCCGCCCGCGACGACGCGGCCAAGCGCCTGGCCGACGCCGAGCGGCTTGGCCAGCAGCTGGTCGAAGAGGCCAAGGCACGCGCGACCGAGGAAGGCGCGAAGATCATCGCCGCCGCGAAGGCCGAGGCCGAGCAGGAATCGGTTAAGGCGCGCGAGGCGCTGCGCGAGCAGGTTGCCGGGCTGGCGGTCAAGGGCGCCGAGGCGATCCTGCGCCGCGAGGTCGACGCCGGCGTGCACGCCGAACTGCTGGGCCGCCTGAAGGCGGAACTCTGAAATGGCCGAGCTCGCGACGATCGCCCGCCCCTACGCGGAGGCCTTGTACGAGGCGGCCGGTGCCGGAGCCGCGGCGCTGACGACGCAGGTCGATGCGCTCGCGGCCGTCGCCGCGAACGCGCAGCTGCGCCAGTTCGCCGATGATCCGAAGGCGCAGGTGAGCCAGGTCCGCGAGGTGATCGCCGGCGTCGTCGGCGCCGACCTCGACCCGAAGCTGGGCAACCTGCTGACCGCGGTGATCGAGAACGGCCGCCTCGCCGCGCTGCCCGAGATCGCGACCCAGTTCCGTGCGCTCGTCAACGCCAGCGCCGGCGTGTCCGACGCCACCGTCTACAGCGCCTACCCGATCGAGGCCGGCCAGCTCGCCGAGGTCGTCGCCGCGCTCGAGACGCGCTTCGCCCGCAAGCTCAACGCGAAGGTCGTGATCGACCCCGCGCTGATCGGCGGCATTCGCGTCGTCGTCGGCGACGAGGTGCTCGACACCTCGGTCAAGGCCCGCCTCGAACAGATGAAGGTTGCGCTGACCGCGTAACGGCCGCGTGGGCGCTCGCCGCCTGATGCATTCCGGAGAACACCATGAACCTGAACCCCGCAGAAATTTCCGAACTGATCAAGAGCCGCATCGAAGGCCTTGGCGCTTCGGCCGACATCAAGAACCAGGGCACGGTCGTCTCGGTGACCGACGGCATCGTGCGCGTGCACGGCCTGTCCGACGTGATGGCCGGCGAGATGCTCGAGTTCCCGCCGACGAAGAGCGGCCAGGCCACCTACGGTCTGGCGTTGAACCTCGAGCGCGACTCGGTCGGCGCCGTGATCCTGGGCGAGTACGAGCACATCTCCGAGGGCGACACCGTCAAGTGCACGGGCCGCATCCTCGAGGTGCCGGTCGGCCCCGAGCTGATCGGCCGCGTCGTCAATGCCCTGGGCCAGCCGATCGACGGCAAGGGCCCGATCAACGCGAAGATGACCGACGTGATCGAGAAGGTCGCGCCGGGCGTGATCGCGCGCAAGTCGGTCGACCAGCCGGTGCAGACCGGCCTGAAGTCGATCGACTCGATGGTGCCGGTCGGCCGCGGCCAGCGCGAGCTGATCATCGGCGACCGCCAGACCGGCAAGACCGCGGTGGCCGTCGACGCGATCATCAACCAGAAGGGTCAGAACATGACCTGCATCTACGTCGCGATCGGCCAGAAGGCCTCGTCGATCAAGAACGTGGTGCGGGCCCTGGAGGCCAATGGCGCGATGGACTACACCATCGTCGTCGCGGCGAGCGCGTCGGAATCGGCGGCGATGCAGTACGTGAGCGCCTACTCGGGTTGCACGATGGGCGAATACTTCCGCGACCGTGGCCAGGACGCCCTGATCATCTACGACGACCTGTCCAAGCAGGCCGTCGCCTACCGCCAGGTCTCGCTGCTGCTGCGCCGCCCGCCGGGCCGCGAAGCCTTCCCCGGCGACGTGTTCTATCTCCACTCGCGCCTGCTCGAGCGTGCTGCGCGCGTGAACGCCGACTACGTCGAGGCCTTCACCAAGGGCGAGGTCAAGGGCAGGACGGGTTCGCTGACCGCGCTGCCGATCATCGAGACCCAGGCCGGTGACGTCTCGGCCTTCGTGCCGACGAACGTGATCTCGATCACCGACGGCCAGATCTTCCTCGAGACCAACCTGTTCAACGCCGGCATCCGCCCCGCCATCAACGCCGGCATCTCGGTGTCGCGGGTCGGCGGTGCGGCGCAGACCAAGCTGATCAAGAGCCTGTCGGGCGGCATCCGTACCGACCTCGCGCAATACCGCGAGCTGGCCGCGTTCGCGCAGTTCGCCTCCGACCTCGACGCCGCGACGCGCAAGCAGCTCGACCGTGGCGCGCGCGTCACCGAGCTGCTCAAGCAGCCGCAGTACAGCCCGCTGCCGATCAGCCTGATGGCTGCGTCGCTGTTCGCGGTGAACAAGGGCTTCCTCGACGACATCGACGTCAAGAAGGTTCTGGCCTTCGAGCACGGCCTGCACCAGCACCTGAAGTCCAGCCATGCGGCGCTGCTCGCCAAGCTGGAGAACGACAAGGCGATGGACAAGGCGGCCGAGGAAGAGCTCACCAACGCGATCACCGCGTTCAAGAAGTCGTTCACGTGACCACCCCCGAAGCGGCTTCGCCGCTCCCCCTCAAGGGGGCGACGCCAGCGGCCCGGCCCGGCCGGTTCCGCGGCGTCTGCTTGACTGGAGTGCCTTATGGCGGTCGGTAAAGAGATTCGCGGCAAGATCAAATCGGTGGAGAACACCAAGAAGATCACCAAGGCCATGGAAATGGTCGCTGCCAGCAAGATGCGCAAGGCGCAGGAGCGCATGCGCGCGGCGCGCCCGTACGCCGAGAAGATCCGCAACATCACGGCGCATCTGTCGGAGGCGAACCCCGAGTACAAGTCGCCCTACATGCGCACCGGGGGCGTCACCAAGGCCGTGGGCTTCATCGTCGTGACCACCGACAAGGGGCTGTGCGGCGGCTTGAACACCAACCTGCTGCGCGCGCTGACGAACAAGATGCGCGAGGTGCAGGACGGCGGCGGCACGATCCAGACGGTGGCGATCGGCAACAAGGGCCTGGGCTTCCTGAACCGCGTCGGCGCCAACGTCGTGAGCCATGTCGTCCAGCTTGGCGACGCGCCGCAGCTGGAAAGGCTGATCGGCCCGGTCAAGGTCATGCTCGACGCGTTCGTCGAAGGCAAGCTCGACGCCGTGCACCTTTGCTACACGAAGTTCGTCAACACGATGAAGCAGGAGCCGATGATCGAGCTGCTGCTGCCGCTGGCCGGCCACCGGCTCGACCGCGGCGCGGGCGAGAAGACGCAGTACGGCTGGGACTACATCTACGAGCCCGATGCGCCGACCGTCATCGACGAGCTGCTCACGCGCTACCTCGAGGCCCTGGTCTACCAGGGGGTGGCCGAGAACATGGCCAGCGAGCAGAGCGCGCGCATGGTCGCCATGAAGTCGGCCACCGACAACGCCGGCAACCTGATCAACGAGCTCAAGCTCATCTACAACAAGACCCGCCAGGCGGCGATCACCAAGGAATTGAGTGAGATCGTCAGCGGCGCGGCCGCGGTTTAAGAATCGAATCCGAAGGAAGCTCAAGACATGGCCACTACTCACGCCCAGGGCAAGATCGTTCAGTGCATCGGCGCCGTCGTCGACGTCGAGTTCCCGCGCGACCAGATGCCGCGCATCTACGACGCCCTCAAGCTCGAAGGCACGGCGCTGACGCTGGAAGTCCAGCAGCAGCTCGGTGACGGCGTCGTGCGCACCATCGCGCTCGGCTCGTCGGATGGTCTGCGCCGCGGGCTGATGGTCGCCAACACCGGCAACCCGATCCAGGTGCCGGTGGGCAAGGCCACGCTGGGCCGCATCATGAACGTGCTCGGCGACCCGATCGACGAGCGCGGCCCGGTCGACCAGACGCTGACCGCGTCGATCCACCGCAAGGCGCCGAGCTACGACGAGCTCAGCCCGTCGCAGGAGCTGCTCGAGACCGGCATCAAGGTCATCGACCTGATCTGCCCGTTCGCGAAGGGCGGCAAGGTCGGCCTGTTCGGCGGCGCCGGCGTCGGCAAGACCGTCAACATGATGGAGCTGATCAACAACATCGCGAAGGCGCACAGCGGCCTGTCGGTGTTCGCCGGCGTGGGCGAGCGCACGCGCGAGGGCAACGACTTCTATCACGAGATGGCCGATTCGGGCGTCGTCAACCTCGAGAACCTGGGCGAGTCCAAGGTGTCGATGGTCTACGGCCAGATGAACGAGCCGCCGGGCAACCGCCTGCGCGTCGCGCTGACCGGGCTGACGATTGCCGAGTCGTTCCGCGACGAAGGCCGCGACGTGCTGTTCTTCGTCGACAACATCTACCGCTACACGCTGGCCGGCACGGAAGTGTCGGCGCTGCTGGGCCGCATGCCTTCGGCGGTGGGCTACCAGCCGACGCTCGCCGAGGAGATGGGCCGGCTGCAGGAGCGCATCACCTCGACCAAGGTCGGCTCGATCACCTCGATCCAGGCGGTCTACGTGCCCGCGGACGACCTGACCGACCCGTCGCCGGCGACCACCTTCGCCCACCTGGACGCCACCGTCGTGCTGTCGCGCGACATCGCGTCGCTGGGCATCTACCCGGCGGTCGACCCGCTGGACTCGAACAGCCGCCAGGTCGACCCGAACGTCGTCGGCGAGGAGCACTACAGCACCACGCGTGCGGTGCAGGCCACGCTGCAGCGCTACAAGGAGCTGCGCGACATCATCGCGATCCTGGGCATGGACGAGCTCAGCCCCGAGGACAAGCTGGCCGTGGCGCGCGCGCGCAAGATCCAGCGCTTCCTGAGCCAGCCCTTCCACGTCGCCGAGGTCTTCACCGGCAGCCCGGGCAAGTACGTGCCGCTGAAGGAGACGATCCGCGGCTTCAAGATGATCGTCGCCGGCGAATGCGATCACCTGCCCGAGCAGGCCTTCTACATGGTCGGGACCATCGACGAGGCTTTCGAGAAGGCGAAGAAGATTCAATGACCCTCCCCGTAGCGCCTTCGGCGCTCCCCCCCAGGGGGGCGCCGCTGGCGGACCGGCAGAGCCGGATCCGCGGCGGCCGCTTGATGCACCGCGGCGCCGCGTACGCGGGCGCGCTGGAGAACTGACATGGCAACCACCATTCACGTCGACGTCGTCTCGGCCGAGGAGAGCATCTTCTCGGGCGAGGCCAAGTTCGTCGCCTTGCCGGGCGAGAACGGCGAGCTCGGCATCCTGCCGCGCCACACGCCGCTGATCACGCGCATCAAGCCCGGCGCGGTGCGCATCGAGCGTGCCGACAACGGCGAGGAGGAGTTCGTCTTCGTCGCCGGCGGCATTCTCGAGGTGCAGCCCGGCACGGTGACCGTGCTCGCCGACACCGCGATCCGCGGCCGCGACCTCGACGAGGCCAAGGCCCTCGAGGCCAAGAAGCAGGCCGAGGAAGCGATGCGCAACGCGAAGAGCGACATCGACCTCGCGAAGGCGCAGGGCGAATTCGCGGCGATGGCCGCGCAGATCGCGGCGATCCAGAAGCTGCGCCGCAAGTAGGCGCCGCTTGCCGGGGTCGATCTTCGGGTCGGCCCCGACACCCGGGCTCCCGCCCGCCCGCTACGCTGGCGGGATGCACCCCGCCATCCACCGCCAGACCCTGGGCGACCTGCTTCACCGCAGCGCCTGCCGATTCCCGGACAAGCTCGCCGTCGCCTGCGGCGAAGTGCGCTGGAACTACGCCGAGTTCGACCGCCTGTGCGACCGCGTCGCCGCCGGCCTGGCCGAAGGCGGCGTCGGCAAGGGCGAGCGCGTCGCGGTCCTGGCGCGCAACTCGCACGCATTCGCCGCGCTGCGCTTCGCGCTCGCGCGCCTCGGCGCGGTGCTGGTGCCGATCAACTTCATGCTCAAGGCCGACGAAGCGGCCTACATCCTGCGCCATGCCGGCGCGCGCTGGCTCGCCACCGACAGCGGCCTGGCGCCGCTGGCGCAGGCGGCCGCGGCGCAGGGCACCGCGGTCGAGCAGTTCATCTGGCTGCCGTCCGAGGAGCCGTCCGTGCCCACGCCCGGGCTGCTGCGCTTCGACGAGCTCGCCGCGAGCACGGCGCCGCTGCCGACACCGGCCCTGGGCGGCAGCGACCTGGCGCAGATCGTCTACACGAGCGGCACCGAGTCGGCCCCGAAGGGCGCGATGCTGACCCACGACGCGGTGATGTGGCAGTACGTCAGCTGCCTCGTCGACGCCGAGATCGCCGCCGGCGACCTGATGCTGCACGCGCTGCCGCTCTACCACTGCGCGCAGCTCGACGTCTTCCTCGGCCCGGCGATCTACGCCGGCGCGAGCAACGTCATCACCGCCAAGCCCACGCCGGAGAACCTGCTCCCGCTGATCGCGCGCCACCGCATCAGCTCGTTCTTCGCGCCGCCGACCGTCTGGATCGGGCTGCTGCGCTCGCCAAGCTTCGATAGCACCGACCTGTCCAGTCTGGCCAAGGGCTACTACGGCGCGTCGATCATGCCGGTCGAGGTGCTGCGCGAGCTGGCCGTGCGGCTGCCACGCGTGCGGCTGTGGAACCTCTACGGCCAGACCGAGATCGCGCCGCTGGCGACGATGCTCGGCCCCGAGGACCAGCTGCGCAAGGCCGGCTCCTGCGGCCGCGCCGCGCTCAACGTCGAGACGCGCGTCGTCGACGACGCGATGAACGACGTGCCGCGCGACGGCCGCGCCGTCGGCGAGATCGTGCACCGCAGCCCGCAGCTGATGGCCGGCTACTTCCACGACGACGCGCGCACCGCTGCCGCGTTCGAGGGCGGCTGGTTCCACTCGGGCGACCTCGCGACGATCGATGCCGAGGGCTACATCACGGTCGTCGACCGCAAGAAGGACATGATCAAGACCGGCGGCGAGAACGTCGCGAGCCGCGAGGTCGAGGAAGCGATCTACCGCCTTCCCGGCGTGAGCGAGGTCGCGGTGGTCGGGCTGCCGCACCCGCGCTGGGTCGAGGCGGTGGTCGCGGTCGTCGTCGCGAAGGCCGGCGCCGAGCTCGACGAGCCCGCGGTGCTCGAGCATTGCCGCGCCCACCTCGCGCCGTTCAAGGCGCCCAAGCGCGTGGTCTTCGTCGACGCGCTGCCGAAGAACCCCAGCGGCAAGCTGCTCAAGCGCGAGCTGCGCCAGGCGCATCATTCGCTGTTCGACAACCCTTGAGGCCGCGACGATGGGCAAGAAGAACGGCAAGCCGGGTGCCAAGGCCGACGGCAAGCCAAACGGCCGGCTCGGCAAGAGCGAGTACTACGAGCAGCTCGCCGCGCTGGAGCTCGAACTGAACGACCTCTCGCGCTGGCTGCAGCACACCGGCCAGAGGCTCGTCGTGCTGTTCGAAGGCCGCGACACCGCGGGCAAGGGCGGCTCGATCAACGCGATCCTGGCCACGCTGAACCCGCGCCAGTGCCGCACCGTCGCGCTGCCCAAGCCGACCGAGCGTGAGAGCACGCAGTGGTACTTCCAGCGTTACGTGCCGCACCTGCCAGCGGCCGGCGAGATGGTGCTGTTCGACCGCAGCTGGTACAACCGCGCCGGGGTCGAGCGCGTGATGGGCTACTGCACCGAGCACGAGGTCGCCCTCTTCCTGAAGCAGGCCCCGGTGTTCGAACGCATGCTCGTCGACGAAGGGATCCTGTTCTTCAAGTACTGGCTCACCGTCGACCAGGCCGAGCAGGAGCAGCGCTTCGCCGAGCGGCTCGAAGATCCGCTCAAGCGCTGGAAGCTGTCGCCGATCGACATGCAGGCACGCGCCAAGTACGCCGACTACGGCCGCGCGCGCGACGAGATGCTGGCCGCGACCCACACCCGGCACGCACCGTGGACGCTGGTCGACTTCAACGACCAGCGCCGCGGCCGGCTCACGCTGATCCGTCACCTGCTCGCGCACATCCCCGACCGCAAGGTGCCCGACATCCCGATCGACTTCCCGCCGCTCGGGCACAAGCCGCTGACCGAGAAGTTCGCCGGCCCGCTCAAGCCGATCTGAGAGCCTGTGAGCGCATGAATCGCACCAGGTCGGCTCAGATCTTCCCCAGCGCGCGCAGGATCTTCTCCGGCGTGATCGGCTGAGAGGACACGCGCGCTCCGAACGGCGCGAGCGCATCGTTGATCGCGTTCATCACCGCTGCCGGCGCGCCGGCCGTACCGGCCTCGCCGGCGCCCTTGGCGCCGAGCTGTGAGCTCTTCGTCGGCGACTGCACGTGCGAGACGACGATGTCGGGCATCTCGGCGGCCATCGGCACCAGGTAGTCGGCCATGTTGCCGTTGCGCAGCGTGCCGTCGGTGTCGTACAGGCATTCCTCGAACAGCGCGCCGCCGATGCCCTGGACGATGGCACCGCGCATCTGCTCGTCGACCAGCATCGGGTTCACGACGCGCCCGCAGTCCTCGACCGCCCAGTGCTTGAGCAGCCTGACGAAGCCGGTGTCGACGTCGACCTCGACGTGGCTGACCTGCACGCCGTTGGTGAAGATGAAGGGGTAGTCGCGCTGCGCGTAGTGGCGCGTGACCATGAGCTCGGGCGTGAACCCGGCAGGCAGCGTGTCCGATCGGAAGTAGGCGATGCGGCCGAGCTCGGCCAGCTCGAGCAGCCGTTCGCCCGAGACCGCGTCGACGATGCCGCCGCGCAGCACGCGCAAGCCCTGCCGCTCGCGCTTCAGGATCGCGGCCGCGGTGGCGAGGATGTTCTCGCGCAGCGCCTGTCCGGCCTGCAGCACGGCCTCGCCGCCGATGCCCACGCCCCGGCTGGCCCAGGTGCCGCCACCGTAGGGCGTGGCGTCGGTGTCGCCGGTGACGACGCGCACGCGCTCGATGTCGACCCCGACCGCGTCGGCCGCGATCTGCGCGAACACGGCCTCCGCGCCCTGACCCTGCTCGCCGACGCTGCTCAGCACCGTGAGCGCCCCGCTGGGCTCGAGGCGGACCGTCGCGCCGTCCTGTGACGCGATGCGCGCCCCGCCGACGCCGTAGAAGGCGGCGCTCGGGTTCGTCAGCTCGATCAGCGTCGCGACGCCGATGCCGCGGTAGACCTTCGCCTCGCGCAGCCGCGATTGCTCGGCGCGCAGCGCGTCGTAGTCGCAGAGCCGTCGTGCCTCTCGCAGGCAGGCCTCGTGCGACAGCAGCTCGAGCCGGATGCCCGACGCGCCGGTGGCCGGATAAGCATCGTCGGGGATCACGTTGCGCTGGCGCAGCTCGATCGGGTCCATCGCGAGCCGGGCCGCGATGCCGTCGACGAGCGCCTCGGTCACGGCGCAGGCGATCGGGTGGCCCACGCCGCGGTACTGGCAGGTCGGCACCTTGTTCTGGAACACCACCTTCAGGTGCGCGCGGTAGGCCTTGTGCCGGTACGGCCCGCCGGTCAGGTTGACGACCTGGTTGCCTTCGATGCCGCTGGTGCGCGGGAACACGCTGTAGGGGCCGATGCCGGTGAGGTCGTCGATCTCGAAGGCCAGGATCTCGCCCGCGCGCGTGGCCGCGATGCGGCCCTTGATGCGGTGCTCGCGCGCGTGGATGTCGCTGACGAAGCTCTCGATGCGGTCGGCGACGAACTTCACCGGCCGGTTCAGCAGCATCGACAGGGCCACCGTCGCGAAATCGTCCGGGTAGGCGTGGACCTTGATGCCGAACGACCCGCCGACATCGCGGCAGATCACCCGCACCTGCGACTCCTGCAGGTCGAACTGGCGGCAGTACAGGTCCTGCATCATGTGCGGGGCCTGGCAGGAATGATGGACCGTGAGCCGGCCCTCGGCCGGCGTCCGGCCTGGGGTCCAGTCGGCGATCTGACTGCGCGGCTCGAGCGTCACGCCGGTGTGGCGGCCGAGGACGTAGGTCTCCTCGAACACGACCGCATCGGGCCGCGCGCAGGCCTCGTCGACGCCGCCGGTGTCCAGGCTGCGCGTGAAGCACAGGTTGTCGCCGAGCCCGGGGTGGATCAGCGGCGTCGTCGGGTCGAGCGCCGTCTCGGTGTCCAGCACCGCGGGCAGGTCCTCCCATTCGACCTCGAGCAGCGCGAGGGCCTCCTCGGCGCGGGCGCGGGTCTCGGCGACCACGGCCACCACCGGCTCGCCCTGCCAGGTGGCGCGCTCGATCGCGAGCGGAAACTGGGGTGCGCTCTTGATCCCGGCCAGGTGCGCCAGCGTCGCGACCCAGGGCTTGCAGATGGCGGCGATCTCGGGCCCGGTGACGACCGCGATCACGCCCGGCAGCGCGCGCGCCGCGTCGCGCAAGATGCGCGTGATGCGCATGTGCGCCACCGGACTGCGCCAGTACACCACGTGCGCCAGACGCGGCAGCTCGATGTCGTCGATGTACTGGCCCCGCCCCTGCGTGAGCCGGCGCACGCCCTCGCGCGGGATCGCCACGCCGATGTGGCGCTGGTCCTCGGTCACGGCAGGCAGCTCGGCGCCCAGGTCGCGCCGGGTCGGGATCTCGGTCGGGTGGTTCATGCCTGTGCCTCCGCGCCGAAGCGCCCGGCGCGCTGCTGTTCCAGCACGGCGCAGACCGCATCGACGATCGCGTGGTAGCCGGTGCAGCGGCAGTAGTTGCCGCTCATCCACGCGCGCACCTGCTCGCGGTCCGCGTCGGGCCGGCGCTCGACCAGGTCCAGCGCCGCCATCAGCATGCCCGGGGTGCAGTAGCCGCACTGCAGTGCGTTGTGCTCGACGAAGGCGTCCTGCAGAGCGCGCAGCCGCGGCGACGGCGTCGGCGTCTCGACGGTCTCGACGCGATGGCCGTCGGCCTGCACCGCCAGCACCAGGCAGCCGCGCACGACCCTGCCGTCCAGCCGCACCGAGCAGGCGCCGCAGACGCCGTGCTCGCAGCCCAGGTGCGAGCCCTTCAGGCCGCAGTCCTCGCGCAGGAAATCGACCAGGTGCTTGCGGCATTCGACGTCGCGCACGAGCGTCGTGCCGTTCACCTCCACGTGCACGCGGGCGGTCGGGTGGTCGGTCGGGGTGCTCATCGGCGCTCCTGGGTCAGTGCCTGCACCGCGCGGCGCATCAGCGTCGCCGCCATCTGCGTCTTCGCAGCGGCCGAGTGGGTGAGATCGGCGAACGGCTCGAGCTCGGCGCGCAGCGCCGCGTCGGCGTCGGCGATGCGCGCATCGTCGAGGGCTCCGCCCTGCAGCACGCGCTCGGCGCCGCGGGCACGGATCGGCCGGTCGCCCAGGCTCAGGAAGGCGAGGCGGAACTCGGTCGAGCCGTCGCCGAGGCGGCGCGCCCGGGCCGCCAGGCCCGCCACCGCGTAGTCGCCGTGGCGGCGCGCGAGCTCGTCGAAGTGCTGTCGCTCTGCGGCGCCGAGCACGGGCAGCTCGACCGCGGCGAGCAGCTCGTCGTCCTGCCGCGCCGTCGTGTAGATGCCCTGGAAGAAGTCCTGTGCCGGCACGCGGCGCTCGCCGCGCGCGCTGTGCAGCACGATCACGCCGTCCAGCGCCAGCACGCATGCCGGCCATTCGGCCGCCGGATCGGCGTAGGCCAGCGCACCGCCCCAGGTGCCGAGGTTGCGGATCGCGCGGTGCGCGATGTGCGGCGCCGCCTGCGCGAGCAGCGGCGCATGCGTCGCGACGAGCGCGGATTCCTCGATCTCGACATGCCGCACGAGCGCGCCGATGCGCAGCACGCCGTCGCGCACCGCGATGCCGCGCAGCGCGTCGAGCGCGCCGATGTCGACCAGCAGCGCGGGCTGGGACATGCGCATGTTCAGCGTCGCCAGCAGCGTCTGCCCGCCGGCGAGCACGCGCGCGTCGTCGCCGTGCTGCGTCAGGAGCTCGTACACGTGTTGCGCCGACTCGGCGCGCACGTAGTCGAAGGCGGACGATTTCATGGCGGCGGCTCTCGCGCCGGGCCCGCCGGGACGGCGAGGCAGGCTCTAGGGTTTGTCGGGATGGGGCTTGTTGACCGAGCGTTCAACAATTTGAGCAGAGTTGAGCAGATGGTCAATACGGAAGAAACCCGCACCAAGGCACCGCCCGCCGTACGGCGCCGGATGGATGCGCGCGAACGCGAACAGCAGATCGTCGACGGCGCCGCGGACTTCTTCGCGCGGCGCGGGCTGGACGCACAGATGCGCGAGCTCGCGGCCGAGCTCGGCATCGCGCACACGCTGCTGTACCACTACTTCCCGACCAAGCGCTCGCTGATCGAGCGCGTCTACGAGCAGGTGATCGCGGGACGCTGGGAGACGCGCTGGGAGGCGCTGCTCGACGATCCGCGGCCGGCCGTCGAGGACAAGCTGCACGCCTTCTACGTCGAGTACCTGGCGGCGATCCTGACGCCCGAATGGCTGCGCATCCTGGTGCATTCAGGGCTCAGCGACGGGCTGATCCCGACACGCTACTTCGCGCTCGTGCGCGAGAAGCTCTTCCCGCGCCTGCTGCGCGAGGCCCGGCGCTCTGCGGGCAGCCGGTCGCGCGCGAAGGCCACGCCGCGCGAGGAGGCCTTGCTGATGGGGTTTCACGGCGGGCTGATCTACCACCTGGGCATCTGGCCGCTGGTCTACCAGCAGCAGTTTGCCGGCGAGGGCGACGCGGCGCTGATCGAGACCTTCATCCGCGACCGCATCCGGGGCCTGCTGGCGCAGGTGCCCGAGGTGCTGGCGCCGGCGCGGCCGCGCGCCTGAGAGCCCGCAAGGAGACCGTCGATGGCGCTGACGCTGAACCACTTCTCGATCCGCAGCCTGGACCTGCCGGCCTGCGAGCGCTTCTACTGCGGCCTGCTCGGCCTGGTGGTCGGGCCGCGGCCGCCGTTTCCGTTTCCCGGGCTGTGGCTCTACGCGGGCGACACGAAGGTCTATGCGAACGCGGTGGTGCACGTCATCGGTGTCGACAGGGACGACCCCGAAGGGCTGAAGCAGTACCTCGGCGACCGCGACGCGGCGAGCCTGCACGGCACCGGCGCGGTCGACCACGTGGCGTTCTTCGCCACCGGCCTGGCCGCCACGCTGGCGCGGCTGCGCGCCCAGGGCGTGGCGCACCGCGAGCGCACCGTGCCCCTGCTCGGGCTGCACCAGGTCTTCGTCGACGACCCCAACGGCGTCGTCGTCGAGCTCAATTTCCCGGCCGAAGAGCAGGCGGCGTCGGGCGCCTGACACGATGGGCCGGATCCTCGTCGTCGGTGGTTCGCTGGGCGGCCTGATGGCCGCCAACCTGCTGCTGCGTGCCGGCCACGAGGTGCAGGTGCTCGAGCGTTCGCCGCGTTCGCTGGAGGGCCGCGGTGCGGGCATCGTCACCCACGACAGCCTGCGTGCCGCGCTGCGTGCCGCCGGCGCGGTGGTCGACCGCACGCTCGGCGTGCAAGTCGCATCCCGGGTGGTGCGCGACGCGTCGGGGCAGGTCGCCGCCGCCTGGGACCACGCCCAATGCCTCACGTCCTGGGGCCGCCTCTACGCCCTGCTGCGCGCGGCACTGCCGGCCGCCTGCTACCGCCTCGGGGCGCAGGTGGTGAGGGTCGAGTCGCGCGCCGATGGCGTCAGCGCCGCGCTCGCCGACGCCGAGGTGCTGCATGGCGACCTGCTCGTCGCGGCCGACGGCATCCGCTCGAGCGTGCGGGCGCAGCTCGCGCCCGAAGTGCAGCCGGTCTACGCCGGCTACGTCGCCTGGCGCGGCGTCTGCGACGAGGTCAGCCTGTCGCGCCACACGCGCAGCACCCTGTTCGGGCACTTCGGCTTCGGCCTGCCCGACGGGGAGCAGATGCTCGGCTACCCGGTGGCCGGGGCCGACAACAGCGTCGAGCCCGGCGCGCGGCGCTGGAACTTCGTCTGGTACCGGCCCGCGGCCGAAGGCGCCGAGCTCGATGCGCTGATGACCGACGCCGACGGCGTGCACCACCCCGGCGGCATCGCGCCGCATCAGGTGTCCTGGCGCCAGGTCGCCGCGGCGCGCGAGGCGGCGCGCGCCCGGCTCGCGCCGCAGTTCGCCGAGATCGTCGAGAAGAGCACGGCGCCCTTCCTGCAGCCGATCCACGACCTGGTGTCGCCCCGGTTCGCCTTCGACCGCATCGCGCTGCTCGGCGACGCGGCCGTCGTCGCCCGTCCGCATGTCGGCATGGGCGTGGCCAAGGCCGGCGACGACGCGATGGCGCTGGCCGAATCGATCGCGCTCGAAGGCGCCACGCCGCAGGCGCTGCGCCGCTACGCCGCGCTGCGTCAGCCGGTCGGCGCGAGCGTGGCCGAACGCGCGCGCCGCCTGGGCGCGTACCTCGAAGCCCAGAACCGCGGCCGCCCGGCGCATCGGGATGCGCAGACGGTCATGCGCCAGACCGCCATCGACCCGGCCCTGTTCGAGACCGTCGACCCCCGAACCCCCGAAGCACAGGCCGTCTGAAGCCTGCGCCACCCACCGCCCCAAGGAGACAAGCCCGATGAGCACGACGCTGAACAATCCCCGCCGCCGCAGCCTGATCATTGCCGGCACCGCGCTGGCCACCGGCCCGGCGCTGTTCCACATCGCCCGCGCCCAGGCCGGCGCGATCAGGATCGGCTTCCCGACGCCGCTCACCGGCCCGTTCTCGGCCGAAGCGCAGGACCAGGTGCGCGCTGCGCAGCTGGCGGTCAAGGAATGGAACGCCGCGGGCGGCCACAAGGGCCAGATGGCCGAGCTGATCGTGCGCGACACCAAGCTCAACCCCGGCGAGGCGGCGACGCGCACGCTCGAGCTGATCGAGAAGGACAAGGTCAACTTCATCGTCGGCTCGCTGTCGGCGGCCACGCAGCTGTCGATCAACGCGATCACGCGCGAGCGCAAGGTGCTGTTCAATTCGATCAGCCAGTCCGACACCATCAACGAGGCCAAGGAGGCCGGCACCTACACCTTCCACGAGGCGCTCAACCCGCACATGACCGCCGGTGCGGTGGCGCGCTACGCGTTCCCCAAGTTCGGCAAGAAGGTGGTCTACCTGACCGCCGACTACGCCTACGGCCACGAGATGGTGCGCGGCTTCCAGCGCGCCGGCGAGGCCTTCGGCATGCAGACGCTGGCCGACATCCGCCACCCGCTGGGCACCGCCGACTATTCGGCCTTCCTGCCGCGCATCCAGGCGCTCAAGCCCGACATCCTCGTGCTGTGCAACTTCGGCCGCGATCTGGTCAACAGCGCCAAGCAGGCGACCGACTTCGGCATCAAGCAGACGACGCGCATCATCACCCCGGTGCTGCTGTACACCGCGCGCCAGGCGGGCGGCGCCGACGCGTTCGAGGGCATCATCGGCGGCACCTCGTACTACTGGGGCCTGGAGGACCGCATCCCGAGCGCGAAGAAGTTCAACGATGCCTTCCGTGCCGCCTACGCCGGCGCGGTGCCGTCTGACTACGGTGCGCTCGGCTACGCCGGCATCAAGAGCGTGCTGCAGGCGGTCAACGACGCGAACGCCACCGACTCGACCGCGGTTGCCATGGCGCTGGCCAGGCTCAAGTACGACTGGTACAAGGGGCCGCAGTTCTACCGCGCCTGCGACCACCAGTCGGTGCAGTCGGTTATCGTCGTCGAGAGCAAGTCCAAGGGCATGAAGGACAAGAACGACGTCTTCAACGTGCTCGAGGTCGAAGCGCCGAACGAGGCCAACCTGCGCAGCTGCGCCGAGCTCGGCTTCAAGGCCTGAGGGCGGCGCCGCGATGGAGATCACGCCCTCGCTGCTGTTGCTGCAGCTGGTGACCGGCATCGCGCTGGGCGCCGTCTATGCGTTGCTGGCGCTGGGCCTGAGCCTGATCTTCGGCATGCTGGGCGTGGTCAACTTCGCGCACGGCGCCTTCTTCATGGTCGGCGCGTTCATCGGTCTGTACTTCCTCGGCCTGACCGGCAACTTCTGGTTCAGCCTGGTGCTGACGCCGCTCGTCGTCGGCGCGGTCGGCCTGGTCACCGAGCGCTTCCTGGTGCGGCCGCTGTACGGCCGCGGCATCGACTACCCGCTGCTGCTGACCTTCGGCCTGAGCTGGGTGCTGATCGAGGCGATGCGCGTGCTCTTCGGCATCGGCGGCCTGCCGTCGTCGACGCCCGCTGCGCTGCGCGGCGCCGTCGACCTGGGTTTCGGCTACTTCCCCAAGTACCGCCTGTTCCTGATCGCTGCCACCGCGGTGGTGGTCGCAGCGCTGTGGCTGTTCCTCGAGAAGACGCGCTACGGGCTGATCATCCGCGCCGGCTCGCGTGACGGCGAGATCCTCAAGGTGCTGGGCGTCGACGTCGCACGCGTCTGGCTGCTCGTGTTCGCGCTGGGCACGGCGATCGCCGGGCTGTCGGGCGTGCTCGCCGCGCCGACGCGCGCGGTGAACCCGGAGATGGGCATCCCGGTGCTGGCCGAGTCGTTCGTCGTCACGGTCGTCGGCGGGATGGGCTCGCTGCCGGGGGCCGTGGTGGCCGGGATGCTGGTGGGCATCGTGTTCTCGATGACCTCGCTGTTCGCGCCGGACCTCGCCGACCTGTCGATCTTCGTGCTGATGGCTCTGGTGCTGCTGGTGCGCCCGCAGGGCTTCTTCGGCAAGCCCGGGATGCTCGGGTGAGCGGGTCGATCGGCGGCGCCGTCGCGCTCGTGCGCCGTTACCGCGTGGCGGCGGCGATCCTGTTCCTGGTCTTCTTCCCGCTGCTGATGCCGTACCAGGCGCTGGCGGTCAACGTGCTGATCTTCGGCTTGTTCGCGGTCGGCTTCAACCTGCTCTTCGGCTACACCGGGCTGCTGTCGTTCGGCCACGCCGCGTTCCTGGGCGTGGGCAGCTACGCCACCGGCATCGCGATGGTCCATGGCGGCTGGCCCTGGGGTCTGGCGCTGCTGCTCGGCGTGGCGGCGGCGGCGCTGATCGGGCTGGTGATCGGCTGGCTCGCGATCCGCACCCGGGGCATCTACTTCTCGATGGTCACGCTGGCGCTGGCGCAGATCGTCTACTACGCCTTCTACAAGGCCGAGCGCTGGACCGGCGGCGAGAACGGCTTGCGCGGGATCGACGTGCCCGCGATGCGCGTTTTCGGCTGGAAGGTCGACTTCCTCGACCCGACGACCAAGTACTACGTGATCCTGGCCTTCGTCGCGGCGGCGCTGTGGTTCGTCTCGCGGCTGCTCGCGTCGCCCTTCGGTGCCGTGATGGAGGCGGTGCGCGAGAACGAGAAGCGCGCCGCCGCCTGCGGCTACGACGTCGCGCGCACGAAGCTGCTCGTCTTCGTGCTGTCGGCGACTCTGTGCGGGCTCGCCGGTGCGCTGCGCGCATTGCACCTGTCGGTGGTGCCGATCGATTCGCTGGGCTATCTGCTGTCGGGCCAGGCGGTGATGATGTGCCTGCTCGGCGGCATGGGCACCTTCTTCGGCCCCTTCGTCGGCGCGGGCGTGTTCCTGACGCTCGAGGACGTGGTCACCAACGTGACCTCGCACTGGATGGCCGTGGTGGGCGTGGTCTTCATGGCCTGCGTGCTCTTCTTCCCCGCCGGCATCTGGGGCACCCTGGTCCGGCGCCTGGAGCGTGCCCGATGAGTGGCGCGGTGCCGATCCTCGAGGTCCAGGGCCTCACCAAGCGCTTCGGGAGCTTCGTCGCCCTCAATGGCGTCAGTGCGCGCTTCGAGGCGGGCCGTCTGAGCGCGATCATCGGCCCCAACGGCGCGGGCAAGAGCACGTTCTTCAACGTCGTCAGCGGCGCCTTCCCGCCCAGCAGCGGACGACTGAACTTCCAGGGCCGGGACATCACCGGCCTGGCGCAGCACGAGTTCGCGCGCATCGGCATCGCCAAGAGCTTCCAGATCACCAACGTCTTCCAGCAGCTCAGCGCGCACGAGAACGTGCGCGTCGCCGCGCAGATGCGCCGCTCGCGCTTCGAACTGCTCAAGGCGCGTGCGACGATGACCGAGCTCGCCGAGCGCGCCGACGCACTGCTCGAGCGCGTCGGCCTCGCGGACTTGCGCCGCCGGCCGGCCGCCGACCTCGCGCACGGCCAGCAGCGCGCGCTGGAAGTGGCGATGGCGCTGGCGAGCGACCCGGTGCTGCTGCTGATGGACGAGCCGACGGCGGGCATGTCGCCCGAGGAAACGCGCGTGATGATGGACCTGATCGTCGCGCTCGCCGCCGAGCGCTCGGTGATCCTGGTCGAGCACAAGATGAAGCTGGTGATGGGCATCTGCGAGCGGCCGCTGGTGCTGCACCACGGCGAATTCCTCGCCGAGGGCACGCCGGCCGAGATCCGTGCCAACGACGAGGTGCGCCGCGTGTACCTCGGGCAGGGCTGATCATGCTGAAAGTCCAAGGGCTCGATGCTTGGTACGGCCGCAGTCATGTGGTCCAGGGTCTGGACTTCGAGGTCCGGGCGGGGGAGATCGTCACGCTGATGGGGCGCAACGGCGCAGGCAAGACGAGCACGCTCAAGGCCATCATGGGCCTGATGGCCAGGCGCGGCGGGTCGGTGCGCTTCGACGGCGAGGAGATCCTGGGCCGGCCGGCGCATGCGCGCTTCCACCTCGGGCTGGCCTACGTGCCCGAGGAGCGGCGCATCGTCCCGGGCCTGACGGTGCGCGAGAACCTGCGCCTGGGCCTGATCGCCGGTCGCGAGCGGCACCTGGAGCGCGAGCGCATCGCCGAGATCGCGCGCACCTTCCCGCGCCTGGACGAGCGCATGGAGCAGGAGGGCACCTCGCTGTCCGGCGGCGAGCAGCAGATGCTGGCGATCGCGCGCGCGATGATGGCGCGCCCGCGCATGATCCTGCTCGACGAGCCGTCGGAAGGCATCATGCCGCTGCTCGTGCACGAGATGTTCCAGCTCTTCGCGCGCATGAAGCGCGAGGGCACGACGATCCTGCTCGTCGAGCAGAACGTCGAGCGCGCACTGCAGATCTCCGACCGCGCCGTGATTCTCGACCAGGGTCGGATCGTGCACCAGGGCGACGCCGCCGATCTTCTGGCCGACCGCGAGATCCAGGAGCGCTACTGCGCCGTCTAGGAACAGTCAGGCCGACGGCTGCAAATGCCGCGCGCCTGTGGCAAGCTGACGGCCCTGCCAGCAAGGAGAGCCCTCGATGAACAGCATGGACGTCGAAGTCATCCGCAGCGCGATGGACTGGATGAACCGCGGCCACCGCGTCGTGCTCGGCACGGTGGTGCGCACCTGGGGCAGCAGCCCGCGCCCGCCGGGCAGCCTGATGATTATCCGCGACGACGGGCAGGTGGCCGGCTCGCTGTCGGGCGGCTGCATCGAGGACGACCTGATCGAGCGCGTCAAGCGCGGCGAGCTCGCGCAGCGGCTGCCGCAGAGCACGACCTACGGCGTCACCGCCGACGAGGCGCAGCGCTTCGGCCTGCCCTGCGGTGGCACGGTGCAGATCGTGCTCGAGCCGCTCGGCCCGCAGTCGCTGCTGCGCGAGCTGCTGAGCGCGATCGAGGAGCACCGCGTCGTGCGCCGCCGGCTCGAGATGGCGACCGGCCTGGTCTCGCTGCAGCCGTCGAGCGACGGCGACCGGCTGCAGTTCGACGGCCAGACGCTCGAGACCGTGCACGGGCCGCGCCTGCGCTTGCTGATCATCGGTGCCGGCCAGCTCAGCCGCTACCTGGCGGCGATGGCGGTGATGCTGGACTACCGCGTCACCGTCTGCGACCCGCGCGAGGAATACCACGAGGGCTGGGCCGGGATGGAGGGCGTGACGCTGTCGCGGATGATGCCCGACGACCTGGTGCTCGCGATGAACCTCGACCCGCACAGCGCGGTCGTCGCCGTCACGCACGACCCCAAGCTCGACGATCTGGCGCTGATGGAGGCGCTGAAGACGCCGGCCTTCTACGTCGGTGCGCTCGGCTCGCGCCGCAACAACGACGCCCGGCGCAGGCGGCTGCTCGACTTCGACGTCAGCGCGGCCGAACTCGAGCGCCTGCGCGGCCCGGTGGGTCTGAACCTGGGTGGCAGGACGCCGCCGGAGATCGCGCTGGCGATCGTCGCCGAGATGACCGCGGTGCGTCGCGGCGTCGCGCTCGAAGGCCGGCTGGCCGACTGGAGCGGCTCCGAGAGCGCCTGCCGCGTCAGCGTCTGACGCCGCGGGCGCGCAGGCCGGGTCAGCCGCGCCGCAGCGCGGCCTCGTTGTCGATCTCCAGCGCCAGCGGCTCGCCCGCCGGCGTGAAGTGGAACACGCGGCCGAGGAAGGCCACCTCGCTGCGCAGCGCGCGCGCGATGTTCGCCGCCTGGCGGAATCCGTGGCCCTCGCCCTTGAATTCGAGATAGGCCACCGGGCAGCCCGCCGCGCGTGCGGCGTCGACGATCGCGCGGCTCTGCGCCGGCGGCACGGCCCGGTCGTCGCTGCCCTGGAAGGTGATCAGTGCCGCGCGACACTGCGCCATGTGGTGCACCGGGCTGCGCGCACGGTAGATGTCGCGCCCCTCGGGCAGCGGCGCGACCAGTGAATCGAGGTAGCGCGACTCGAACTTGTGCGTGTCGGCGGCCAGCGTCTCCAGGTCGGCGACGCCGTAGTAGTTGATGCCGGCGGCGAAGCGATCCGTGAAGGCCAGGGCGGAGAGCACCGTGAAGCCGCCCGCGCTGCCGCCGCGGATCGCGACGCGGCGGCCGTCGACCCGACCGGCGGCGACCAGATGGTCGACCGCGGCCACCGCGTCGTGCA